>NZ_JCBDGK010000028.1:0-78986 GCF_059834005.1 Vibrio sp. R12-SW3-ISO1
TGCCAATCGCGTTGAAACAGCACCAGTCCATAAGGAAGCTGGCTCCCTTCACCAAACTGTAACCGCTCACAAAACGCCATCGCCTCTTGCTTCATGCCCTCTTCAATCTCTTTGCGCGTTTGATTCAGCCCATCAAGTTCAGAAGCCATGCGTCTTGCGGCGTGGATGTTGTTGCTCATCAGCAGTTCAACCCCAAACGACATATCGTCCAGTCTACCGGCGGCGTTGATTCTTGGCCCCAAGGCAAAACCAAAATCTGAGGCAACGAGACGCTTTGCATCGCGCTTCGCCACTTCAATCAACGCTTGAATACCTGGCCTTGCTTTGCCCGCACGGATACGTTGCAGCCCTTGATGCACCAAAATTCGGTTGTTCTCATCCAGAGGCACTACGTCTGCGACCGTGCCCAGCGCCACAAGATCGATCAGCTCCATCAATTTGGGCTCCGCCATGCCTTGTTCAGCAAACCATCCCGCTTTTCGCATATGGACGCACAGCGCCATCATCAAATAAAAAGCGACACCGACACCGGCCAGCGCCTTAGACGGAAACGCGCACTCGTCGAGATTTGGATTGACCATCGCATCGACCTCAGGCAATTCATGGCCAGGTAGGTGATGATCCGTCACCAACACCGTAAGCCCTTGCTGCTTGGCATAGCGCACGCCCTCAATCGATGACACGCCATTATCGACGGTCATGATCACTTGCGCGCCCAGTTCGATCGCTTGATCGACTACTTCCGGGCTAAGGCCGTAGCCGTCTTCAAATCGATTCGGCACCAAATAGTCAACATTGCTCGATCCCAGCATCCGCAGTGCCAGTACAGACAACGCAGAGCTGGTCGCGCCATCGGCATCAAAATCGCCCACCACTATGATGCGCTGATTGAGGCGAATCGCCTCAAACAACAAACTCACCGCGGCCTCAATACCATGCAATTTCTGGTAAGAGTGCAAGGCTCTTGCGGTTGTCTCCAACTGCTCAACACTTTGAATACCACGGTTGATGTAGATGCGGCGCAGCAGCGGATCGATACTCTCAGGCAATAGGGTAATGTCTGCCTCAGGACGACGTTGAATCTCTATCATCGCTCATTCCTGCTCATTATTGGATTTGCTCTAAACGCTCGAGCAAATCGCGGGGTGGTAGGTATCCCCCCACCATGTCGCCATTGGGCAGAAAGATCGCCGGTGTGCCACGAATGCCTAGCTCACGCCCAAGCGCATAATGCTGGCTAATGATCTGCTGGTATTTGGCAAAGTCTTCCCCTGGCTCAGGGATCTCGCGTCGGGTTTTCCCGTCAGACATGGCTTGCTGAGGATCGCTTGCGCCCCAAATGGCCGCCATCTGATCGGCGGTGCCCCCCGTTGCACCCTGCCTTGGAAACGCCATGTAGCGCACGGTGATACCCAGCTTGTTATAGTCTTGCATTTGACTGTGCAGACGCACACAGTAGCCACAGGTAATGTCGGTAAAGACGGTCACCACATACTGTTCGTTGTCGGCTTTGAACGGAATCATGGTCTGTTTGAAAGCGTCGATTTTTGCCGCATTAATCGGAGCTTGTCGCTTCGCCAGTACATCTTCATACTGACCATTGCTGTCTAACTTGTACAAGGTGCCCGCCATAAAGTACTCACCATCAGGCGTCGCAAACAAGATGCCGCCATTGGTTTGCACTTCTAATAAGCCATCAATCTCGGCAGGGACAACATCTTGCACTTCCAGCCCAAGCTGATTAAAACGCGCTTCAATCTGCGCTTTGTCGAAAGTCGGCTCTGTTGCAGCACTGGCTTGCGCCGTCAACAGTAGTGGCAGTGTCAGTAGAGTGATACGGCGTAATACGCTCATTCAATTCACCTTTCTTGTCTTGTGGTTCACAGTGCCTAATCAGGCTCTTGGATGATGCTCACTGTGGAGCTGTTTCAATCGTTCGGTCGCAACGTGGGTATAGATTTGGGTAGTGGATAAATCACTGTGCCCGAGGAGCATCTGCACCACGCGTAAATCCGCGCCGTAGTTTAATAGGTGCGTCGCAAACGCGTGACGCAATACGTGCGGCGACAACTGCTCGGTATCGATGCCCGCTCTCACCGCATAATGTTTGATACGATGCCAAAAGGTTTGACGCGTCATTTGCCTCGCTCTTTTGCTCGGAAAAACCACATCAGAGGTGGTGTCACCCAATAATTCAGACCGGCCTTGTTTGAGAAAAGTTTCCGTCCAGTCGACGGCATTTTCGCCCATCGGTACCAAACGCTCTTTGCCACCTTTACCAATCACCCGCACCACGCCTTGACGCAAGCTGATGTTTTCCATCGTTAAGCTCACCAATTCCGTCACACGAAGTCCTGTGGCGTACAACAGCTCTAGCATCGCTTTATCTCGAAGCTCCATCGCGTCATTGACGTCCGGCGCATCGAGTAGCGCATCGACCTGCGCCTCAGAGAGGTCTTTCGGTAAGCGTTTAGGCAATTTAGGGCTTAGCAGCAAGGCACTCGGATCGTCAGCGCGTATCTTTTCACGGTGTAGGTACTGAAACAAGCGACGGATCGCCGACAACATGCGCGCACGCGACGTCTGCTTATAGCCTTGGTCCATCAACCAACTTTGATAATCCTGCAACCCTGAGAGGCTAATAAAGCTGAGCCGATAGTTATGCTCACTCATCCAGCTCAGCAGTTTAAACAGATCATTGCGATACGAGGCCAAGGTATTTTCCGATAACCCGCGCTCCATCCACATGGTATCTAAAAACTGCTCAATGATTCCTTGGTCCGGAGTCAACACCTGCGACACACTTACTCTCTCACGTTGATGCTTCTTAATGGCTTTCAATGTAAGTGCCTCGCTAGAAGAAAGCCATAAAAAATCACCGTTGAGGAGGATATTCGCTGCAAAGCTCGCCATTTTGTGGTTAGAATTCGCGGTACGCACACCAATCAAGATGGAAACCAATGATGAAAATCGGCCTGTTTTACGGTTCTACGACGTGTTACACAGAGATGGCAGCAGAGAAAATGCGCGCGATCATCGGGGAAGACTTACTCGACATCCACAATGTCAAAGAGTCCGACCTCTCGCAGATGGCCGACTACGATTTACTGATTTTAGGCATTTCCACTTGGGATTTTGGCGAGATTCAAGAAGACTGGAACGCGATTTGGCAACAAGTACCAACGGTGGATCTCCGCGGCAAAACCGTGGCGCTGTTTGGCCTTGGTGACCAAGAAGGTTATGGCGAGTGGTACCTTGACGCGATGGGCTTACTGCACGATGAAATCGTCAAGACCGGCGCCAGCCTGATTGGTTACTGGCCCAATGATGAGCAGTACGAATTCGAAGCCTCGAAAGCGCTCACCGAAGATGGTCAGTTCTTTGTCGGTCTTGCGCTCGATGAAGATTCTCAATACGAACTGAGCGATGAGCGCATTGCGACTTGGGTGGAACAAGTGCTTACTGAGTACCAAGAGTCACTCTAAAACGAACGCACTCTCTGCGTTCGCTCACTCTTTGCCGGCGCGATTCACCGGCGTTATTAAGCGTCGAAAACGCGGCCAATCAAACACCAAGCCTGGGTCGGTTTTGCGCAGCGGCGCGATGTACTGATGCCCCGTCACCCGCGAGACGTTGAGCTGAGGGTAGGCGCTCATTAACTCTAGACTTAATGTGGCCAGCGCTTGGTACTGCTTTGGCGTATAGGCGATGGTGTCTGTGCCTTCCAGTTCGATACCAATCGAGTAATCGTTGCAGCGGCTGCGACCTGCAAAACTCGACGCGCCCGCATGCCAAGCACGATCATCAAACGATACAAATTGCACTACCTCACCATCACGGCGAATCAAGCAGTGCGCCGAGACGCCCATTTTATGGATGACCGAAAAAAACGGATGTGCGTTAGGATCGAGCGTTCCACTAAAAAACTGCTCGATATAGGGGCCGCCAAATTGGCCCGGTGGCAAACTGATGTTGTGCACCACCAGCAAAGAGATCGTCTCACCTTTTGGTCTTTGATCAAAAAACGGTGAGGGCACATGACGCGCCGCTTGATACCACCCTTGGTTATCTATCATGTTGTTATACGACTCGGAACTCAAACATAGCCTGGCTAGAGTCTATCTCGCCTGAGATAAAATGCGAGAATAATGGCTGAATTTCATGCTCAGTCAGCGTATCATGCCCCACTCTGTTCAACTGCGTATTAGATTTGCGATGAAAAACACACACAATAGCCAAGAACGTCTTGAATATTTGAAGCAGCAACTTCCGCTGGAGATCACGCGAGCGGTGGCCGACGCGCTGAAAGAAGATCTCGGCGGCACTTTGGATCCCGCAGCCGACATTACCGCGGCTCTGATACCTGCAGATGCACAGAACCAAGCCACCTTAATCACTCGCGAACACGGTGTGTTCTGTGGTAAAGCGTGGGCAGAAGAAGTCTTCAAACAGCTTGCCGAGCAGCCCGGTGGCAGCCCAGTGACGATTGAATGGAACGTCGACGATGCTGACACCGTGGAGCCCAACCAAGTATTGTGCACCTTAACGGGTTCATCACGCATGCTGCTGACCGGAGAGCGCAACGCGATGAACTTTATCCAAACGCTGTCTGGCTGCGCGAGTACCGTAGCGCAATACGCCAAACAGCTGCAAGGCACTGACTGTCGCTTGCTGGATACGCGCAAAACCATTCCTGGCCTTCGCAGCGCACTGAAATACGCCGTGGCGTGCGGTGGCGGCTTTAACCACCGCATCGGTGTGTTTGATGCTTACCTCATCAAGGAAAACCACATCATTGCCAATGGCGGCATCACGCCAACCATTCAAATGGCCAAGCAACTGAACCCAGGCAAACCTGTGGAAGTGGAAACCGAAAGCTTGCAAGAGCTGCAAGAAGCGATCGATGCTGGCGCAGACATCATCATGCTCGACAACTTCACCACAGAGATGATGCGTGAAGCGGTGAAAATCAATGCCGGGCGCGCTGCGCTTGAGAACTCAGGCAATGTCACGCTTGAGACCATCCGTGAGTTTGCAGAGACCGGTGTGGATTACATCTCCGTCGGCGCCTTGACCAAACACCTTAAAGCGCTCGACCTCTCTATGCGTTTTAAAGAGGCGTTTTAAAGCAGTGTTTTGAAACAGCGCTTTGAAGCAGTGTTTTCGCGCTACCGCTTGGCTGTGTTTTCAGCAAAGTGCGCCATTGACTAAAAAATGGAATAAAGATCTTATTTTTCAACCAGTAAATGGAGGCCTCGCGTCTCCATTTTTTGTTTTTCTCTCACGCGAAAGCTTCTCGATTCAAACAAAGTTTTGTCCTCGCTCGAAGTAATTTGCTGTGTAAATGAAATAAAGTCGCGTTTTTTCCTAATTGACTCGGAAAGCGCTGCGCCACCATTTCCACAAGTTTCATAGCCCTTCTATGCTCTCCCCATCAACAAACACCGCGGTGCCTCAAGCACCCAAATGGAGAGTTCTATGCAAACCAAACCACGTCGCCAGCAAGCTGGTTTTACTTTAATTGAATTGATGATCGTAGTGGCGATTATTGGGGTTTTAGCCGCAATTGCTGTGCCTCAATATCAAAAATACGTCGCAAAGAGTGAAGCTTCTGCGGCACTTGCCTCTTTGACTGGCCATAGGGCTAATGTAGAAACTTACGTTTTGACAGAAGGCAGCTTTCCAGCAACCTCGAGTGCTCTACCAATACCTACATCTCCGATAGGGGAAATAGACTATGATACTGATACCTCCTCTGCTTCAGGTTCGATCAAGTTCACGTTTAATAGCAGTGGAGTAAGCCCTGATGTTCTTGAGAAAGAAGTACTCTTGAACCGAGATGACCAAGGAGCTTGGAATTGCACTACAGACATTGAGGAAAGTCTTCGTCCTAAAGGTTGTAGTGGTGTATAAAATAGCGCTGAAATCATGCTAACCAACCTCCCCTCAATCCTGCGTCAAGCCAAGTTGCTTGGCGCAGCACAAGAGATACAAGTGCTGGAGCATGTGCAAGCGTCAGGGGGCTCCGTCCCTGACGCTTTGCACGATCTGGCCATTATTAACCATACCCAATTGACTGAGCACCTCAGTCAGCTGTTTGGGCTCAACGTCATAGACCTATCGCAAACGCCCTACGCTGAGCTGTGCCAAACCCTTGGCTTGCGTGAGCTCATCACTCGCTTGCAAGCGCTGCCCGTTGGCAAAACGGCTTGTTCACTCAGTATCGCGGTCGCCGACCCTACCCACCTTGATGTCGAAGAAGAGTTTCGTTTTGCCACCGGTCTGCAAGTCGAGCTGGTACTGGCCGATGCGAAAGCACTGCAAGGGGCCATTCGCCGTTTGTATGGGCGCGCAATCGCCGGCGAGAAAAACAGCAACAAAGAGATCAACGAGCAAGAGCTGGCCAACCTTGTGGATGTCAGTGATGACGAAGTGGGTAGCATTGAAGATCTCAGTAAAGATGATGCGCCCGTCAGTCGTTACATTAACCAGATTTTGCTCGATGCGGTGCGCAAGGGCGCCTCAGATATCCATTTTGAGCCCTATGAAGAGACCTTTCGCGTTCGGCTACGCTGTGATGGCATCTTGATTGAAACTCAGCAGCCCGCCCATCACCTCAGTCGCCGTTTATCAGCGCGCATTAAAATCCTCGCCAAATTGGATATTGCCGAGCGCCGCCTGCCACAAGATGGACGCATCAAGCTCAGGCTCAGCGAAGAGACCGCGATCGATATGCGCGTCTCGACGTTGCCAACCTTGTGGGGCGAAAAAATCGTATTGCGTCTTCTCGACAGCAGCGAAGCGAATCTGAACATCGATAAGCTCGGTTATAACGAGCAGCAAAAAGCGCTTTACCTCAATGCGCTAAAAAAGCCTCAGGGGCTGATTTTAATGACTGGCCCAACAGGGAGCGGTAAGACGGTCTCCCTCTATACTGGACTAAAAATTCTCAACACCTCGCAAGTCAACATCGCCACCGCTGAAGATCCGGTGGAGATCAACTTACCTGGGATCAATCAGGTTCAGGTGCAACCGCAAATTGGGCTCGATTTCGCCAGTGCGCTGCGCGCCTTTCTCCGCCAAGATCCCGACATCGTGATGGTCGGCGAAATACGCGACCTTGATACTGCCGAAATTGCCGTCAAAGCGGCGCAAACCGGCCACTTAGTGCTCTCGACCCTGCACACCAACTCCGCCGCCGAGAGCGTTGTGCGCCTTAGCAGCATGGGCATAGCGCCTTTTAATGTCGCCTCGTCACTGAGCCTGATTATTGCCCAGCGATTGGCGCGTCGTCTGTGCCCTCACTGCAAACAGCCTGAGCCGCGTGCTCAGCACTACTGCCAGCAGCTTGGCATCTCAGTTGCGCCACTTTTTACCGCTAACCTCGATGGCTGCCCAGAGTGCAACGCCGGCTACTCGGGCCGAGTGGGTCTATACGAAGTGATGAACGTTAATGAAACGCTGGCGAGTGCCATCGCCGATGGGGCGACCATCGCTGGTATCGAGCAACTGGCGCGATCACAAGGCATGCAAACGCTCAAAGAGTCCGGCATAGAGAAAATGCTCAGTGGCATCACCAGTTATCAAGAGCTGCAACGCGTGCTCTACCTTTAATCCGTTGTTTATTTTATACCCCTAGGAGTTCTTGATGCTCATCCAAAAACAAGCACAACTGAAAAACTACCGCTGGAAAGGCCTCAATAGTTCAGGGAAGAAAGTCTCCGGTCAATATCTCGCTTTAACCGAGAGCGAGGTGCGTGACAAACTGAAAGCGCAGCATATTAAAGTTAAAAAGATCAAAAAACGCAGTATCTCCGCCATTACTCGCGCAACGCAGCGCATCAAGGGCAAAGACATCACCATCCTCACCCGTCAGCTATCGACCATGCTCGCCACTGGCATTCCGATCATTCAGGCGATCAAATTGGTGGGCGATAATCACAAGAAAGCCGAAATGAAATCAGTACTGGCGCAAATCGGCAAAAGCGTTGAAGCCGGTACGCCAATTTCAAAAGCGATGCGTAACGCCTCTAGCCACTTTGATACCTTGTACATCGATATGGTCGCCACCGGAGAGCAAGCGGGCAACTTGCCACAAGTGTTTGAACGCCTTGCACTCTATCGTGAAAAATCGGAGCAGCTGCGCGCGAAAGTCATCAAGGCGCTGATCTACCCTGCGATGGTAGTATTCACCGCGTTGGGGGTCTCCTACTTGATGCTCACTATGGTCATTCCTGAGTTTGAAAGCATGTTTCAGGGGTTTGGCGCCGAGCTGCCTTGGTTTACGCAACAGGTGCTCCAACTGTCTCATCTCACCCAAACCTACAGCTTACCTGCGGCGCTCGGCGTGGGTATTTCAGCCATTGTGCTAAAAATCGCCAAACAAAAATCGGCCCGAATCAAACTGATATCGAGCCGGATAGGATTGAAAATGCCCGTGATTGGCGGCGTATTGACCAAAGCCTCTATCGCCAAGTTTAGCCGCACGCTTGCCACCAGCTTTAGCGCTGGCATTCCGATTCTCTCAAGTCTCAAAACCTCCGCGAAAACCGCCAACAACCTGCACTACCAAACCGCAATTGATAAAGTGTATGACGATACCGCCGCCGGAATGCCGATGTACATTGCGATGAGAAATACGCAATCGTTCCCCGAGATGGTGCTGCAAATGGTAATGATCGGCGAAGAGTCGGGGCGACTTGATGATATGCTTAATAAAATCGCCACCATCTATGAGTTTGAAGTCGATAACACGGTCGACAACTTGGGCAAGATCCTCGAACCACTGATCATTATTTTCCTGGGTGTTGTGGTGGGAGGATTGGTCGTGGCTATGTACCTGCCCATCTTTAACTTAATGAGTGTATTAGGATAAGATGAGCACTCTATTGATTGGATAAGGCACTTCTCTTGATTGCGCTGTTTGAGTACTACCCTTGGCTTTTTCCTACGCTGGCAGGCGTGTTTGGCTTAATTATTGGCAGCTTCCTTAACGTGGTGATTCACCGCCTACCCATCATTATGGAACGAGAGTGGCGTAGCGAGTGCGCCGAGAGCTTCCCTGAGTACAAAATATCGCCCCCCGAAGGCACCTATAATCTCAGCATTCCCCGTTCGACATGCCCCAAATGCGACTCGCCACTGCGCCTTATCGATAATATTCCGGTGGTCAGCTGGCTGCTGCTGCGCGGTCAATGTGCGCATTGCCAAGCCCCCATCAGTGCGCGTTACCCCTTAATTGAACTGCTGTCGGCTGGCCTATCTGTACTGGTCGCCTGGCAATTTGGATTCTCAACGATGAGCCTCGCGCTGCTGCTGTTCACCTTTGTTCTTATCTGCGTGACCTTTATCGACCTCGACACCATGCTACTGCCCGATCAGTTGACGTTACCACTGGTGTGGGCGGGGTTGGCACTGGCGCTATTGGACATCAGCCCCGTCTCGCTTGAGGATGCCGTCATTGGCGCGATGGCCGGTTACTTGGCCCTATGGAGCGTCTATTGGCTGTTTAAGTTAGTCACTGGCAAAGAGGGCATGGGCTATGGCGATTTTAAACTGCTCGCCGCCCTTGGCGCATGGCTAGGCTGGCAAGCACTTCCGATGATCATCTTGCTGTCATCTGTGGTTGGTTTGCTGTTTGGCTTGATTCAACTCAGGCTCAAGCAGCAAGGTATCGACAAAGCCTTTCCCTTTGGTCCTTACCTCGCGATCGCTGGCTTTATCAGCATGATGTGGGGCGATGGTCTACTTCACTGGTATCTGACTGAGATGGTAGGAATCTAATATGGCGTTAATCGTTGGATTAACAGGCGGCATTGCCAGTGGCAAAACCACCGTCGCAAACCTATTTCAGCAACACTTTGCCATCGATATTGTCGATGCCGATGTCGTGGCGCGCGAAGTGGTGGAACCGGGCAGCGAGGGTTTAAAAGCCATCGCCGCGCGCTACGGAGCATCGATGTTGCAAGCCGATGGCAGCTTGAATCGAGCCGCACTGCGCGAGGCCATCTTTTCCGATCCCAAAGAGAAAACCTGGCTGGATAACCTGCTCCATCCGATGATTCGTCAAAAGATGCTCGCCGAGCTTGAGCAGGTCACCTCACCCTATGCGCTGCTTGTGATCCCTCTAATGGTGGAAAACAATCTCCAAGCACTGGCTCAGCGTGTCCTTGTGGTCGATGTAGCGCCAGAAATACAAATTGAGCGAACGATGGCTCGTGACAATGTCGACGAAAAACAAGCCCGTGCGATTCTCAGTGCGCAAGCAAGCCGAGAGGAACGTTTGGCAATTGCCGATGATGTGATTAAAAATGATGCAACAAACGAGAAACTTTTGCCTCAAATCACAGAATTGCATCAAAAGTTCCTAGAAATCTGTAGGGAAAATCTGTGAGAATAAAGGCAGTACAACCCAGAGCCATTGATCAATGACCACGCACTATTTCGAACACCCACTCAATGAGAAAACTCGCATTTATCTTCGCGTTGAAGCCTTGCTGACGCAGATGGATAAAGCGGCGCAGTTTGGTGACGAAATGCAGCATCTGATCTTCTTCCGCTCCCTGTTTGATCTGCTGGAAATCTTTGAGCAGATTCAGCTCAAAAGCGAGTTAGCCAAAGACATCGAAAAGCAGCGCCTTAGCTATCGAGCCTATCTCAATATCGATGGCGTTAATCTGGAGATGCTGCGCGCGGTATTGGATGAAATTGATGGCGTGCACAGCGAGCTGATGGCGGCGGAGCGTTTTGGCCAGAGCCTGAAAGAAGACCGCTTCTTAAGCGCCATTCGCCAACGCTTTAACCTGCCCGGCGGCTCATGCTGTTTCGACTTGCCGGCACTGCACCACTGGCTCCACCTTCCACTTGAGAAAAAACAAGCGGATGCGCAAAAGTGGTCCACCAACCTAGCCCCACTGACACAAGCATTGAAACTGTGGCTGCGCCTTACGCGTGAAACCGGTCAACTGCGAGAGCGCCTTGCCAACAACGGCTTCTACCAAAGTGATGCGACAGAGGCCAACATTCTGCGTCTTGAAATCCCTCTAGAAACGGGCGTTTACCCGATGATCTCCGGGCATAAAAACCGTTTCGCCATCAAGTTCATCGACTTTGAATCTGGCCAAGCGAGCGCCTCGAGCATTCCATTTAAATTGGCCGTCTGCTGCTAATCTCACTCTTTGCCATCGGCATCGCTCACCCTTTGCTATCGGCATCCCGCTGTTTAATGAAGCGCGGCGCTAAGTTCGGTATACTGCGGCTAAACTCCGAAGAAATAGGAAAGCATGATGTCTAAGATTACCGTGGTTCCATGCCCACAGTGCGGCCAAAACGTCGAGTGGAGCGAAAAAAGCCCTCACCGCCCGTTTTGCAGTAAACAGTGTCAAATGATCGATTTCGGCGAGTGGGCCGATGAAGAAAACACCATTGCCGGTGCCCCCGATATGTCCGACAGTGATGGATGGTCGGAAGATCAGTATTAAAGCGGTTCAATTCTCTCGGGATGATTAAGTACAAAAAAGCGGAGGCCAATTGGCCTCCGCTAATACTATGAGAACGCTAGTTATAGCATTACTTCTTAGCAAGTTTCTCTTTGATACGAGCTGACTTACCAGAACGCTCACGTAGGTAGTACAGTTTGGCACGACGTACTGCACCGCGGCGTTTAACTTCAATGCTATCAACCATTGGAGAGTGAGTTTGGAACGTACGCTCAACACCTTCACCGTTAGAAATCTTACGTACAGTGAATGCAGAGTGTAGACCACGGTTACGGATACCGATTACAACGCCTTCAAAAGCCTGTAGACGCTCACGGTCACCTTCTTTTACCTTAACTTGAACAACAACTGTGTCACCAGGTGCGAAGTTAGGTAGGTCTTTTTTCATTTGCTCTTCTTCAAGAGCTTTGATGATGTTACTCATTTTCAATATTCCTAGAATAAACTGATACTAAATTTAATAGGTTACTTAGCATGATGCTCTTTAATGAACTCAGCTAGTAGTAGTTCCTGTTCGTCAGTCAGAGCTAGGTTTTCCAGGAGCTCTGGTCTTCTAATCCAGGTACGGCCGAGCGACTGTTTCAGTCGCCAACGACGAATGTCCTTGTGGTTGCCAGATTTCAGTACCGCGGGTACTTCTTTTCCTTCCAACACTTCAGGACGGGTGTAATGAGGACAATCCAACAAGCCATTGGCAAAAGAGTCTTCTTCTGCTGACGCAAAATCGCCCAGTACCCCCGGTACAAACCGAGAGACAGAATCAATTAAGGTCATGGCTGGGATCTCTCCTCCTGTCATCACAAAGTCACCGATTGACCATTCTTCGTCAACTTCAGACTCAATGATGCGCTCATCTACCCCTTCGTAGCGACCGCAAATAAGAAGCAAGTTCTCATTGCTAGCCAGCTCTTCGACTCCCTGCTGATCGAGTTTTCGACCTTGAGGAGAGAGGTAAATCACCTTCGTCTTACCCGGTGAGGCCTGTTTGGCAGCATGAATGGCATCGCGCAATGGCTGCACCATCATTAACATACCTGGACCACCACCGTAGGGTCGATCATCGACAGTTCGATGCTTGTCGTGAGTGAAATCTCGAGGATTCCATGTCTCTACCGACAACAACCCTTTTTTAACCGCTTGACCTGTTACTCCGAACTCAGTAACGCTGCGGAACATTTCAGGAAACAGGCTAATTACGCCAACCCACATGCCCTAAAGCCTCATTACTTGGGAGTTAGAATCCAGGATCCCAGTCAACTTCGATCCGTTGAGCAGTGCGATCAACTTGAATGATCACTTGCTCTTCAAGGAACGGAATTAATCGTTCCTTTTGGCCAAAAGCATCTTTTAGATTTGCTTTGACTACCAAAACATCGTTTGAGCCGGTTTCGAGCATGTCCGTCACCACACCAAGGTCATAACCTTTTGTCGTCACGACTTGCATGCCAAACAATTCACGCCAGTAGAATTCATCTTCTGACAATTCTGGTAATACTGCAGGGTCAATAGCAATTTCAAAGTTCGTCAACAGATGCGCGTCTTCGCGAACATCCAGACCTTCCAGCTTCACCACCATACCTTTGTTATGGCGCTTCCACGTTTCCACTTTGTACTCGACCCACTCCCCTTTATGGTTAACAAACCAAGGGTTGTAATCAAATAAGCTTTCAGCCTCGTCTGTGTAGGAAAAAACTTTAAGCCAACCACGAATGCCGTAAGTAGCACCAAACTTGCCTACAACAATCTTGTCATTGCTCATCGTTTCTTTACCTTTCATCGACATAAGCTAATTACTACTTATAGAGTAAGAATTAAGCCGCTTTTTGAGCGTCTTTAACTAGCTTAGCTACGCGGTCAGATAGAGACGCGCCTTGACCAACCCAGTGGTTAACGCGGTCTAGGTCTAGACGTAAACCTTCTTCTTGACCTTGAGCTGTAGGGTTAAAGAAACCTACTTTCTCGATGAAACGGCCAGTTGCAGCATTGCGGCTGTCCGCTACTACGATTTGATAAAATGGACGCTTCTTAGCGCCGTGACGTGCCAAACGAATGGTTACCATGTCGTCCTCTTTGCTTTCTCAAAAATAAAATTAACCCCAGAAACTATCTATCAGTAAACCGTTGTGGTCTATTACTAAACAGTTTGGGGTCTCGTGCCAAAATAAAGCTCCGGAATTTTACTCTTATTCCGACGCATTGCAAGGTCTTTAGCTATTTTTTCACCACCATAAAACCGGATTTAAGATTGTGACTTAGCTAACACCTTGAAAATAAAAAACCGAAAGGCTTAGCACCACGGCTAAGCCTTTTATCGAGCGAAACAGACTTGGTGTCTCAGTTAACGACCGAACGGGTTGAAGCCGCCGCCTCCACCACCCATTCCGCCCATCATGCCTTGCATGTTGCGCATCATGCCTTTCATGCCACCCTTTTGCATTTTCTTCATCATCTTCTGCATTTGGGTAAACTGCTTAAGCAAGCGGTTCACATCTTGCACTTGCACACCAGAACCGGCAGCAATGCGCTTCTTGCGCGAACCTTTGATGATTTCAGGGCGTTGACGCTCTTTCATGGTCATTGAGCTGATGATCGCTTCCATCTGCTTAAACATCTTGTCGTCAACTTTGTCTTTGACATTGTCTGGCAAGTTACTCATACCTGGCAACTTGTCCATCATCCCCATCATGCCGCCCATGTTTTGCATCTGACCAAGCTGTTCACGGAAGTCTTCCAAATCGAAGCCTTTCTTCTCTTTGAATTTCTTCGCCAGTTTCTCGGCTTTCTCATGGTCGACATTGCGCTGCAAGTCTTCAATCAGAGAGAGAACATCACCCATTCCCAAAATACGCGAGGCGACGCGATCAGGGTGGAACGGCTCTAGCGCGTCGGTTTTCTCACCCACACCCAAGAACTTGATCGGTTTACCCGTAATGTGACGCACCGACAGCGCAGCACCACCACGAGCATCACCATCCACTTTGGTCAGGATAACCCCGGTCAGCGGTAGCGCTTCGCCAAAGGCTTTCGCGGTATTCGCCGCATCTTGACCTGTCATCGCGTCAACAACAAACAGCGTTTCCACTGGATTGATCGCACTATGAAGCTGCTGGATTTCGCCCATCATTTGCTCATCAATCGCTAAACGACCCGCGGTATCGACCACTAACACATCGTAGAATTTCTTCTTCGCGTGATCGATGGCGGCATTGGCAATATCAATCGGCTTTTGATCAGCGCTCGATGGGAAAAAGTCAACGCCGATGTCTTGCGATAGGGTTTCTAGCTGTTTGATCGCCGCTGGGCGATACACATCAGCAGACACGACCAAGACTTTCTTCTTGTCTTTTTCCTTGAGGAATTTAGACAGCTTACCCACCGAGGTGGTTTTACCCGCACCTTGCAGACCGGCCATCAAAATCACCGCAGGTGGCTGAGCCGCGAGGTTTAGTGCCTCATTGGACTCGCCCATGACGGCTTCCAGTTCACCTTGAACAATTTTGATGAACTCTTGCCCTGGCGTGAGCGATTTGGAGACCTCTACGCCCACTGCCGCTTCTTTCACTCGCTTGATAAAATCGCGAACGACAGGCAGTGCAACGTCAGCCTCGAGCAACGCCATGCGGACTTCACGCAGCGTTTCTTTTATGTTGTCTTCGGTCAGACGACCTTTACCGCTGATGTTCTTCAGCGTTCTGGATAAACGATCCGTTAAATTCTCAAACATCTTAGTCTCTTTACACTGAGTGGCTTGCGTAGACGACGCCACTACCTAAAATTGAGCGACAATTACTAAGAGTATACCTTAGCCAAGTGGCGCTTTGCACGGTTGCGTGATGATTTGATCTCTCAACTCGAATAAATGACACAGATAAGTCATGGCTCAAGCCGTTGATGCAGGGTATAATTTGTTAAAAATCCACCACCACCAAGAGAAGAATGGACAACTTAATTGCCGTAGCCGCTGCAGTGCTGTATCTGCTCGCAATTGCGACTATCGTTCCGGGACTGGTTCACCAAACCGGTATCCGCTCAAAAACCGTGTTGATCAGTGCGTCTCTGGCACTGGTTTTTCACGCGTGGCTATTAAGCGATCTGATCATTGAAGCCTCGGGGCAAAACTTAAGCATTCTCAATGTCGCCTCTCTCATCAGCTTCATTATTTCTTTGGTAATGAGTGCGTCGATGCTCAAAACACGACTGTGGTTTTTGTTGCCTGTCGTTTACAGCTTTTCCGCTATCAACTTAAGCGCAGCGGCGTTTCTGCCTAGCACTTTCATTACCCATTTAGAGCAAGACCCTAAACTGCTGATCCACATCTCTCTTGCGCTGTTTTCATACTCGACTCTCAGTATCGGCGCTCTGTACGCTCTACAACTGGCTTGGTTGGATCACAAGCTCAAAGCGAAGAAAGCACTGGCGATTAACCCAAACCTTCCTCCTTTAATGATGGTGGAACGTCAGCTTTTCAACATCATCATGGTGGGCACCTTACTCCTCACCGGAACATTAATCACTGGATTTGTCTTTGTTCAGGACATGTTCGCCCAAGGAAAAGCCCATAAAGCGATTCTCTCTTTCATCGCTTGGATTGTGTACAGCGTGCTGTTATGGGGCCACTTCCATAAAGGTTGGCGCGGACGCAAAGTCACTTGGTTCGCCGTTGCCGGTGCAACCCTGTTGACGCTCGCCTATTTTGGCAGTCGCTTCGTTCGTGAAGTGATATTGACTTAGCCGCAACACTGGGCGATAAATTAATCAAACATAACAAGGAATCATTAAGCTTTGGACGACATATCAACGGGTATCTTATTTGCGCTACTCGCGTGTCTGATTGTAATTTCAGGATATTTCTCCGGTTCAGAAACAGGGATGATGTCTCTCAACCGATACCGCTTAAAGCACCTCGCGAACAATGGCCATAAAGGCGCTAAGCGCGTAGAAAAACTGCTCGATAGGCCCGATCGTTTGATCGGTTTGATTCTGATTGGTAACAACTTAGTCAATATTCTAGCCTCCGCCATCGCCACCATCATTGGTATGCGTCTATACGGAGATTTAGGGGTGGCTATCGCAACCGGTGCTCTGACGCTTGTGGTGCTGGTTTTTGCCGAAGTCACGCCGAAAACACTCGCGGCGCTCTACCCAGAAAAAGTCTCTTACACCAGCAGTATCTTGCTTGGCATTTTAATGAAGTTGCTCTCGCCGCTGGTGCTGTTCGTTAACCTCATCACCAATGGTTTTATCCGCTTACTTGGGATTAAAGTCGAACACAATGGCGAAGATCACCTGAGCTCGGAAGAACTGCGCACCGTGGTGAACGAAGCGGGCAGCCTGATCCCAAGACGCCACCAAGATATGTTGATCTCCATTCTCGATTTAGAGCATGTGACGGTGAATGACATCATGGTGCCGAGAAACGAAATCACCGGCATTGATATCAACGACGATTGGAAATCGATTGTGCGTCAATTGTCTCACTCACCGCACGGGCGCGTGGTGCTGTATCGCGGTCAAATTGACGAAGTGGTCGGCATGCTGCGTTTGCGTGAGTCTTATCGCTTGATGCTGGAGAAAAACGAGTCGACCAAAGAGACCTTGCTACGCGCTGCCGATGAAGTCTACTTTATCCCTGAAGGCACACCACTCAACGTCCAACTGCTTAAGTTCCAGCGCAACAAAGAGCGGATTGGTCTGATTGTTGATGAGTATGGCGACATCATAGGTCTCATTACGTTGGAAGATATTTTGGAAGAGATCGTCGGTGAGTTCACCACTTCTATCACGCCAAGTTTGTCGGATGAGATTACTCCGCAACGTGATGGCAGTTTCTTGATTGAGGGCAGCGCCAACATCCGCGATATCAATAAAGGTCTTAAGTGGGACTTCCCTACCGATGGCCCAAGAACCCTAAACGGTTTGATTCTCGAGCATCTTGAAGAGATCCCTGAGAGCCATTTGAGCGTTCATGTCTCTGGCCACCCAATGGAAATCGTCGAGCTAGAAGAGAATCGTATCAAGACGGTGAAAGTCTTCCCTCGCAGCAAAGGGAAAAAGCACGGTTAACCTTTGCCGTTTTTCATCACTGATTCAACAACGGCACGATCAAAAAAGCCTTGGGGTACCAAGGCTTTTTTCTGATTAAGACACTCTATCTATATCTCTGATTATGGATTATGTGTCTATCGTTATATCTCTTCCATTATACGTCTGTCGTTACTCTTCGGTCACACCAAACAAGTTCTCCATGTTGAGACCTTGTTTAACCAGCAGCTCACGTAAACGACGCAGACCTTCCACTTGGATTTGGCGCACCCGCTCACGGGTGAGGTTGATCTCACGCCCGACTTCTTCAAGTGTTGAAGGCTCGTAGCCAAGTAGACCAAAGCGGCGTGCTAACACTTCTTTTTGTTTCGGATTGAGCTCGTCCAGCCAATGGATCAATGAATTTTTGATGTCATCGTCTTGAGTGGAAATTTCTGGGTCTGAGTTGTTGGCATCTGGGATGATGTCCAACAGCGCTTTCTCACCGTCGCCACCAATAGGCGTATCCACTGAGCTAATGCGTTCATTAAGACGCAGCATTTTACTCACGTCATCAACTGGCTTATCCAGTTGCTGAGCAATTTCTTCAGCAGTCGGCTCATGGTCGAGTTTTTGCGACAACTCACGCGCAGTACGTAGATAGATGTTGAGCTCTTTCACCACATGAATAGGTAGACGAATGGTACGAGTTTGGTTCATGAGCGCACGTTCAATGGTTTGACGTATCCACCACGTCGCGTAAGTCGAGAAACGGAATCCGCGTTCTGGGTCGAATTTTTCTACCGCGCGAATCAATCCCAAGTTCCCTTCTTCAATAAGATCCAAGAGAGCAAGGCCACGGTTGCTATAACGACGGGAGATTTTCACAACCAAACGCAAGTTACTTTCGATCATACGTTTACGCGCTGCTTCATCGCCACGTAATGCACGTCTTGCGTAGAGGACTTCTTCCTCTGCGGTTAATAGGGGTGAGAAGCCGATTTCGCCAAGGTAAAGCTGTGTGGCATCTAGGCTTTTCGATGAAGCGTCAAACTCCTCTTTGACACTCTCAGATTTGGATGAGGTGAGTTCATTGCTGCCTTGAAGCGTATCTAGTTGTGCTTCCTGCTCAATATCAAACTCTTCGACTTTCGTTGCTGTATTGCTGATACTCATGGCGCCTCCCCTTGGCGAGCTAGCAAGACATTACTACCTCTAATGTCGCTAATTTACCCGGTCAGTAAAGTAAATTTAAGGTAAGTATCGTTTCGGATCGACCGACTTACCTTGATAGCGAATTTCAAAATGCAAACGAACGCTGTTCGTTCCGGAGCTGCCCATTGTTGCTATTTTTTGACCAGCCTTAACACTTTGTCCTTCATGTACTAGCAACTTGTCGTTGTGTGCATACGCACTTAGATAGTTATCGTTATGTTTGATAATCACCAGATTACCGTAGCCGCGCAGTGCGTTGCCTGAATAGACGACAGTGCCACTTGCTGTCGATACGATGGATTGACCACGCTGTCCTGCGATATCAATGCCTTTATTTCCCTGATCGCCAGCAGAAAAGTTTTTGATTACCCTCCCTTTTGTTGGCCATAACCATTTGGAAACCTTTTGATTAGAAGCCGTGTTACTCGCTTTACTGCTAGAGGCAGTATTGGCGTTTTTGTTAACACTTTGTTGCTTCTTAGGTTCAACATACTCCTTTGATTTTGATTGATCAATACTCTTTTTAGGTGGCGTTTGGGTGACGTTTTTCTGACTGCTGCTGTTTTGCGATGTAACTGATTGATTAGAGTTTTTACTTGAATTCGGAGTGGATGGGGTAACGGCAACTACAGCGACAGGCGCAGTTACGGCACCAGCCCCCGTCCCACCAAAAGCGGGCGCTTTGTAGGCACTACGCCATAAGTTGAGTTTTTGACCGGGGTAAATGGTGTAGGGCTCAGTCAAGCCGTTGTAACGAATAATATCGTTTACATCTTTATCTGTGACGTAGGCTATAAAGTATAGCGTATCGCCTTTTTCTACTTCGTAATAGCTGCCGCGATAACTGCCACGAGTGACAGACCCATAATCTTTGTTTAACCCAGACACAGGAGCAGGCGAGTGTGCAGCGCAGCCATACAGCGCACTGAATACCAGTATCAGCCACACACACCTTCTCAAGCTCATGCCTACGCCAATTCACCTGCGACTAAAGGAACAAAACGCACCATCTCTATGGGCTCTGTGGAGAACGCCTCACCCTGTCGGGTGATTTTGTACAGTTGTTGCTGCTCGACACCAACAGGAATGACCATGGTGCCGCCCTCACTGAGTTGTGAGAGCAGTGCCTGTGGCACAGACTCCGCTGCCGCTGTGACAATAATGGCATCAAATGGGCCTTTCGCTGGCCAACCTTGCCAACCATCACCGTGCTTGGTGGAGATGTTATAAATGTCGAGCTGCTTTAAACGTCGTTTAGCTTCCCATTGCAACGCCTTAATCCGCTCAATGGAGAAGACGTGATCGACCAGTTGAGCCAGTACTGCGGTTTGGTAACCAGACCCAGTGCCAACTTCCAGCACTTTGCTGTCTCGATTCAGAGCCAACAGTTCGGTCATTTTCGCCACGATATACGGCTGAGAGATGGTCTGCCCAGCGCCAATCGGCAGCGCATTATTATCGTATGCTTGATGCATCATCGCCTGTGACACAAACTGCTCACGAGGCAATCGATAGATGGCATCTAATACGCGTTGATCTTGAATGCCACTCGCGACAAGAAAGTCAATTAATCTGTCGGCATGTGGGTTTACCATTGTTACTTGTCCTTTAACCAATTATCCATGCTCATCAGCGATTCATGAGCGGTCAAATCTACTTGCAGCGGTGTAATGGAGACAAAGCCATGTTCGATAGCATAAAAGTCGGTTCCTTCACCCGCATCCTGCTCTTTTCCTGGTGGGCCTAACCAATAAATATCATGACCACGAGGATCTTGCTGTTTTATCATTGCTTCCGCGTGATGGCGCGCACCTAAACGGGTTACTTTTGAGCCTTTTAGCGCGGAGAGCTCAACGTCGGGAATATTGACGTTTAACAGTCGGTTAGTGGGAATAGGGCGTCGTCCGTGCTGCAACACCAGCTGTTTGGCAATGTGCGCAGCCGTGTCAAAATGGCGCTGCCCCACCAGTGAAAAGGCGATCGCCTGAACACCGAGAAAGTGCCCTTCCATCGCCGCCGCTACCGTGCCAGAGTAGAGCACATCATCCCCAAGATTTGCACCATGGTTAATGCCCGCTAGCACCAGATCCGGCAGATCGTCTTTCATCAGCTCATTAAGCGCAAAGTGAACACAGTCGGTCGGCGTTCCTTGTACGGAGTAAGTACGCTCGGCGATGCGAGTCACCCTCAAAGGCTGCTCTAGGGTTAACGAGTTGGATGCGCCTGAGCGGTTTCTATCTGGCGCGACGATCGTCACTTCGGCGATGTCACTCAGTGCCTGCGCGAGCGCGTGTATGCCCTTCGCATGCACGCCATCATCGTTACTGATCAATACTCTCAGTGTGTTGGCTGTCATAAGTCCTGTCACTTCCTGTTGAAAGAGGGCACATGGCCCTACCGGCTACTGACTGTCATTGTCCTGGCTGTCATTGGCCTTGCTGTCATTAGCGTAATGGCGTTCTTTTTCCGTCGCAATGAGCAACTCTCGCAGAATAGCAGTCGCAAAGCTGCCTGCATCCAATGAGAAGTCGAGCGTTAAGCTGTCACCATCGACGGACCAAGTCAGATTCTCAGGCTTCAATAACACCTCTCGGCGATCGTGACGCATACGATTACCACGAATCAACGCCATGAGATCTGGCTCATTATCAAGCAGCGGTTGTTCAAGTGCGAGCGCCTCGTGCTGAGTGGGTAAGGCATTGTCACCCGCGAGCGCAGCGGTTAATGCCACCTCACCACGCTGCAACTGCGCATTGAACGCCTCGCACTCTTCAGGCGTGACAAGGCGCGTTTCATTGCCTTGGTAGACAATATCGCCCGCAATACAGGTGTTCAATAGCGCTTGTTCAATCCGCGCGGAGACGATGGTGTTAAACACCCAAGAGCGAGCAGCAGAGAGGTAGAGACTGCGTTTGTTTTGGTTACGAGTACGGACATTGTCTCTTCCCCAACGTCTGGCTTCAGTGAGGTTATTGCCATCGTGACCAAAACGCTGACTGCCAAAGTAGTTGGGAACCCCTTTCGCTTGCACCTTCTCCAATCGAGACAGCACCGATGGCATGTCGGATACTTGGGTTAACGTTAAGCGAAAGTCATTACCGATTAAGTCTCCGGGACGCAACTTTTTATGGTGTCGGTCTGTGGCAAGAATTTCGATACTCGGGTACGCCGCCAGAAAGGCGCTAAAGTCTGGTGTCTCGCCTTTAGGTAGATGCACACTCAGCCACTGCTCTGTGACTGCATGACGATCCTTAAGCCCTGCCCAACTGACGTCTTTCGATTTCACCCCGCACGCTTTGGCCAGTTCATTAGCCACAAAGCTGGTGTTCTCGCCGGTTTTGCGAATACGCACCATTAGGTGCTCACCCGTACCACTAAACGAGAACCCTAAGTTTTCGCGTACTTGAAAGTGCTCGGGTTGCGCTTTGAGTACGCCGGTGGCGACAGGCTGACCATTGAGGTACGCCAACGAAGAAAGTAAATCAGACATGAATAGAGTTCCGTTTAGCCAGCGGCCGGACTTGTGACCGTCCGCTGTTGAAAAATAGCTAGAAATTACGCTTTAACCAGCAGCACAACTGCTTCGCTGGCAATGCCTTCTTTGCGCCCAGTAAAGCCGAGACGCTCTGTGGTGGTCGCTTTGACATTAATGTTGGTGACGTCGGTGTCCAAATCTTGTGCGATGGTTTGGCACATCGATTCGATATATGGCGCCATTTTCGGTGCTTGAGCAATGATGGTGATGTCAGCATTACCCAGCACATACCCCTGCGCTTGTACTCGTTGGTACACATCGCGCAGAAGAAAACGGCTGTCCGCGCCTTTCCACTCATCATCGGTATCAGGGAAATGGCGACCAATATCACCGGCAGCAATCGCGCCCAACAGTGCATCGCACAGTGCGTGCAGCGCCACATCGCCATCGGAGTGAGCAATCAAACCTTGCTCGTAAGGAATGGCAACACCGCCAATGATGACTGGGCCTTCTCCGCCAAATTTGTGCACGTCAAAACCGTGACCGATTCGAATCATCGTGTTATGTCCTTTCATTTATTCGAGGCAAAGGGTCTGTTCCCTCTGCAAATAAAACTCTGCCAGAGCCAGATCCTCTGGTTGGGTGATTTTAATATTGTCGCCGCTTCCAGGTACTAGCAGTGATGCTCCGCCACTCCACTCAATCGCGGAGGCTTCGTCCGTAATGACGGCCTGAGCTTGCAACGCCTTGCTCAGCGCTTGGGTCAAGGTGTGAGTCGGGTACATCTGCGGTGTCAGGGCATGCCACAGCCCCTCTCTATCGACGGTGTAATCCACCGTATTGCTGACGGCGTTGTGATGAGCAGCTCGTTTCATGGTATCTCGTACCGGCATGGCAAGAATGCCTCCGATTTGCTCAGCTAAGCAGCGCTCAATCAGATGAGAAATATCCGCTAATTTCACACAAGGTCTGGCCGCATCATGCACTAACACCCAAGGTGACATCTGATGCTGAGAAACATACTCGAGCCCACGCAGCACAGAATCAGCGCGCTCACTACCACCACTGACACGAATCACCTTGGGGTGAGTCGCAATGGGTAGCTGTTCAAAGTAAGGATCGCCATCGCTAATCGCGACGACAACATGTTCAATATCTGGGTGAGAAAGTAGACGCGAGAGGGTGTGCTCAAGAACGGTTTTACCCAAGATCTCTAGATACTGCTTGGGACGATCCGCCTGCATGCGTTTGCCCACGCCCGCCGCGGGGACAATCGCAGTAATTTTGCCAGCAAAATGGCTGCCTGACATTTAGTTGTCCTCTCCAATGATGCGATAGAAGGTTTCTCCTTCTTTCACCATGCCCAGCTCATGCCGAGCACGCTCTTCGATGGCATCAAGTCCTTGGCGTAAATCGTCAATTTCGGCGAACATTTCATTGTTGCGAGATTGGAGGCTCGCATTGACTTGATGTTGAACGTCGATTTCTGCACTGACCGCTTGGTAGTCGGCCACGCCATTCTTACCCAGCCACAACTCATATTGTAGCCAGCCTAAAATCAGCAATAGAGTCAGAGCAAAAACACGCATAATGTCAATCAAAGATGAGAGATAAAGAAAGACCACATATATATCACAATGTTGCCCCTCAAGCGAGGTACGGATTATCTATGTGGTCTGAGAAGAGTGGGATTAGCGAGTCAGCAGAAAAGCAAACAAACCGACACCCAAAAGCAAACGGTAAATCACAAATGGCGTCATACCCATTTTTGAAATCAGCTTCAAGAAGAAGTGAATACAGAGGTAAGCGCTGACAAATGACGTGACAATGCCCGTTAATAGGAAACCAGTGTGGATAGGCTCATCGCTGATCACCAACTTAAGACCTAAGTAACCGCCGGCAAGAAGAATGATAGGGATAGACATCAAAAACGAAAAACGCGCCGCGGCTTCGCGAGTAAAGCCTAGATAGAGCGCTGCCGTCATCGTTGCGCCAGAACGTGAGGTACCCGGAATCATCGCCATCGCTTGCGCAAGACCAATAAAGAGCGCCTTTTTCCAACCCGCTTGGTATTCATCATCGGTCAGCGTGGCGGTTTTATCCACCCACCAGAGCAACAAACCAAACACTATGGTGGTGGTGGCAATCACCCAGGCACTGCGCAAGTAGATCTCAATGATGTCTTTCATCAGTAGCCCGAAGATACAGGCCGGAATCGTGGCTAATAGAATCATCCACGCCAATTTGGCTTCTTTGCTGCGCTCTGCTCTAAAAATGGACGCAAAAAAGGACGAGAGCAGTGTCACCACTTCTTGGCGGAAATAAATAATGACCGCCGCTAACGTACCCACGTGTACCGCGACATCAAACGCTAAGCCTTGGTCATCCCAACCTAAAATGGCGGAAGGCAAAATTAAGTGCGCAGAGCTGGAGATGGGCAAAAACTCGGTCAGACCTTGGATCAAGGCCAAAATAAAGGCTTCAAAATAACTCATGGATATCTCATTGGGTGGTGTCATCGAACCACATCGGAACGGCGGTCAATGGCGTGGTTAAATTCAGTTGTTGCTGGAGTTCTTGCACTTGTCGGCCATCACCGGGAATGACCCTATCGGGGCAAAGCTCCGCCAATGGTTTGAGAACAAACGCGTAGTGATAAATGTCTTTGCGCGGAATCTGGGGCGATTGCGCAGAAACTTCATCACCAAACAGCAGAATGTCCAGATCGATAGTGCGAGGCTGAAATTTTTCTGCGTGTTCACAGCGGCCCCATTTAAGCTCAATATCGCGCAGAGAGCGTGAAAATTTTGTCAGATTTTCAGTCGTTTGCAACTCAACGACCAAATTATAGAAACGGTCTCCGTCAAATCCGACCGACGGGCACTCGTAAATGGTCGACAGCCTTAATCCTTTGCCTAAATGGCGTAACTCATCAATCGCCGCCTTGATGTGCTTTTTTCTCTCCACATTGGAACCGACGCCAATGTATGCGGTGATCATGCCTTGCCTCTCTCAATCACCACACCCACAGCTTTGGCCTGTGCCACCGCGCCCGGCTTGGCTAGTCGAATGCGAATCCAGGGTACATTAAAGGTGGTCATGACTAACTCCGCGACCTCTTCCGCCACACGCTCAACCAACAAAAAACGGCCTTGCTCAATGTGGTTCAATACCGCTTCACTCACCTTGGCGTAATCTAAGGCGTCCACCACATCATCGCTTTTACCTGCGGGGCGGTTGTCGTGCGCCATTTCAATGTCCAACACCAATTTTTGTTTAATTTGTTGTTCCCAGTCGTACACGCCAATGGTGGTGATGACTTCTAACTGCTCAATAAATACTTTATCCATGGTCACTGCTGTCCTGTTTGATCCGAGGAGAGGTCGGATACCCATTTCTCATAAAAAGTCGTACTATTTTACTGCTCTGGCGCTCAGTGTCAGTAGTTTAAGTCGCGAAGCCGCGATATGATACCAGTTAAACGCAACAGAATATCAATGACTGGTTTACCTCACCCTTGCTGACTATGAGTGAATTCGAATGACACCACTTGCCCTCATCTTGATCATTTGCGCCTATTTATTAGGCTCAATCTCAAGTGCGGTGCTGATTTGTCGTCTCCTCAAACTCCCCGACCCCAGAAAGCAAGGCTCACACAACCCCGGCGCCACCAATGTGTTGCGTATTGGGGGCAAAAAAGCCGCTATCGCGGTATTACTGTGCGACATGCTCAAGGGCACTATTCCAGTATGGGGTGGGTACTTTTTGCACATTGATCCAATCATTCTTGGTGTTGTTGCAATTGCTGCCTGCTTGGGTCACATGTACCCCATCTTCTTTCACTTTAAAGGTGGGAAAGGCGTGGCTACCGCATTGGGTGCAATAGCCCCCATTGGTTTGGATTTAACAGGCATGATCATCGCCACTTGGCTCAGCGTTGCGCTGATCTTTCGCTACTCTTCGTTAGCGGCGATTGTCACCGTGCTGCTGGCCCCGTTTTATACATGGATGGTCAAGCCGCAATACACCTTGCCAGTCGCCATGCTGTGTTGTCTGATTGTCTTGCGTCATCATCAAAACATTAAACGCCTGTTTGCGGGCACCGAGCCCAAAGTAGGTGAAAAGAAGCAGGCATAAAAAAAGGCTTCCACCAAGAAGCCTCTAAACACGATGTATTCCATTGAACCGAACGAAGAATCCAGCGATTATTCTGCGCCGCGCAGTGGTTGCAGAGTATCGATGGGCCATCGCGGCGTCGCTTGAACCGCCAAATCCGCTACCTCACCGTTTTTAAGACGCTGCATACCCGCAAACGCGATCATCGCGCCATTATCGGTACAAAATTCCGTGCGCGGATAATAGACTTCCCCACCAATTTTTTTCGCCAGCGCAGCTAAATCAGCTCGCAAACGCTTATTAGCACTCACGCCACCGGCAATAACGATGCGCTTAAAGCCGGTTTGTTCCAACGCTCGCTTACATTTGATGGTTAACGTCGCGCACACGGCCTCTTCAAACGCTAGAGCAATATCCGCGCGGGTTTGTTCATCATCGCCATTAGCGGCAATCGTATTGGCCGTGAATGTTTTCAAGCCAGAGAAGCTCATATCAAGGCCCGGGCGATCCGTCATAGGGCGCGGAAACTTAAATCGGCCCGGCGTGCCTTTCTCGGCCAGTTTCGACAGCAGCGGACCACCTGGGTAATCTAGCCCCATCAGTTTTGCGGTTTTATCAAAGGCTTCCCCCGCGGCGTCATCAATCGACTCACCTAAGATTTTGTACTCGCCAATCCCTTTTACTTCGACCATCATCGAGTGGCCACCTGAGACCAACACCGCAACAAACGGAAACGGCGGCGGGTTCTCCTCTAGCATCGGCGCGAGCAAATGCCCTTCCATATGATGTACGGGCACGGCTGGCACACCCCAAGCGTACGCGAGACTGCGACCAATGGTCGCCCCAACCAGCAGCGCACCCACAAGACCTGGGCCAGCGGTGTAAGCAATACCATCAATCTCTTTTGGCGTGACGCCCGCTTCTTTCATCGCCGCTTTAATTAACGGAATCGTCTTTTTAACGTGATCGCGAGAGGCCAACTCAGGCACAACACCGCCGTAGTCAGCATGAAGCTTAACTTGGCTGTAGAGTTGATGGGAAAGCAGCCCTTTCTCATCATCGTAAATGGCTATGCCTGTCTCATCACACGAGGTTTCAATACCAATAATGCGCATGGTTTACCCTGGATGCCTCTGTCTCAATTTCAAAATTGGCGCAATCTTACCTTGCCTTCGCGCTGCAAACAAATTTTGTACAGTGTATAAACAATAAAAGGCTTTACAAAGCTAATGTGATCGGATTAAAATTCCGCACCATTTTTGATCAAGCTGATTGTAGGCCTTGCAACTGAGCAGGTACTGTGAAGTCAGCATTAACGAATTAACCCCTGAGGTGAAAGGCATATGCCAGTAGTTAAAGTACGTGAAAACGAACCGTTCGACGTTGCACTACGTCGTTTCAAACGCTCTTGCGAAAAAGCAGGTATCCTTTCTGAAGTGCGTCGTCGTGAGCACTACGAAAAACCAACTACAGTTCGCAAACGCGCTAAAGCAGCAGCTCAAAAGCGTCACGCTAAGAAGCTAGCTCGCGAAAACGCTCGTCGCGTTCGCCTGTACTAATAGCTAAGTCCTAAAGGATTCTAGTTATGGCTCTGATTGACCAACTCAAAGAAGAGCAAAAATTAGCGATGAAAGCCAAGGACAAATTGCGCCTTGGCACTATCCGTTTAGCTTTGTCAGCAATTAAGCAACGTGAAGTCGACGAACAGGTCACTCTGAACGACGACGACATTCTTGCTGTGTTGACGAAAATGGTTAAACAGCGTCGCGATTCTGTCGCTCAGTATGAATCAGCGGGTCGCCAAGACCTAGCGGATGCAGAAAAAGCCGAAATTACAGTACTTGAGGATTTTATGCCTCAACCACTGACCGACGACGAAGTTGTCGCATTGATTGACAATGCAGTCACTGAATCAGGCGCAGCGGGCATGCAAGACATGGGTAAAGTAATGGGCGTTCTAAAACCACAGATTCAAGGACGTGCAGATATGGGTAAAGTGAGCGGTTTAGTTCGCGCTAAACTGGCTTAACACACCCAAGCCTATTACAACAAGCCGTGCTATCCTTCGGAATGCGCGGCTTGTTTGTATCTATCCCCCAATTGTTTAGTTAGTGCATTTTTCTAAGGTTTTATGGCAGGACACATTCCTCGTAGTTTTATTGATGATCTGCTTGCTCGATTGGATATCGTCGACATCATAGACGCACGAGTAAAACTTAAGAAAAAAGGCAAAAACTACAGCGCGTGCTGCCCTTTCCATAACGAAAAGACCCCATCATTCAGCGTGTCGCAAGAGAAGCAGTTTTACCACTGTTTTGGCTGTGGTGTGCATGGCAACGCCATCGACTTTATGATGGAGTATGAGCGCCTCGAATTTGTCGAAGCCATTGAAGAGCTTGCCTCATTCCTAGGTTTAGATGTCCCGAGAGAGCAGCGCCAAGATGGTCGTTTCAACCGAAGCAATCAACCGCAAGCCAGCAGCGAACAAAAGCGCAACCTCTACGATTTGATGGGCACCATCGCGCAGTTTTATCGTGACCAGCTTAAGCTCTCTAGCAGCAAGCCTGCGATTGAATACCTTAAGCAGCGCGGCCTCTCTGGCGAAATCGTGCAGAAATTTGGCATTGGCTATGTCGCCGACGAATGGGATTTAGTGCGCAAGAACTTTGGTCAGCATAAAGCGACCCAAGACATGCTGGTCATTGGCGGCATGTTGATTGAGAACGACAAAGGCAACCGCTACGACCGTTTTCGCGGGCGTATTATGTTCCCGATTCGTGACCGACGCGGGCGGGTGATTGGCTTTGGTGGCCGAATTATTGACGAAGGCACGCCCAAGTACCTGAACTCGCCAGAGACGCCAATTTTCCACAAAGGTAAAGAACTCTATGGCTTATATGAAGTCATGCAGGCGTATCGAGAGCCCAAGCAAATCCTCGTGGTTGAAGGCTATATGGACGTGGTTGCCCTCGCGCAATATGGTATTGATTATTCCGTAGCGTCCCTTGGCACCTCAACGACCGGTGATCATATCCAGCTTTTGTTTCGACAAACCCATACCGTGGTCTGTTGTTATGACGGTGACCGAGCGGGTAAAGAAGCCGCATGGCGCGCTCTAGAGAATGCCCTTCAGTACCTAAAAACAGGCAACACGCTGAAGTTTCTCTTCCTGCCGGACGGAGAAGATCCAGACAGTTACGTACGTAAATACGGTAAAGAAGCGTTTGAGCAACAAATGGAGCAGGCTACGCCGCTTTCCAGTTACTTGTTTGATAATCTGATTGAGATTCACAACCTCAATTTAGGTTCAAACGAGGGCAAGTCAGCACTGCGCGCGCACGCCAGTAGCCTGATCGATAAGATTCCAGACCCGTATTTTCAAGAACTGCTAGAAAAATTGCTCGATGAGCGAACCGGATTCGATAATCAGCTTAGACAGCCGCGCAAAAAGCAAAGCGAAACTCGACCTCAGCCACACAAAGAGATCAAACGCACACCCATGCGTGAGGTGATCGCTTTGCTTATCCAAAATCCGAGCTATGCTCAAATGGTACCGGATTTATCGAGCGTCCGAGAGTTACCCGTACCCGGTTTAAGTTTATTTGCCCAGGTGCTTGAATATTGTCATCAGCACCCCAATATCAACACAGGCCAGCTGCTAGAGACCTGGCGAAATACGAGCCATGAAGCGCTACTGTCTCGTTTAGCGAGTTGGGAAATCCCGCTCGATGAAGATAACGAGCAAGATATATTTTTAGACTCATTGGACAGAATACTGGCCCAGTGCGTCGAAAAACAAATTGAAAACCTGCAGGCCAAAGAAAGAAGTGTCGGTTTATCAGCCGAAGAAAGAAGGGAGCTGCTAGCGTTGATGCTAGATTTGAAAGCGTAACCCTGTTTAATTAGTCAGCAATCAATTAATTTGTTATTATGTGTGGTTTGCAACTCGCATACTAATTCCTTCACCAGATACTAAGTTGGATACCGTCTATGGATCAAAATCCGCAGTCACAGCTGAAACAACTTGTCATTAAAGGCAAGGAACAAGGCTATCTGACCTACGCAGAAGTAAACGACCACCTGCCAGCAGAAATCGTTGATTCCGAGCAGGTTGAAGATATCATTCAGATGATCAACGACATGGGCATTCGAGTCGTCGAAACGGCGCCCGATGCCGATGATCTTGCATTGAATGATGATGACACCATTACCGATGAAGACGCAGCAGAAGCTGCGGCAGCGGCGCTTTCTAGCGTAGAGAACGAAATTGGCCGCACAACTGACCCAGTTCGCATGTACATGCGAGAAATGGGTACGGTTGAACTTCTGACTCGAGAGGGCGAAATCGACATCGCTAAGCGTATTGAAGACGGTATTAACCAAGTTCAAAACGCTGTTGCCGAATACCCAGGCACTATCCCATACATTCTTGAGCAGTTCGACAAAGTACAAGCGGAAGAGCTTCGTCTTACCGATCTCATCACTGGCTTTGTAGATCCAGACGCAGAAGAGACCACAGCACCGACGGCGACGCACATCGGTTCTGAGCTCGCAGAGTCTGACTTGAAAGATGAAGACGAAGAAGATGCGGATGACGATGAGGACGATTCAGATGACGATGACTCTGAAGAAGATACTGGCATCGACCCTGAACTTGCACTAGAGAAGTTCACGTCGCTGCGTAATACCTTCCAGAACTTCCAGCTCGCCTGTAACGAGTACGGCAAAGAGAGTCCGAAAGCGCAAATCGCTCATGAACTCGTCCTCGACGTATTCAAAGAGTTCCGTCTGACGCCGAAGCAGTTTGACTACTTGGTCGATGAACTTCGCACCTCGATGGAGCGCGTTCGTACTCAAGAACGTCTGATCATGAAAGCGGCCGTTGAATACGGCAAAATGCCGAAGAAATCGTTCATTACGCTCTTTACCGGCAATGAATCTAGCGACGCTTGGCTTGATGAGATCCTTGCTTCTGACAAGCCGTACGCAGAGAAAGTTCGTCGCAGCGAAGACGACATCCGCCGCTCGATCATGAAGCTAAAAGCGATTGAAGAAGAGACCTCTTTGACGGTGCAAAACATCAAAGAGATCAGCCGCCGTATGTCGATCGGTGAAGCGAAAGCTCGCCGTGCGAAGAAAGAGATGGTGGAAGCGAACTTACGTCTGGTTATCTCGATTGCGAAGAAATACACCAACCGTGGTCTACAGTTCTTGGATCTTATCCAAGAAGGTAACATCGGCTTGATGAAAGCGGTCGACAAATTTGAATACCGTCGTGGTTACAAATTCTCGACCTACGCAACATGGTGGATTCGTCAGGCAATCACTCGCTCGATTGCAGACCAGGCACGTACGATCCGTATTCCGGTACACATGATCGAAACGATCAACAAACTCAACCGTATCTCTCGTCAAATGTTGCAGGAGATGGGTCGTGAGCCCCTACCGGAAGAGCTGGCTGAGCGCATGCAGATGCCAGAAGATAAGATCCGTAAAGTGCTGAAGATCGCCAAAGAGCCAATCTCAATGGAAACACCGATCGGTGATGATGAAGATTCGCATCTAGGTGATTTTATCGAGGACACCACGCTTGAGTTGCCTCTCGATTCTGCCACCGCCACCAGCTTGAAAGTGGCCACAAAAGACGTACTGGCCGGCCTCACACCTCGTGAAGCAAAAGTACTGCGTATGCGCTTTGGTATCGACATGAACACGGACCACACTCTGGAAGAAGTCGGTAAGCAATTCGATGTAACGCGTGAGCGTATTCGTCAGATCGAAGCAAAAGCGCTACGTAAATTGCGCCACCCTAGCCGCTCAGAAACTCTGCGCAGCTTCTTGGATGAGTAATTCACGCTAAGACGCATGATTGATGAAAAGGTGAGCAAGCGCTCACCTTTTTTATTATGGGTAGACTTAAGTGAATAAAAACTAAGCGCATTTAGCCATGCTTGCGGCTAGACAGCTTCAGGGGCTTCCCCTATAATCGATGCCCTACGGCCCCTTAGCTCAGTGGTTAGAGCAGTCGACTCATAATCGATTGGTCCCCAGTTCAAGTCTGGGAGGGGCCACCAGATTCTAGAAGGTTAGTAAGCGTAGTGTTTACTAACCTTTTTTTGTACCTGACGATTTTGGGTCAGGTAATGGGTCAGGTAAGCCCCAATCACGCACTCTTCTCTGTCTTCTCCCAATATTAATCCGAATACTACGCTGTTGCCAAATGTGTCCTTCTGGCTGATAAAACTCTCTCATAGAGAACAAAGAGAGGTATTAAACTCGCAAACCAGCCATAAGTAACTTAAATTGCACTTATAACTAATTTCTTATACAGTCACGACAAAAGTGAGTTATAGTGAACTTATATATTAAGACGAACCCAATAGTGACAAAAGTACATTAAAAAGCACTTATGAAAAAAGGTAAGATGGTAAAGGCACAACCTATGCCTGATTTGAATACCGAGTTCAGTATGGAAACGCTGGGGAGCGCCATTCGCTCAAAACGCACCGATAGAGGCTGGCGTATTGATGATCTCGCTTCAAAAGCCAACTTATCTCGTAGAACAGTCATGAAAGTAGAAAAAGGCGATACCAGTGTCACCTTTGCCAATGTACTCATCCTCATGGACATCTTAGGGCTGTCGTTACGCCTTATCGATGTAAACCTATTTGTTCGTCCACATAGCCAAATACCCTCCCAAGCTGAAAACAGCGTGAGAAGCAATGAGGACGGTTGGTATGAGTAAGTTACAACAGTTAGACGTGTTTATCGGTACGAATACCAAAATTGGTCGTTTGATTCTTCCTGTCGGAACAGAAACAGAGTTCTCATTCATCTATGAAGATGAATGGAAACACTCTGGTTTCCCGATTTCGCCACACATCCCTTTCGATGATCGGGCTTCGCCACGTAGTATTGAGAACTACCTCAGAAATCTCCTTCCTGAAGGAGAAGCCTTTGAGGAGATGATACAAAACACCACTATATCCAAAAGCAACACGTTCGGGCTGATTCGTAAGCTTGGTGCGGAAACATCTGGCGCATTGTCTTTTCGAATTCCAGACTCAGAACCTGGGGAAACTAGTTTTAGAGCTGTACCTGATGATGAACTAATAGAACGACTAGAGCGAAATCTAGCGCCATTAGTGTATTGGGACGGTAAGGTTCGCCTTTCGGTTGCTGGTGTTCAAAACAAGTTAAACTTACTTAAGCGCGGTGATGAGTGGGGGTTTGGTGAAGGCAAATTAAGTTCGAACTACATTCTGAAATTTGAAAGCGGTAAAGCACCGTGTATTGCTGTTAATGAGTTCTTTTGCATGACATTAGCCAAGCTAGCAGGTTTGGACGTCGCTAATGTTGAGTTAACCCGCATTGGGAAGACTAGGACACTGATAATAGAGCGGTTCGATCGTGCCTATATCGCGACTCGTGATGTCGTTCAACGAAAACATGTGATTGATGGCTGTCAGGCAACTGACTTACCTCCAGGTTACAAATACGAGCGTCAGAATGGGGATGAAGGCGATGGCGTATATATGCGTGATGGCGTTTCTTTCCCACGCCTACTGAGCGTAAAAACCATAGACACGGTAATCACCAACCTAAAGCTCACCCAATGGATGCTCTTTAATCTAGCAACGCTAAACTACGATGCCCATGGTAAAAATATTAGCTTCTTCGTCACCCCTAAAGGGCTGGAACTAACCCCTTTTTATGACTTAGTAAACATAGAAGCTATCGCTCAAGAGGGAGCACAACGCAACTCACGAAGCGGTAAATTGTCCGCTGATGAGGGTCGTGCCGCCAGTATCCCTCAATATTTTGCAATGTCGATTGGAGATTGGGAAAGTGAAGACTTTCAAAATCCGCCGAAAGGTAACTTCAAACGCCCTATCACCAGCTATGATTTAGCTGAATTCGGCGCTCTGCTGGGTTATTCAGGCACCAAAATGGCTTCCATAATGGTAGAAACCGTTGGTGCTATAAAAAACACCCTGAAGGAAGCGATTGAACTTACCGAAGCTCAAGGAATCGACGATGGGGAACGTGAACACATAGAGCTATGTGTGTCACTCATCCAAACAGAGTGTGAATACTTGCTAGAACAAGCCGACAGCATGCCAGAAATGAGTGAGCTTCTTTAATGGTAAACCTCGAGGCACAAAATACTATACTGAGCACAGGGCTACAGAAAAAGTAGCTTTATGAACTCCTATCGTTCGATTTACACATTAGTAAACGCTAATTTTTCAAACTCTTAAAAACGAGACATTTTTTGAATCTGTGCCACATATAAACTAAGTTAGTATAAGTGGGCGTCAGCTTTTTCGGCTAGGTTGATAACAAGCACTCATTAGAAAGTAGCACTCCTTTTTATATTTCATCGACCTAACGCACCCTGTTGGTGCCAATGAGGCCATTTATGTTATTTTTTCGCAGCCGTAAAGACTCTGCTTACACTGATCTTGAACTCAATGCAATGCGTACCTCTGCGCAAGTGTTCAGCGCCATCAAATCCAGCGTTGCCTACATTGAGTTTCAGCCTGACGGTCATGTCATCACCGCAAATCACTTATTTCTCGACACACTCGGCTACCAATTGAGTGACGTACAGGGTAAACATCATCGCCTTTTTTGTGATTCGATCCTGACCTCTTCTTCCGATTATCAACAATTTTGGCGCGATCTAGCCAATGGACAGCCTCAGACAGGCACCTTCAGACGCCTTCGTAAGGGGGGCGAAGAGATTTGGATTGAGGCGACCTACGTTCCCGTGAAAGATGACAATAATAAAGTGGTCAAAGTGATCAAAGTCGCCAGCGATGTCACGGAGAAAAAGCACCGCCTAGACAATCAAGAAGCCATTTTTGAATCGCTTAGAAAATCCATGGCCTATGTTGAATTTACCCCAAAAGGGGAAATCATCAATGCCAACGATAACTTCTGCGCCTGTGTTGGCTATAAGCTTTCTGAGATTCGAGGTCAGCATCACCACATTTTTTGTAGCGAAGATTTCATCCACAACAATCCAAATTTTTGGCCCTCACTAGCCAAAGGCGAGTTCAAAGGTGGTCTCTTTGAAAGACGTAACAAACACGGTGAGATACTGTGGTTAGAAGCAACCTACAACCCTGTTTTTGATCGTCATGGTAAGGTGGTGCGTGTGGTGAAATTTGCCAGTGATATCACTGACCGAATTCGTCATCAGCAGGCTATACGAGATGCCTCTAAAGTGGCTCAGCAGACCTCGCTTCACACTTTAGACATTGCCAATGATGGCGCTCGCACGCTGGGTACCGCGACCGATGTCGCCAATCAAATTGACGTATCAGTCAGTACCGCTTCCACTCTAATGGGGAAACTGACGGAGCAATCGCAACAAATTACCCACATTGTCACCACCATCTCCAACATTGCCGATCAAACCAACTTACTCGCACTGAATGCCGCCATAGAGGCCGCACGAGCAGGGGAGTTTGGCCGCGGGTTTGCGGTTGTTGCTGACGAGGTGCGAAACCTCGCAGCGAATACAACGAAAGCGACCGATGAGATAGGGAATATTGTTAAGCGCAACAGTGAGTTGACTTCAGAATCTGAGGAAACCATGGCGCAGATTCAAGCGAGAGTCGTCGAATGCAACCAGCAGTTGCAGGAGACACAAGCCCTAATTGACGAGATTCGACAAGGGGCGCGAAACGTTGCAGATACGGTGACGCAACTGGTCAAAGATTGATAAAAACATGTGCCCGACCAGCGTCGGGCACATGTTTTTACTAAAAGCCTTTGCTTTTCTTAATCAAGTCGTAAGCGTTTTGAATTTCTTGGGCTTTTTCTTTCGCGACATTCATCATCTCAGGAGGGAGCCCCTTCGCCATCAACTTATCTGGATGATGCTCATTCATCAGTTTACGATAGGCGCGCTTGATCGCTTTGGCATCAGCGCTGCTATCAATACCCAGTAATTTGTAGGCATCGCTCAGTTGATCTGCAGTACTCGCTTGCTGCCACTGCCCGCCAGATTGATGAGAGTGCCCACCGTTGCTGCCACCAAAACCCCCGCGTTGAAAACGAAACGCCGCTTCTTGCATGCGAAGGCGTTGCTCAAGTTGTTCTGATGAAAAGCCCAAACCTTGTGCAATCTTGTGCAGCACATTGCGCTCTGCCGGGTGAATCTCGCCATCCGCAAACGCTGCTGATATTTGTAACTCGAGGAAAAACTGCAGCAAATCAAAACGACCTCCGGTTGAGATGCGGACACGCTCTAAGACTCGCTCCAATGGGAAATCTGCGCTTTTGCCTTCTCTGAAGGCTTCTTGTGCCGCTAATTTCTGCTCACCATGTAGGTTCATGCGATCCATCATCGTTGAAGCCAGCTGAATCTCCTCGCGAGTGACCTGCCCTTTTGATTTCGCAACGTGCCCCATCACAGAGAACGCCGCTTTAAAAAACTCCTCTTGGCGCTGCGCTTGGCTTGGTCCTTCACCAAAGCCGCTATTGAACCCCGCCTGTCTTAAACGGCGTGCTTTATCAAACTGATGGCCTAGAAAAAGACCGAATAACGCACCAAATGGTCCTCCAAACAGAAAACCAAAAAAAGTGCCAAGGATTTTGCCGAAAATGTGCATTATATGCTCTCAACCTCTGAATTTTTTCTTCTCAACGCGGTCTGATAGTGCCGTACGCCACAATTTACTTTATTATAAAGACCGTTTTATCTTAGATTCGGTTACCTATTCACCGGATATATCAAGTTCAACAGGATAGTAAAACTCGATGTCATTTTTCCCCCGCACCTTACTGGCCGCATCGATCGGCGCTGCGCTCTATGTCCCTCAGGCCTTATCTGAAGCAATCGTAGACGATAGTGTGCAGGAACTGCCCTCTATTGATCAATGCTTAATCAACGAACCTGAGTCTGATAACCCGAATCAAGATCCCATCAATGTCGAAGCCGACAGCTTAGAGGCGATCAACGGTGATAAAGCCACCTACAGCGGGAACGTTGTGGTCGTTCAAGGCAAGAAGCAGATGCGTGCCGACAACGTCACCCTCCACCAGCAAGAAAACATCGTGGTTGCGGAAGGGAACGTGATGTTCAGCGACGGTGAGCTGAAAAGTATATCAGAGAAAGCCACCAACAACCTCAACACAGAAGAAGTGACATTGGAGAACACCCAGTATCAATTCTTGTGTGAGCCAGGGCGCGGTGAAGCGGTCTACGTGGCCAAAACGGGCAAGGCGATGTACGAAATCGAAGACGGTACGATTACCTCTTGCCCGGAAGGTGATAAATCATGGCGACTGCGTGCTTCTAGTATCGATGTTGACCAAAACGAAGAAGAAGCGACCTTCTACAATCCGCGTTTCGAAATCGTCAATGTGCCCGTATTCTACTTGCCTTATTTGACCGTACCTATTGGAGACACTCGTAAGACAGGCTTTTTGTATCCAACGGTCTCATACGGCTCAAGCGATGGTTTTGAAATGGAGGTGCCGTTTTACTGGAACTTAGCACCAAACTATGACCTCGAAACCACACTCAAATACATGCAAAACCGTGGGACGCAACTCAATAGTGAATTCCGCTATCTGTCGACGCTGGGCAACACTAATATCAAATCGGAATACTTACCGGATGATAAGAAGTACACCTCTGATGGCTATAGCGATCGCTGGGGCATGCAATGGGAGCACAATGGAATTTACAAGCAACATTGGAAGTTTGAGGTTGATTACTCAAAAGTCAGTGATATCTACTATTTCTCCCACGTAGACTCCAGTATCGGTAATAGAGAAGATGGGCAATTGATTCAAGAAGCACAAGCGACGTACCGTAGTGATTCTTGGGACGCATCAATCCTCACCCGTGACTTTCAGCTATTAACCGAAAGTACTAGCAGCCTTCCATACCGACTGTTACCTCAACTGGAGTTTAACTACTATGCGCCAGAAGTACTGCGCTATTTAGACTTTGATGTAATCAGTCACATATCCCGTTTTGACACTGACGCTGACGGAAAGCCCAGTGCCACCCGCGTACACGTCGAGCCTGGATTCAAAATTCCTATTGGTACGACTTGGGGTTCATGGACAACCGAAGCACGATTGCTAGGTACCTACTATCAACAAGAACTCGAAGGTGTTGATACCACTTCCTCCGATAGTGATTATTATGGACTAGAAGAGAGTGTGTCTCGTGTAATACCCGAATTTAGAACTCACGCAGGTCTGATTCTGGAGCGAGATACTGTCGTGTTAGACAGTTATACGCAGACACTAGAACCACAACTTCAGTATGTCTATGTCCCGAATCAAGACCAAAGCAACATCGCAACATATGATACAACCTTGATGCAAACCGACTATTACGGCTTATTTCGCAGTCGTCGATACAGTGGTGTTGATCAAATTGCTCACGCTAACCAAATTAGCTACGGTGCATCGACTCGTTTCTTAGACGACCAGTTTAAAGAAAGATTGAACGTCTCCTTTGGACAAATCTTCTACTTGAAGAATGGCATAAAAAACCAGTCTCTCACGGATAGTGACACTGATAGCGATACTGATAGCACATCCAACTACTCTGCGTGGGCCGTCGAAATGGATTTCAACTATGATGATTTCTTGTTCTATCATGGTGGTATCCAATACGATATAGATGCGGAAGAGGTACAACTCGCCAACAGCACATTGGAGTATCGATTCAATGGTGGTTACCTTCAAGGTAATTACCGATATGTCACGAGAGACTATATTGAGCAAACATTAGGCGACAGCTTAGGTGACCTAGACAGCATCACGGAAGAAGGTATTTCTCAAGCCGGTATTTTGGCCAGCTATAATATCTCCCGCCACTGGAGTGTAGGTGCTCAGTACTTTCATGATGTCACGACCAACGAAGCATTAGAGTGGCTGGCGAGAGTGAACTATACCGACGACTGCTGGTATATCGGCTTCACCTACAGCAATCAGCTGGATAGCTGGGATCCTAGCTTCTCAAGTTATCCAGATTCAGACCCTGTCTATGAAAATAACTTTAGTGTTAACTTTGGCATTATCGGCTTTGGCACAAATATTGGGGCAGGCTCAGGAATGGCAGGGATGGACAGTGCAGGCAACTCCCTTGGCTACGGTCGCCCATTCTTCTTAAACAACTAAATCTCTCTCCTGCTGCGCAGCGGCAGGAGCCTAATAATGGATAGGATGTTAATGAAACCATTGAAACACACCCTACTCGCGCTCGTTGCCGCGAGCCAAGTTGCCATCGCTCACGCGCAGCCGGTTGAGCTGGATGGCGTTTCTGTCATCGTCAATGATGGGGTGATTTTACACAGTGACATCAACGCATCACTGAAAACATTGAAAGCCAACGCGCGTAAAAACAACCAAGCGTTACCCGATGAAGCGACGCTGCGTGAACAAGTCACGGAAAAACTTATCGTTGATACCATTCAGCAGCAAGAAGCCGAACGATTGGGTGTGCGTATTGATGACAACCGTCTTAACCAAGCCATCGCTGAGATTGCCGAAAACAATAACCAGACCATCGAAGAACTGAGTAACGCTATTGTCAGTGAAGGTTTGAGTTATCCTGAGTTTCGTGAACAAATCCGCAAAGAAATCGCGGCGAGCGAAGCACGCAATGCACTGGTCCGTCGCCGCATCAACATTCTGCCGGCTGAGGTCGATAACCTAGCGGATATTCTCGCGCAAGAGACCAACGCTACCGTGCAGTACAAAATCAGCCATATTCAGTTACGTGTCGACGACGGTGAAGACAAAGCAGCGGTAGAAAAAGAGGCGACAGCGCTCGTTGAACGCCTCAATCAGGGTGAAGATTTTAGCACCATGGCCTACACCTATTCAAAAGGTCCGAAAGCCCTTGAAGGTGGTGATTGGGGCTGGATGCGTAAAGAAGAGATGCCGACCATCTTCGCCGACCAAATTAGCTTGCAAAACAAAGGCACCATCATTGGTCCATTTCGCAGTGGTGTCGGTTTCCATATCCTCAAAATCGACGACGTCAAAGGGCTAGAAACCGTGGCGGTGACCGAGGTAAATGCGCGTCACATCCTGATTAAGCCGACGGTAATCCTCAGTGATGAAGGGGTGCAAAAAGAGCTGAACGACATCATTGAGCGCATCAACAATGGCGAAGCGACCTTTGGTGAGATGGCGCAGCAATACAGCCAAGATCCAGGCTCAGCTGCACGTGACGGTGAACTCGGCTATCAAACCTCAGATCTTTACGTCCCTGAGTTCAAACACCAAGTGGACACCTTACCTGCTGGAGAGATCAGTGCGCCATTTAAAACCGTTCATGGTTGGCACATTGTCGAAGTCCTCGATCGCCGCGAGGTGGACCGCACGGACTCCGCGCTAAAAAACCGCGCGTATCGCATATTGTTCAACCGCAAATTTAATGAAGAAGCCAGCACATGGATTCAAGAGATCCGAGCCAGCGCCTTTGTCGAAATGGTTGAGGATGAGCAAGATGACAATTAGACGTATCGTAGTCACCGCCGGTGAACCTGCCGGTATTGGTCCAGACTTAGTTCTGGCGCTCTCCAAAGAGAGTTGGACTCATCAGATAGTGGTGTGCGCCGATAAGTCCTTACTTGCCGAGCGCGCAGCTCAACTCGGTATTGAGGTTGAGCTGCTGGATTATGAGAAAGGCACCGATCCGAGCCCACAACGTCAAGGTACGCTGATTGTCGATCACATTGCGATGGATGCCCCCTGCATTGCGGGCGAACTCAATGAAACGAACGGTCACTACGTACTAAAAACGCTCGAAAGAGCCGCTTTGGGCTGTATGAATAGTGAATTTGATGCTATTGTCACCGGCCCTGTGCACAAAGGGGTCATCAACCGTGCAGGTGTGGCATTCAGTGGTCATACTGAGTTTTTCGCTGAAAAGTCGAATACGCCACTGGTGGTCATGATGTTGGCGACACAAGGCTTACGCGTCGCGCTGGTCACCACACACATTCCTTTAGCGTATGTGTCCAAAGCGGTCACCACAGAACGCTTGGAAGCCATCATCCATATTCTTCACCAAGATTTGGTCGAGAAATTTGCGATCCCATCACCGAAAATTTACGTGTGTGGCTTAAACCCGCACGCAGGTGAGGACGGTTGCTTAGGCCGAGAAGAGATAGAGACGATAACGCCAACATTAGAGCGCTTACGCGAGCGCGATGGCATCGACCTCATCGGACCGTTACCCGCTGACACCATCTTCAACGAAAAATACCTTGAAGAGGCGGACGCCGTATTAGGGATGTACCACGATCAGGTACTTCCTGTACTAAAATACAAAGGATTTGGGCGCTCAGTAAACATTACTTTGGGCTTGCCCTTTATTAGGACCTCCGTTGATCACGGCACCGCATTAGATCTTGCAGGAACAGGCGATGCGGACACAGGAAGCTTTAGAACTGCACTGGCTCATGCGATTGAGCTAGTGGAAAAGAAACCCAGTTAACTTGAGATCATTATGAGAAACGATGTCCACTTAGGACACAAAGCACGTAAACGCTTTGGTCAGAACTTTTTAAACGACCCATACATCATTGACGGTATCGTCTCGGCCATAAACCCACTACCTGGGCAGAACTTGGTTGAGATCGGTCCTGGCCTTGGCGCCATCACTGAGCCAGTCGGTCGTGAAGTGGATAAATTCACCGTGATTGAGCTCGATCGCGATCTAGCAGAGCGCCTACGCAATCACCCTGAACTGGCGGATAAGCTGACCATCCATGAAGGCGATGCGATGCGTTTCGACTTCTCGCAACTCGTTAAGCCGAACAATAAGCTACGCATCTTCGGCAACCTGCCATACAACATCTCAACGCCGTTGATGTTCCACCTTTTTGAGTACCATAAAGACGTACAAGACATGCACTTTATGTTGCAAAAAGAAGTGGTGAACCGCCTCGCTGCTGGCCCTGGCACTAAGGCATACGGCCGCTTGACGGTGATGGCACAATACTACTGCAAAGTGGTGCCGGTCCTTGAAGTGCCGCCGACTGCGTTTGTTCCGCCACCGAAAGTGGACTCAGCCGTGGTTCGCTTGGTGCCCTACGAGATGCTGCCTTACCCAGCGACCAGCTTGAATTGGCTTGATCGCGTTTGCCGTGAAGGCTTCAACCAGCGCCGTAAAACCGTGCGCAACTGCTACAAGTCACTGATTGATGCAGAATCGCTTGAAGCGCTAGGTATTAACCCAGGCATGCGACCAGAGAACCTCACCTTGCAGCAATTTGTCTCCCTAGCTAACTGGCTGGATGCAAAACATCAATAAAATCATCTAGTATAAGGGGGACAGTGCCAAGCATTGTCGCCCTTTTTCTTTTTTGGAGGTGTGAAATGGATGTCGACCCTTGCATCAAAGTTCAGGTCAATACTCGCTATATCCCTGAGCAGTCTCAACCACACGCGAAGCGCTATATTTTCGCCTACATGGTCACCATAAAAAACCTCAGCAATCAGACCGTGCAATTGATCAGCCGACGCTGGCTGATTACCGATGCCAATGGCAAGCAGATGACGGTTGAAGGCGATGGCGTCGTCGGCCAGCAGCCATTTATCGCTGCCGGTGATGAATACACGTACAGCAGTGGTACCGCACTCGAAACACCAGTCGGTGTTATGCAAGGTCAATACATAATGCACGATGAGCAAGGTCGTGAGTTCCATGCCGAGATTGAGCCTTTTCGCCTCGCACTGCCCAATATTCTTAACTAAATTAGGACAACGGTTTGGCTACCTATATTGTCGGTGATATTCAAGGCTGCTTTGACGAATTGCAGCAACTCCTCAGCAACATCAAATTCAAACCCAAAAAAGATACCCTCTGGTTCGCCGGCGATTTGGTCGCACGCGGGCCCAAATCACTGGAAACCCTGCGCTTTGTCCAAAGCCTCGGCGAGAGCGCCAAAGTGGTGCTCGGGAACCACGATTTACACCTGCTGGCTGTTGCGCTGGGTATCCATAAGAAAAAAGACAAAGACAAAACGGCGCCGATTTTTGATGCGCCCGATAAACAGGCACTGCTTGACTGGTTGAGACAACAGCCGTTATTGGCAGAACATGACGAGTTCGTGATGTGCCATGCGGGCATCTCACCTGACTGGGATCTTGCAGAGGCCAGAGCGTGCGCCGCCGAAGTGGAAGCGATTTTAAAAAGTGACGATTGGCCTTGGCTGATTGAAAACATGTATGCCAACCAACCAGACAAATGGCACAACGCACTAAGCGGATTGGAGCGCTATCGCTACACCATCAATGCTTTCACGCGGATGCGATTTTGTTTTGCCGATGGGCGGCTGGACATGGCTTGCAAACTGCCACCAAAACAAGTGAGCGGCGGTGAATTGATGCCTTGGTTTAAACTGCCAAGTCGCATCGCACTGGAAAAGCCCGTGCTGTTTGGTCATTGGGCGGCCTTAGAAGGTTACCAGAGCAAGGAAGTGATTGGCTTAGATACCGGCTGCGTGTGGGGCGGAAAGCTGACCTTACTCCATTGGGAAAAGCAGCGTTACCACAGTGTCGAAGCAGGGAAGAAATAGTAGAGGTTTGGGGTGATGGGTGATGGGTGATGGGTGATGGGTGATGCAGCTTAGGGACAGGATGGGGGAGTGCAAGCGCTATTAGGTAACGCTATTAGGTAAAAAGAGCGCGAACGGGAATGGTCCGCGCCAGAGTACTGCCCTACTTTTCTAACACCACAAACTGCATATCGTAGCGATTTTTCTCATCCGCAGCGTAGGCTTCGCGGTAGGTTTCTTGATACGCATCGCCCCAGTCTGGGAACTGGGTATCGCCCTCTACCTTGGCATCAATAAAGGTCAGGTACAACTTATCTGCTTGCGCCAGACAGTGTTGATAGATGGATCCGCCACCGATGATCATCACTTCTTCGACATTTCCAGCTGCGGCAAGCGCCTGCTCAATCGACGCCACCACCGTCACTCCTTCAATAGACAAACTGCTGTCTCGACTGATGACAATATTGGTTCGTCCCGGTAAAGGACGACCAATCGATTGATACGTTTTTCGCCCCATCACCACAGGCTTGCCCATCGTACAGCGTTTGAACCACGCAAAGTCGGCGGGCAGATGCCACGGCATTTGGTTATCTTTTCCAATGACACGATCCTGGGCCATCGCCGCGATCATACTGATGATCATACTCTACTCCTAATCAAGACTGCGCAATATCAACGCTATACAATGGGTTTGCGGCGATAGAATAGCAACCCAGGCATTGCTAAGCCAACCGCTAATCCGGCAATAATAAACATCGCCTTGAGAAAGTTCTCGAGCAGCATGGCCACCAACTCAGGGCTGTAACCCACATGGTTGAGCTCGACTAACGCAATCATGGCTTTAAAAGCAAACACACCCGGCACCATAGGGATCAACGCGGCGACAGTAAACACTTTCGGATGCGCCAAAAAGCGGCGTGACCAAACAATCCCCACCATGCTGACGATCATGGCCGCGAAAAACGTCGCCCACTCAATCGGCACGCCAAATTGCATCATCAAATAGCGAGAGCCATGACCAATCGCGCCACCTAGCGCGCAGTAAAGCAAGGCTTTTTGCGGCACATTGAACACCAGGGCAAAGCCCACCGCGGGTATTGCGGCGAACAACATATCATTGAGTAGACCTAACAACAGTTCCATTCCGACATCCATCATCACACTACCCATCCACGAACGCCAACCACACTCATCGCGGCGACAATGCCCAAACAGGTCGCCAACGTAAGTAAGCTTGCCATCACGAATCGAGCGATGCCCATGTTGGTGTAGCCTTTGAGCATATCAGCCACCGCATTGATCAACGGAAAGCCCGGTACGAGCATCAGTACAGAAGACGCCATCACAATCGATGGCGCATTACCCAGCTCATAAATCACGGCTTGGGCCGAAATCACTGTGGTGACAAACGCCGTCACGGCAAAGTTCATCAGCGGGTTAAAGTGACGATGGCCTACCTCTTGGCGCACGATCATGCCACCGGATGAGGCGAGAAACGTCATCATAAACACCGTCCAGTCACCTCCCGCAAGGCGGCTAAAGGCGGCGCAAGATAGCCCAATCATCCCGACTACCAACCAACGGTTATATCGTTCGGGGCTGATGGCGTTGAGCTTACGCTGCGCCATCTCATAGTCAATCACGCCGCGCTCAAGCATAATGCAGATACGTTGGATTTGAGTGACGGCACGCATATTAATGCCGCGATCGGGGCAACTGCGAGTGGTGGTGATGCAGTGCTGCTGATATAAGGTCGTCACGACGAGTGAACTTGATGATAGCGAGATTTCCACCTCATCCATTCCAGAGGCGCGCCCAAAGCGGCGCATCAAATCGCCCACCAACGTGCTTTCCGCGCCGTGGGCCAAGAGCATTTGCCCTGCTTGGGCAATCAAGCGAGAGACGGCTCGCTGCTTCGATGCCATATTACCGATGTCCTATTCCATTAGAGAGAAGTCACAGCCATAGGCTGCTTATATTGATCAAGAAATATTGATCAAGAAAGTGCCCTATTGTGCAACTCACACACACTATACGTATTGATGTAGATAAAAAAACAGCCGCAATATGTGATTGCGGCTGTTTAAAAAGGTTTAATTAATCGCGGACGTAGACCACATGACCGTCGTCTTCTTCGTCGTCCCAATCATCCCAGTCGTCTTCATCTTCAGTGATGACATCTTTACCTGACATGGCATCTTTGTGGTAATCATCCCACATGAAGTTGACCTTCTCTTCTTCAGAGATCTGTTCCTCTTCGCGTGGTAGAGATTCCATAAAGTCAGCCAGCTTGTAGCACAGTTCTTTAGTGCCTTGTCGGTTGATGGCAGAGATTTTGAAGTACTCGTCTTCCCAACCCAGTGCATCAAGGATAGCTTGAATCACTTCATTGGCTTCCTCTTCTGGCATCAGATCCACTTTATTGAAGACCAACCAACGAGGCTTATCCGCAAGCTTCTCGCTGTACTGCTCAAGCTCATCAATGATCGTCAGCGCATTTTGCACCGGATCCGATTGATCAATCGGCATGATATCGATCATATGCAGCAACACGCGACAACGCTCAAGGTGCTTCAAGAATCGAATACCAAGACCGGCACCGTCAGCCGCGCCTTCGATAAGGCCAGGGATGTCGGCGACAACAAAGCTTTTCTCTGGGACAACACTGACCACACCCAAGCTTGGGATCAAGGTCGTGAATGGGTAGTCCGCCACTTTCGGCTTCGCCGCAGAAACGGCACGGATAAAGGTCGATTTACCTGCGTTAGGAAGACCAAGCATACCCACATCGGCCAATAGCAATAGCTCTAAACGCAGCTCACGGATTTCACCTTTCGTACCCAGCGTCTTTTGACGTGGTGCACGGTTCACCGAGGATTTAAAACGCGTGTTACCTAAACCGTGCCAACCGCCTTTTGCGACCATGACTTTTTTGCCATGCTCGGCCACTTCAGCCACGATTTCATTAGTGTGGATATCCACCGCACGTGTACCAACAGGCACGCGCAACACTTTGTCTTTTCCGCGTTTACCCGTACAGTTACCGCCGCGGCCATTTTCGCCACGCTCTGCTTCATAGAAGCGCTGAAAACGGTAATCAATTAGGGTGTTGAGGTTTTCGTCCGCTAGGATGTAAACATCACCACCGTCACCACCATCACCACCATCAGGGCCACCTTTGGTTACGAATTTTTCGCGCCAAAAACTGACGACACCACTACCGCCGTCGCCGGCTTGAACTTTAACGACCGCTTCATCAACGAATTTCATCTCTTACTCCGCTCTCTTACCGCGCACCTCGCTGAGTGCGCCGCTGCGTTGCAACATCATCTCAACCGCTCAGGTTGAATGATATAAATTCTAGCAGATTCCACCTTCAGCTTGATCTCATCAGCTGAGCAGGACATCGCCCGTGGGGAACCAATAATGAGGGACTCTTATACAGAGTGCCTGAGTATTGGTTCATAAATAAAAAACCCCGCCGAATCGGCAGGGCTTTTGAATTCAGTCAGAAGGTAAATTATTCAGCTTCGATGCTTACAAATTTACGGTTCTTAGGACCTTTCACTTCAAATTTCACTTTACCTTCAGTAAGAGCGAAAAGAGTGTGGTCTTTACCGATACCAACGTTGGTGCCAGCGTGGAACTTAGTACCACGTTGACGAACGATGATGTTACCTGCAAGAACAGATTCACCACCGAAACGCTTAACACCTAGACGTTTGCTTTCTGAATCGCGGCCGTTACGAGTAGAACCACCAGCTTTTTTGTGTGCCATTGTTAAACTCTCCTAATCGATTAAGCGTTGATACCAGTGATCTTCACTTCCGTGAACCACTGACGGTGACCTTGTTGCTTACGAGAGTGCTTACGACGACGGAACTTAACGATTTTAACTTTATCGCCACGACCGTGTTGTACAACTTCTGCTACAACTTTACCGCCCTCTACTAGAGGAGCACCAACTTTAATGTCTTCACCGTTAGCAACAAGAAGAACTTTATCAAATTCAACAGTTGCACCAGTTTCAACGTCTAATTTCTCTAAACGAAGAGTTTGACCTTCGCTTACACGGTGTTGTTTACCACCAGATTGGAAAACAGCGTACATATCTTACTCCGCTTTTTCCGCACAGCCTTATGCACTTTGGGCAATTTGGGTGTGCGCTAAACTAATCATCAATAGGGCGCAGATTCTACAGAAAGCTCGCACCTATGACAAGCCATATTTTTAAAAAATTGGCGAAAAGCTAATCGCCAATGAAAAGTGCGCCAATCATGCCCGTTAAGCATGTATTAATCAACGTTTTTTAGTGTATTATTGGCCAACAAATACAGATAAGAATACCTTACCAGTTCTAACCTTCAGCCGGATGTATAATGGATTTTAAAGCTATCCAAGCGCTCACTGCCGATGACATGGCAAAAGTGAATGAAACAATTCATGCCCAACTCAACTCTGACGTCTCTTTAATCAACCAACTCGGGTTTTATATCGTCAGTGGTGGCGGTAAACGGATCCGGCCGCTGCTTGCGGTGTTATCTGCCCGGGCACTGGGCTACCAAGGTCAGGATCACACCACCGCCGCCGCCTTCATTGAGTTTATTCACACAGCGACCCTGTTGCACGATGATGTCGTGGATGAATCTGACATGCGCCGTGGTAAAGCCACCGCGAATGCCGCGTTTGGCAATGCCGCCAGTGTTTTGGTGGGTGATTACATCTATACCCGTTCATTCCAAATGATGACGGCACTCGGATCATTAAAGATCCTCGAGCTAATGAGTGACGCGGTGAATGTGATTTCCGAAGGTGAAGTGCAGCAGTTGATCAACTGTAACGATCCCGATACAACCGAAGAGAGCTACATGCAGGTCATCTATTCGAAGACGGCACGCCTATTCGAAGCGGCAACGCAAATCGGCGCGACTCTCACCGACGCTGACGCCGAACTTGAGCTCGCGATGCAAAACTACGGCAAATATCTCGGCACCGCATTCCAGTTGATTGATGATGTGATGGATTACACCTCTGACGGCGAGGAGATGGGTAAGAACGTGGGCGACGACCTGGCCGAGGGCAAACCGACACTCCCTCTTCTTTACGCAATGCGCCATGGCACCCCAGAACAAGCGGCAATGATTCGCGAAGCCATTGAACAAGCAAACGGAATGGAGAAGCTCAACGAGATTCTGGCCGCGATGGATGAAACCGGCTCTTTGGAGTACACGCGCCAGCTGGCTTATCAAGAAGCCGATAAAGCCATCGCTCAGCTTGCCCTTGTGCCTGACTCGCCTTATAAAGAAGCATTGGTAACGCTTGCTCATATGGCGGTGCATCGCAGCGCTTAAACAGCGAAATCGTCCTCTCCTTGTCAGGCAGTGAGTCAAAATTCACTGCCTGCTCACTACCTGATCGCCATCCTATCGTTCGTCATCAAACTGTCATTGCTCAGTCACCGAACTCTCATTAAACTGTCCTTTCAGTGACATCTAAACGACCTACGCTCATCATCAACTCCTGTTTAGACGAGATTGATATGGACGTATCTAGCCCTTTCCGATTGCCGCGCAAAACGCCATTTGGCCTTGGTGAGAACCTCACTGAATGGGCCACGGGCCTCAGTCGTTTGGATAAGTTTTACGCCAAGCGCCCGGCTAACGCCACAACAGAGCAGTTTCTGCGCTACACCTTAACTATCCTAGGTATCGACTACCAGATTGCAAAAGGCTCGCTCGATCCTATTCCGCGCAGTGGCGCGACGGTTATTGTCGCCAATCATCCGCTAGGTTGTGTCGAAGGTGTGATCCTCGCTGAATTGCTGCTGCATATCCGTCAAGACGTGCAGATCTTAGCCAATCAGTACCTCAAAACTGTCCCAGAGTTGGATCGTCTATTTATTGGTGTGGATGTGTTTGAAGGCAAACAGGCGCACAAAGCCAATTTAAAAGCGCTGAGACTGGCTCACCAACACCTAGAGCAAGGCGGGATCTTATTGATCTTTCCCGCCGGCGAAGTGTCACAACTGGTCGATAGCAAAACTCAGAAATTAGAAGATAAAGAGTGGAGCCGCTCGGTCGCTAGCTTAGTGCGAAGATCCAAAGCTACCACGGTACCCGTTTTTATTGACGGTCAAAACTCAAAACGCTTTTACCTTGCGGGAAAAGTGCACCCACTGCTGCGAACATTAATGCTGGGTCGAGAGTTACTCAACAAATCACACACCCCGATTCGACTCTCCATCGGCTCCGCCATCAAGTACAAAGAGCTCCACGCGCTCAATGATACTCAAATCGTTAACTATCTGCGTCTCAATACCTATTTGCTCGCGGCAAACACTCAGCTTCGCTCCAATAAAGCGCCTGGCATTGATCTCAGCGGTCCTATCGCGAGCCCTCTCCCTGCGAGCGATCTTGAAGTGGATCTCAACCAATTGCCGCGCGAACATCATCTATTATCGAGCGGTGAATTCGATGTCTACTGTACCAGCGCCGACTACATTCCCTCTGTGTTGTATGAAATAGGCCGCCTGCGTGAAAAGAACTTTCGCGCGGTGGGAGAAGGAACGGGCTTGGCCCTCGACATCGATCAGTTTGATGGTCACTACCAACACCTGTTTATTTGGGACAGAGAGCAACGACGCCTGGTCGGCGCCTACCGACTCGGTTTAGTCGATAAACTGATTGAGCAACAAGGGGTTGATGCGCTCTACTCTCGTACTTTGTTTGAATATGATGAGCGCTTTATTAATACGATGGGCTGCGCCATTGAAATGGGCCGCTCAGTGATCGATAAGCCGTATCAAAAAAGCATGGGCGCTTTACTCTTGCTTTGGAAGGGCATAGCAACGTTTGTTTCTCGCCACCCTCACTATACGCACCTGTTTGGCCCAGTCAGCATCAGTAGTGATTACAGCGAGCAGGCAAGACAACTGCTCGCAGAAACCATGACGCTGCACCACTACGACACGAAAGCCGCTGAGTACGTCTCGCCGTCCAACCCGCTGCCGAAACACGACACCCACTGGAACACCAGCATGTTAACCGCGCTCGCGGATTTACAACTGCTTTCTCGCGTGATTGATCGTATTGATGAAGGCAAGGGAGTGCCTGTTCTTCTGCGCCAATATTTGAACCTCAATGGCAAGCTGGTCTCATTCAATGTCGATCCTGATTTCAACAACGCTTTGGATGGATTGATCATGGTGGATTTAACCCGCGTTGCCACCAAAACTCTTGCCCGCTATATGGGTCAAGACGCCGCAAGCCAATACCTTGACCATCATAACCCGCAAGCGGATTGATCCCTGTCGAGCAAAAACTCAATGCCATGTGATTCACATGGCATTTTCTATCGATCGCATCATTACTCTAAAAGCACGGCTGGTTTTAGGGCAATTTAACTTCTTGCCGCTCAGCTAAGCTCACTTCTCACTGTTTATTCATTCTCTACCCGAATATCTTCTCGCCCAATCACTTGATGCCACCAATAAAATGGTTGACGAAAAATAGCGCAAATTCGAAGCTAACAGAGAATTTGAAGCAATAAACAAAAATCATTGCAATATTCTAATAACAACACAAAAGGACGTGAACTCAACATGCTGCCATCCACTCCCCGCTCACTCAAAAACATGAAACGCGTGACGACCACGTTGCTCGCGAGCGTATGCGCTCTGCTTGCTAGCGTCAGCCACGCTGACGATAAAGTCTACCGACTCAAACTTGCCGAAACTTGGGGGCCCAATACCCCTATCCTAGGTGATGCCAGTAAGAACATGGCCAAACTGGCTGAAGAGATGTCCAATGGTCGTTTGCAGATCCGTATTGACTCTGCCAATAAGCACAAAGCGCCTTTGGGTATTTTTGATATGGTCAAATCCGGTCAATACGATTTAGGCCATTCCAGTTCTTACTACTGGAAAGGCAAGGTACCCAATACGCTATTTTTCTCCTCGATGCCTTTTGGCATGATGGCGACCGAGCAATACGCATGGTTTTATCGCGGTGGCGGTATGGAGTTGATGGAGAAAGTCTACGCGCCGCACAATTTGCTCTCTTTCCCCGGTGGTAACTCCGATATTCAGATGGGCGGCTGGTTCAAAAAAGAGATCAACACCATTGATGACCTGCAAGGGCTGAAGATCCGCATTCCGGGCTTTGCCGGTGAAGTCATGGCGCGCGTCGGCGCCGCTCCAACCAACATCGCACCTGGAGAACTCTACACCTCACTAGAGAGAGGCACGATTGACGCACTCGAATGGGTCGGCCCTGCTTTTGATTTACGCATGGGCTTTCAAAAAATCGCGCCGTATTACTACACCGCGTGGCACGAGCCAGGTTCCGAGACGCAGTTCTTAGTCAACAAGAAGGTGTGGGACAGCTTGCCAAAGGATCTGCAAGTGATCTTAGAAACCGCCTTTAGAGTGGCCGCTTTTGATATGTATACCCAAGCGATTGACGCTAATGCCAACAGTTGGGCAAGCATGAGCCAAGAGTTCCCAGACATCAAAGTGCGCGACTTCCCGCCGCAAGTATTGTCAGCGCTACACAGCGCCACAGAAGCCTTACTGCAAGAGCAAGCAGAAAAAGACGCACTGGCGCAAGAGATCATCACTTCGCAACGCGAGTACCTCACTAAAGTGCGCGCTTGGACCGACATCTCAACCAAAGCCTATCTTGAGACGACGCCTTAAGCGCTGTACGGTTATTCCTGTCAAAAAGTACTGCTTTCAAAGTGACGTCTTCAATCACTATCGCCGCCTTCGGGCGGCGTTTTAGTCGCTCGATGATCAACCCCATCCTTCCTTCACTCTTCTTTTCTCGCTTTATAAAAAAACTGTCACTATTGATATAGAGAATAGAGTCATAAAAGCCATTGACAGCCTAATTCGTGACGAAAGATCATTTATTCCACAAAAATAGTGGCGAAACCTCACGCCTTATTTTACAATGCAAATTAAGAAATCCAATCGAGCACTTGAAACAGGATAAAGACCAATGAGACTGATTCCCCTAAAAAATGCAGAACAAGTCGGCAAATGGGCTGCGCGTCATATCGCGAAGAAAATCAACGCCTTCAAACCGACGGCAGAACGCCCATTTGTTTTAGGTCTACCCACTGGCGGTACGCCACTGTCGACATACAAAGCACTGATCGAGCTATACCAAGCAGGTGAAGTCAGCTTTAAACACGTCGTCACGTTCAACATGGATGAGTACGTGGGCATCGACCCAGATCACCCAGAGTCATACCGCTCTTTCATGTACAACAACTTCTTCAACCATGTTGATATTCAGGAAGAGAACATCAACCTGCTTGACGGCCAAGCGGACGACATCGATGCACACTGCGCGGCATACGAAGACAAGATCCGCTCTTACGGCAAGATCAACCTATTCATGGGTGGCGTTGGCATTGATGGTCACATCGCGTTTAACGAGCCAGGCTCATCACTCTCATCACGTACTCGTATCAAAACATTGACCGAAGACACGCGTATCGCAAACTCTCGTTTCTTTGATAACGACATCAACCAAGTGCCAAAATTTGCGTTAACGATTGGTGTCGCGACGCTACTGGACGCCGAAGAAGTGATGATTCTCTCGCTTGGTCACAACAAAGCCTTGGCACTGCAAATGGCGATTGAAGGCAGCGTAAACCACATGTGGACAGTCACTGCACTGCAAATGCATCGCAAAGCAATCATCGTTGCGGATGAACCAGCGCAGCAAGAGCTTAAAGTGAAGACAGTGAAATACTTCTCTGAACTGGAAGCGGAAAACATTAAAGGTCTGTAAGACGTTTTCGCTAGCACGAAACAAAAAAAGCCACTTCGGTGGCTTTTTTCTTGTCTGATATAGTTGGCGAAGGAAATTACCAAGAATAATTGCCTAGAATGCTTGTCTACTGTAGATGACGAAAAACGCTATCTAAAGATAGCGTCAACAGAACTGACAAAGAAAATCACTAAGAAGTCAGCGCGTTTTCTCTTGCGAGCTGCTGATGGATGTCGTTCACGGCCAACACTATGGTGGAACGCACTTTTTGGAAATGACGATCTAAAAACATGGCTTTCATTTCGTCATTTAATCCCTCGACCAACTCGGGTGAGTAATCGATAGGCATGATTTTCTGTATCGCATTCACTCGGTTGAGCTCAAACACGATATCTTGGTCCCAGAAGTCCACTTTCCCCTCTTGAACCTTAACCCACTCTTTTAGGGTGACAAACACTTCGATGTCGTCATAGGTTTGTTTACTGATCACCCCAAGCCCGAGCAGTAACTTGATGCGCACCAGTATTTCCCCTAATGGCCCATCACTGGTCAGTAACGGATCAACGACGAATTTCACTGCATAATCGTCTTTGTGGAAAATACTTTTTAACAGGGTATCAAGCATGTCCTCCAATACATCATAAGCACATAGCAGACACTCAGCGGCATTGGCTGATTCTGCTAGCTCTTCTAAGAGCTCTACTTCATGACTCGAGTGTATTGGCATGGCTTCTTCAAAAGGAGAAAGTGCCACATCAGTGGCACTTTGGTGTTCCATCATTCATTGATTGCGTTGTACGCTTGTTCGGCTAGTTTAACAACTTCTGAGTCAATATTCAGCTCCGAATAGTGAGCTAGCGTCTCGGCAAAACCTTTCTCTGCGAACATACTCTGCAATTCAACCGCTTGTGGGTCATCGTCATTCTTGTAATGGAAGGCCGCTGCAATCCCTTTGATCAAATGCGCGTTTGGTAACCCATACTCCAACGTGCCATTAAGTGGCTTGATCAAACGATCTTGCGGGCTGAGCTTACGAATAGGCTGGCGACCCACACGGTCCACTTCATCACGCAAGTACGGGTTGGCAAAACGACCTAAGATTTTATCAATGTAGGCTGCGTGGGCTTTAGAATCAAAACCGTAGCGCTGGATCAGTACCGCCCCGCTTTCTTCCATCGCCGCTTTCACTTCTTGGCGAATCGCGGGATCTTCAATCGAGTCTTTGATGGTCTCATGACCCGCCAGTACACCGAGATAAGCTGTGATCAAGTGACCAGTGTTGAGCGTAAACAGCTTACGTTCGACAAACGCCATCAAGTTGTCTGTACATTCCATTCCCGGGATGGTTGGGATTGGGCCGTTGAACTGAGTTTGATCTACAATCCACTCACTGAAGGTTTCCACCGTGACCGCCAGTGGATCGGTTTCGCCTTCTTCTGCTGGCGGCACGATGCGGTCGACCGCAGAGTCGACAAAACCAATGTGCGCATCACTGAACGCTTTGAGTTCATCACTAAGATGCGCATACACGGCTTCTTTAAGCTGGGTGGTGCCGCGCACCATGTTTTCTGCCGCGATAACGTTCAGTGGTGACGTGTTGCCCCCAGCAAAACGCTGTTCAATGCCTTTGGCAATTGAGCCAGAAATAATCTTAAGTACGGTAGGACCCACCGCTGTGGTGATGAGATCGGCGTTGGCGATACAGCCAATCACCTCATCGGTGGCGGAGTTGACTGCCGTGACGTTTTTCACCACTTCTACGACACACTCTTCACCGACGACTTTCACTGGGTATTCGTTGCGTCTTTGCAACTCAGAGACGACCGTTTCGTTGACGTCTGCAAATGTGACTTCCATGCCTGCGTCTGAGAGTAATTTACCGATAAAACCACGACCGATATTTCCTGCACCAAAATGTAACGCTTTCATAATCACTAACCTTTCAAATGTTGAATCTGTATAGCTAACGGCTTAACAGCACACGACTAAGCCTTCAGCTATCTAGACTAAAAAAGAGGCCAGAGCGGGGGAGAACTGGCCTCGTTCACTTAGGAGCTAGACAAAGTACTGCTATGCATTGAGAATATTCAGAACATCTTCTGGGTTGGTTGTGTTCTGTAAACGCTCAACGGCCTCTTCGTCATCAAGTGAATTGGTAATAGCCATGAGAACCATGTTGTGCTCATCACCTTGGGCAGCGATGCCGATGACCATCTTGGCGATGTCATCCTCATCTTCACCCCACTTAATACCTTCAGGGTATTGGCAGAACACAATGCCGGTTTTCTTGACGTACTGTTTCGCTTCAATAGTTCCGTGTGGCACCGCAATTGACTCACCTAGGTAGGTAGACACGAGTTCTTCGCGGGCAAACATGCCATCAACATATTCAGGTGCAACGTTGCCTAATTTGACCAGTTGCTCACCTGCAAACTTAATCGCCTCTTCCTTAGAGTTGGCTTTTAATCCGAGGAATACACTGTCGCTAGTCAGCGTCAACGTCTGTTCCTTTTCCTCGGCCGCTGCAGGTGCCTCAGGCTTTTTTACAGCGCCACTCCTTGCTTCAACTAGCTGAGCAACAAGGTTGTCATACACAGTGCCATCTAAGAAGTTGCTTAGAGAGATGTGCATTGCGCTAGTAGCATGAGTACGAGCACGGTCTGTCAAATCTTTGTGAGTCACCACGATTTGCGAGTCACTCGGTAGGTTGTTGATGGCCAAGTTCGAGACTTCAATATCCAGACCAGCCGCTTGCACTTTCTTACGTAGAAGACCTGCGCCCATCGCACTTGAGCCCATACCCGCATCACAGGCAACGTAAATCGCTTTCACTGCTGCTGGGTCCACAGAAACTGCAGCGGTTTGACCTTTAGATGCTGCTTTCATGTCGTGCATAGCGGCAGAAGCTTTCTCTAGAGACTCGTCTTCGTCGGTCGCTTTTGAAGTTTTCATTAGGATAGAAGCAACGATGAACGACACAGCGGCGGATGCAATCACAGATAGAACCACACCCACGTATGAGCCTTTAGGCGTCATCAGTAGTACCGCAAAGATTGAACCAGGAGACGCTGGAGAAATAAGACCAGAATCAAACATCACGTTAGTGAACACGCCTGTCATACCACCGGCAATAACCGCAAGGATAAGACGAGGGTTCATCAACACGTATGGGAAGTAGATTTCGTGAATACCACCTAGGAAGTGGATGATTGACGCACCCGCTGCCGACTGCTTCGCGTTACCTTTACCAAACGCCATGTAAGCCAATAGAAGACCTAGACCAGGACCTGGGTTCGCTTCAATTAGGAAGAAGATTGAGCGGCCAAGTTCTTCAGACTGCTGGATACCCAGTGGCGAGAAGATACCGTGGTTAATCGCGTTGTTAAGGAAGAGGATTTTCGCTGGCTCAACGAAGATAGAAGCGAGTGGCAATGCACCTGTTTCTACCATCACGTTTACGCCCGCTGCCAATGCGCTAGAAAGAACTTTTACCGCAGGGCCAATGATGAAGAATGCTAGGATAGCGAGGATCATACCGATGATACCGGCAGAGAAGTTGTTCACTAGCATTTCAAAGCCGCTTTTCACTTTACCGTGAACCGACTCATCGAATTTCTTGATAGCGTAGCCACCAAGTGGACCGACAATCATCGCGCCCATGAACATAGGAATATCAGTACCGACAATCACACCCATTGTCGTGATGGCACCTACAACCGCACCGCGGTCGCCGCCCACCATTTTACCGCCGGTGTAACCGATCAGCAGTGGCAATAGGAATTTGATCATTGGGCCAACTAGTGATGCCAATGTTTCGTTTGGCAACCAGCCGGTTGGGATGAAAAGTGCAGTAATGAAACCCCAGGCAATAAATGCACCGATGTTTGGCATTACCATGTTGGATAGAAAACGACCAAAGTTTTGGACTTTGATCTTAGCTTCTGGTGATAACATAGGGAGACCTCAGTTTGTATTGGTTGGCCAAATGGCCCAAAATGTTTGTTCAAAAGTCGATTAAAATGTATCACAACATTTCTAAAAGGCACCCTCACCCACAATTTGGTGACTCAGATCACACACAAGGCATTAACATATCTTTTTTATGGTGATCTAAATCACATTTATTCGCTGTCAGTAAATTACAAAGCCATTTTTTCGATAATGATTATCAATAACCAGAGATTTAGATCACAAAAACACAATCCACACACTTAAAATATTTAGTGACAAAGATCTCATTTTTATTATTTATCCGATTTTTAAGCACCACTTTAGTTCACTCTCTGCGCGACTTTGGTTCAATTATTCATCAAATATCGATGAGAGGCGCGAATATGTAATTAAATTACAAAATAAGCTTCATCAAAATTTCATCGTAAAATTGGTTAGGATGGTGACGCACAATGGCCAAGAGAATTGATGACGAAGAGCAGTGACGGAGAAAAGACAATGAAAGCGGTATTGTTTGATATGGATGGGCTGATCTTTGATACAGAGTCGCTCTATAAAAAAAGTTGGCAACAGGCGGCAAAAGAGCAAGGTTTCGATTTGTGTGACGAGTTTTATCAGGGGTTCATCGGCGTACAAGATGGCGAGTGTGAGCGTCGCTTACAGCACCATTTTGGTGCTGAGTTTGATCTCCCGCGATTTATACGCTGCCGAGATCAGGACTTTACTGAGCGCAGCGCACTAGGCATTGACTACAAGAAAGGCTTTGAGACGCTGATGCGCCACCTTAAAAAGAACGGCGTGAGAGCAGCGATCGTGACCTCATCCGGTCGAAAAGAGGTGCTAAGAAATTTTGCTGGCCGCGAGGTCCTCGAACAGTTTGAGTACCTGATCACCTCTGATGAAGTGAGTCAAGGTAAGCCCGCGCCAGATGGCTACTTAATGGCGTGCCAGCAACTCAACCTCAAACCGTCACAATGCCTAGCGTTAGAAGACTCCAATAACGGCGTGAAATCGGCCTTGGCAGCAGGTTGTTCAGTCATCATGGTGCCCGATTTGCTGCCACCAGAAGCACCACTTATCGAGAAAGTGACACTGGTCGATTCTTTAACTGAGGTGATCGCGTTGATCCCTACGACGACGCCTTGTTAAGCGACTGAGTCAAGAATCGTACCCAGGTCAGCGTTGTTTCATCGGCCTTCAGTTGATGAGCCTTTTGCGCACTTTCTAGGGCTTTTTCATGCTCATCCAATCGGTAGAAGGCTTGCGTCTTGGCCAATTCCACACGCTGACTGCTCGGCATGCTGGCCAGTACATTCAGCGCCGCTTGATACTGCTTCTGCTGCATCAGCAATTGCGCATACGACCAGTGATGATCTGCACTGAGGCGCGAGGCGTGTTGCCAGGCCTCTAGCGCGTATTGCCACTCCTTCGCGACTTGCCAGTAGCGAGCTAACGTGGCGTAGCTCTCTGCCTCTTCTTGTTCAAGCAGATGCTCGGCGTAAACCTTCGCAGCAAGTTCTGGAGCGCCTTGTGAGGCGTAAAGCCCTGCTAAGGTTTGATACTCACTAGAGGATAAAGCAAAGCCTTTTCGCTCTCTCTGTTTGAGCGTCGCCAACGCCTCGGGGTAGTGTTTCAAACGAAGATGCAAGCTGGTCAATTGCTTCCACCACAGTTCGTTATCGGACTCCAAAGCACGCAGTTGCTCTGTGGTACTCACCGCTCCGTTCCAGTGACTCAGCGCCACTTGAGCGCCGAGCTTCATGCTCAGCAAAGAGACATCCGCTTTTTTATCTAGCGCTTGATACTGCTTGATACTCGACAGTACCGCTTGCCAATCTTGCAGCTGGTAATTGGACTGAGCGACCCGCAGCCACAGTTGAGTGACAAATTCCGTGGTATACATTTTTTCAGCTTGCGAGCGGCTCACATCGGATTTTTTATCCAGCACACTTTGATAGTGTCTGAGTGCTTTTGCCGGCTCCCCAGTCGATAACAAAATATCGGCCAGCATGCGCTCGGTTTCAATCGCCTGTTCAATCGGTAAAGCACCAGTGGACAACGCGTTTTCCAGCGCAACTTGCGATCGCTGAGGTTGCGCTTGTTGCCAATACAAAATGCCCAACATACGCGCCACATAGGCTTGATCGTACGCTTTCACGGCGTCGATACCTTCTAAGATGGTCACCGCCTCGGCTGTTTTTTCTTGCTGAGACAACTCAAACGCTTGATGGACTCGCATCGCAACGCTGCGTGATAGCTCTTGCGCCTGCGCCTGCGGGACGCTCATCAAGCCCATCAACACTGACCATGCCAAAAGACGGCGTATCCATGCTGTAACCTTTGTCATTATTGCAACCTAAATTCTAATTTCACGGTTTGCCCTTCCTGTCTGGTCGCTTTGCCTGCGACGATCAAAGGTTGATACTTCCACTGACGCAATGCGCGCATCGCTTCACGATCAAATACGCCGCGAGGCGAACCTTCCACCACCTCAATCGCATCGGGCCGACCGGTTTCATCAATGGCAAATCGCATCACTACATAGCCTTCAATTTTTCGTTTCAATGCCCGCGAGGGGTAACGTGGTTCAATACGATGCAGTGGCATGAGCTGTTGGTTTTGCGCAAGTTGAATCGGCCCTGGCGTTGCCATTGCCATTCCCGTTACTGACGTACTCAGATTGACGTTAGGCAAATTGGGTAGCGCCGTGGTCTGAATTTGCTGCGCGGCCATTTGGGTCGTCAAGCGCTCCACTTGCGGGGCTAAGGTCGGCGCTTTGGGTGGCTCAGGTAATTGTCTTGCTCTGCGCGCCGCCGCACGCTCGTTTTCCACTTGCACGACATCAAAGCGCAGCGCCGACTGCGGCTCTGGCATCAGCGATTTTCCCGCGTCCACCAGCCACGCCATAAACGCAAAGAGAGAGAGCGTCACTAATAGGGCCAATGGGGTGGCAATCAGCCATCGTTTTAGCATCGTGATTTACGTCCTAGCATACGGATACCCTTCCTTCTTCCGGCTATTTCTGCTCGGTGGCCAATGCGATCTTCTCAATGCCCGCCCCTTTGGCGCCATCCATCACTTGCACCACGGTGCCATTGAACGCAAAGGCATCGGCTTGAATGACCAAGGAGGCATCCGGTTGTTCAAGCAGCACATTTTCGAGTGTCGCTTGCACTCGCTCTACATCGACCAATCGCTTATCGATGTAGACCTCGTTGTTGGCGGTAATGGCAATAAAAATGCCCGCGTCTTTTTGGCTAGTGGCATTCGCCGCCGTTGGGCGGTTCACTTCCACGCCCGACTCTCGCACAAACGAGCTGGTGACGATAAAGAAGATCAGCATGATAAACACGATGTCGAGCATCGAGGTCATGTCCACTTGGGCATCGTCTGACGGTTTTTTGTATCGACCTAGTCTCATGGTCATTCCTATTTAGTCATACGCATTAAGCGTTCGAGGTGAAGGTGACGCGTTTCGCTCCACTTAGAGAGGCGTGCGTGGGCAAACATGCCGACTAATGCGGCGACCATGCCCGCCATCGTTGGCAACGTCGCCATCGAGATCCCCGCAGCCATCAAGCGCGGCTGCGCACTGCCCTGCCCGGCCATCACATCAAACACGGAGATCATTCCCGTCACCGTGCCGAGTAGCCCCAGCATAGGGAAAAGCGCCACCAGCACTTTCATCAACGACAAGTGTTGTTCAAGCGCCAACTTCGCTTCGGCCAACCAAGCGCTGCGCTGAGCGAGCGCATACCAAGAGTGGCGATCGTCACGCAGTTGCCACTTGGCGACCCAGTGATGTTGTGCTTTGGGGAACAGCCAAAAAAGGTACACCAATCGCTCAATCGCCAGTAACCAAAACAGCGCCAACACGCCCGCTAACCACCAAAGCAGTGGACCACCACGATACATAAACTCGTTGATGGTGCTGCCAAGCGTGCTCCCCCCGAGATCGAGTAGAGACAGCCATTCCATTACGCGGCATCCTTCACAAGGCGGGTTGCTTGCTCGGCGCGCTCAGCCACCAAGCCAATACCCTGCTTCTCGATAATGGTGCGAATCGCTTCCGCTTTCGAGGCGAGGATATTGTGAATCAGGAGCAGAGGCATCGCAGCAATCAGACCTAATACGGTGGTGATCAGTGCCATTGAGATCCCGCCAGCCATGACACGCGGATCGGCGTTGCCAAATTGAGTAATGGTTTGGAAAGTATCAATCATCCCGGTCACCGTACCCAACAAGCCAAGCATTGGAGCGAGCGCCGCCAGCAGTTTGATCATCGATAAACCGCGTTCTAGGTGCTGCTGTTCGTCCATCACTGCTTCGAGCAAGCGCAGCTCCAACGCCTCAACATTCGGGCTGCTATCTTGACGATAAACATTCAAAATACGCCCAAGTGCATTGTCATCTTGCGGCGAGTCGGTGTGTTTAAGCTGCTTGGCAATTTTTGCTTTCGCGCTCAGTAACGCTGCGCCGCGAACCAGACCAATCGCCATGCCCACCAGCAGTAGCGCGATGATCACTTTGCCAACGATACCGCCGTTCTCAATGCGATCGAGCAAAGTCGGCGCCATTCCCAGCTGTTCGAGCAGCGCGCCGCGTGAGGCATCCAGTGCAACGATCGGTAGTCCGCTTATGACATCAGTGCTTAGAGTCAGTGCACCCTGTGGCTGCTGAGCGTACACGGTAGCGCGCTGGCGCTGACCACTCCAATCTAAGTAACCTTGTTCACCCGCTAAGGCAAAACTACCCAAACGCAGCACCGATTTTGTCTCGGTTTCACCTTGTCCGTTGATGACATCAACGTTCAGCGTTTGCGCCTCAGCACTGGCCTGGATTTGCTGTGCAAACGCCTGCCACAGGCCGTAGAGCTGCCTCTTTTCTGGTAGCTGTCTTGCGGCCACAATCTCTTCTACCACCGCTCGGTGATCAGCGTGACCTAGGGTCGCGACAGAGCCAGCTTGCTCAAGGTCGAGATCTTTTGCCGCTTGGCGCACTACGCCAAACAGCTCACCTAAACTGCCCGTCGCCAGATGCAAGGCTTGCTCTTTTTCGGCCAGTACGGCTTCGTTTTGCTGAAAGGTCTCTGACAGCTGTTCGTTTTCTTGTTTGAGAGAGGCAAGCTGCGCGTTGAGCTTATCAAGCTCTGCCTGCAACGCCTGTTCACGCTGCTTAAACTCCCCTTCACGCGCTTGATTGTGCTTCGCTTGCTCAACTTTCGCTTGTTGCGTCTCTTTCAGTAAGGCAGCATCCGAAGCAGCAACAGACAGCGAGACCGTAGACAGTGAAACGGCGATCACGCTCGCCGCTAGCCAAGTCATCCCTCTCATTGTTGACTCTCCTTAACCGACACCGGTAAATGCAATAACGTTGGGGCGGCTTGTTTATTCGCTACATCAAACGCTTTATCAATCTCTAAACCGGCTTTGCTGTCGAGCGCTTGCCATTGTTCGTTAGACGCATTCCACGCCCAGTAGTGCGCGCGATCAACACTGCGCGCTACCAAGCTGATTCGGCCGAGATAGAGCTGCTCGGTGACAAGTGATTTGCCGTCAACCTCAATCGGCGCAGAATAAGCACCAAGCTTAGTGCCGTAATCCAACTCGATTTGATACGCCTCTAGAATGCGGCGGTACTTTTCAGCATCACTGACGTCAGACTGAGTCATCATTTCACGCAACTTGGCAACGCGTTCGCGGCGCACCTCTTGGCGAAGTGGGCGATCGCTTTCTACCCATGCCTCTAGCCCATCAAGCATGCTGTACATCAACGGCACGATGCTTTCGCGCGTGCGCTCAATCTCTGACAATTGTTCATCAAAGCTGGCGATTTCTTTCTGTTGGCTGTCGAGCATGCCGCGAAGGTGATCTCGATACACTTCTAGCCCTTCCACCTCAGCTTGGCGCTGCTCAATTTGCGCTTCAAGATCGAGCGCTTTGTCGCTGCTGGCCGACACGCGGCTTTGCGTGTTGGCATTTGCGGTGGTGATCTCTGTTTCAAGACGTTGCGACTGTTTCAACTCTGCCCCCGTTGCCATCGCAGCAGAAGACGCGGTCAGCATCCAACCTGCTAGCAACAAATGGGGTAAACGATTGTGTGTCATACTCTTCTCTTTGATCCGTTCTCTTTGACGTTAATCTCTGCGCTTGGGCTAGGATGACTTCTCTTCAAGAATGTTCGCCATCGCTGGCACCATTTCATCAATCAAATATTGAATCGACAATGGGCTAAAAAAGGAGAACGCGCCACCGATGATATCGCCAGTGAAGTATTCGCGTTTCTCTTTGTAAAACGGCATGCGTTTACGAAAAATAGCGTTGCTAGACTGCTCAAGCTGCTCTTCCGTGGTCAGCCAGATGACCAGGTCGTTGTCTAGCAAGTCCATACGTTCCTCGCTGAACGAGGTGTAAAACGCCTCCTTGGCGAGCGCATCAATGGACTCTGGAATATGAAAGCCCAGCGCAATCAGAAATTGTGAACGTAAGTCTTTGCTCGCATAGGCGCCAGGCTGTTTGTTGTAGTAAAACGCCACCGCCGCCGATTTGCCTTCAAACTCAGGGTGCTTTGCCCGCAGCGTAGCAATCTGCTGCTTTATATCTTGCACTATGGCTTGCGATTTTTCTTCATAACCTAGCGCTTTACCTATCATAAGATGACGCTCATCCCACGGCATCGCCCAATCGGTATAAGCACCAGATTGTGCGAGCGTGGGCGCAATCGTGCTGAGCTTGTCGTAGGTTTTCTTATCCATGCCGGAAGAGACGCCGATGATCAGATCCGGTTTCAGCTGCGCGATGGCCTCAAAATCGACCGTTTGTCCTTTGAGTAATACCGGCTTGGCATCACCCAACTCATCTTGCGCCCATGGCCACACGCCGTAAGGTTGGTCACCATACCAATCGCGTACGGCTAGTGGGATAACGCCGAGCGCCAGAATATCATCATGATCCGTGACGCCGACAGAGACCACGCGCTGCGGCTGTTCGCTAAGCTCAATCTGACCGTATTTGTGTTCAATCGTCAGCGGATAGGCCTCGGCCAACACACTCACGACACTGGCCAACAGCAACGCGCCTAGCCGAGTGACTTCTCTTACCATGATGTATCCCTTCTCTTTTTCTAGCCTTGTTGTTTTCGCATTAAGAGCAGCGCAAACAAAGGCGCGCCAATAAGCGCGGTCACTAAGCCTGCGGCCAATTGCGTCGGCGCAAACAGGGTGCGCCCTAAGGTATCGGCGAACAGCACTAAGCTTGCGCCGACCAATGTAGTCAATATTAAGTGGCTATTAGGACCTGCGATGGTCATCTTTCTCGCCATGTGCGGTGCAAGCAAACCGACAAAACCGATTGGTCCAACAATCGCAGTCGCCAGCGCCGCCGCGCACACACTCAGCATCAACTGAACACGGCTCGCCCAAACACTGTTCACGCCCAGACCGACTGCCATATCAACACCAAACGACAATGCGGCCATGTTACGTGCTTGGCCGATCGCCAACACCAAGGTGGTCAGCAGCGCGATGGAGAGCAGTCCGACTTCAGACCAAGTCACCGCATGCACGCTGCCCGATAGCCATGCCAGTGCAGACATGGCAGCATCAATATCACCGTAAGTGAGCAAGCTTGAGGTCAAGGCACTGAAAAACGCCGCCACCCCGATACCCATTAAGATAAATTTCAGCGGATGCCCAGAGCCACTCAAGCTCTGCACGCCCGCGGCGACCACCATCGCCCCGGTAAACGCGCTCACTTCACGCCAAGCGTCGATCGCCTCCGGAAACAGCATCGTCAAACACACCACGGCAAACGCCGCGCCTTGACTGATGCCGACCAAACTGGGATCGGCGAGGGGGTTGCGGGTCAGGTTTTGCAGCAGCGCTCCTGAAAGCGCAAACAAGCCCCCCGCCTGCAACGCCGCTAGACTGCGCGGCAAGCGCAGCTCCCACATCACCAACGCCGCCTGGCTATCAGCGATGGAGCCTTGCATGCCGAGCGCACTCGTCACCTCATCCAATAGCGCCTGCATCGAGAGCGCATAACTGCCGATGCCAATACTGAGCAACCACAGCAACGCCATCAAAAGAGCCATCAACACCATGACGCCGAGCGTTTTGGGACGAACCCGAAATGAGACTCGACCGCCGAGCCACCTTAGCGCCACCATGTTAACGAATCCTCGTTTTGACCAGCCACACAAACAGCGGTGCGCCGAGCAAAATCGTCATCAGCCCAGTCGTCACCTCTTGTGGGGCAATCAACCAGCGCGCCAAACTGTCAACAAACAGCAAGTAGGCGCCGCCAAGCAGCAGCGAATACGGCACGACCCAGCGATAATCACTGCCCACCAGCAGCTTGACCACATGCGGAATCACCAAGCCGACAAAACCCAGCGGGCCTGCCAGTGCGACCGAGGCCGCCGTCAAGGACACCACGCACAGCAGCAACTGCCATTTGCGCTTTTGAATATCAATGCCAAGGCCCGTCGCGACCTGATCGCCCATCGACATCGCCGTCACCGCTGGGGCCAGCAGTATCGCAGCCACTAAGCCAAACAAAATCCATGGTAGGCACCACCAGTATGTCTCCAATTGACTCCCCAGTAGAGAGCCCACTAGCCAGCCGCGTAACGTTTCAAACGTTTTCTGATCGATCAAATGATGAATCGACAAGAGCGCGGCGGTAAACGCACTAAACGCCGAGCCGGTCAGCGTCAATGTCAGCGGCGTCACTCCGCTCGGCGTTCGCGCGGCAATCGTCCAGACTACCGCAGCGGCAATCAGCGAGCCCACGGCCGCCACTAATGGCAACCATACGATGCCCTCGACAGGCGCAAAACTTATCCAATAGACCACCGCCAACGCGCCGCCCGTCATCATGCCGAGTAAGCTAGGGTCGGCGAGCGGATTTCTCGTTACACCTTGCATTAAGGCACCCGCCACAGCCAAACTCGCACCCACTGACCCGGCAACGATGGCGCGTGGTAAGCGCAACTCTCGCACCACCAAATGAGAGAACTGATTGTCATCGTACGCCACCAACGCGGACCATACCTCCGTCAGCGCGACAGGCTGCGCCCCTAGGGATAAATGCCAAAGCAAAAAGCCCAGCAGTATCATCGCCATCACGCCAAGACCGGCACCACTTAACCAAGCACAGCGTCTCATATCACCGCCGACATCACCGACCTTGTCTGCCCATGGGCAACACTCGCGGTCTCGATGGGTACGCATTGCAAGGTTTGTGTGTGCGGATCGCGAATCACATTGGCATTTAAACCAAACACCTGCTTGAGGTTGTCGGCGGTAAAGACCTGCTCGGGATGGCCAGCGGCGTAGATGGCGCCCGCTTTCATCATGATGAGCTCATCGGCATACGCAGCGGCAAGATTCAGTTCATGTAGCACCACAACAAGGGTGCGATGGTGTTGATGCGCCAATTGGCTCAATAAGCTCAGCAAGTCGACCTGAACTTTGAGATCCAAATAGGTGGTCGGCTCATCCAGCAAAATAATGTCGGTTTCTTGCGCCAGCACCATGGCAATCCAACAACGTTGACGCTGACCACCCGACAGGTCGGTCACCGCACGATCGGCGAGTTCTGTGACGTTGGCCATCGCCATTGCCTCATCCACCATTTGCTCGTCATGCTCACTCCACTGCTGGAAAAAGGTTTGATGCGGATAGCGCCCCTGAGCGACGAGCTCACGTACAGTGAGACCTTCCGGTGCAATCGGGCCTTGTGGCAAAAGCGCTAAAGTTTTTGCTACCGCTTTCGCGCCCAATTGATGAATGGGCTCATCATTGAGCAACACCTGACCAGACATCGGTGGCAGCACTCGTGCTAAGCATTTAAGCAGCGTCGATTTTCCACACCCATTCGAACCGACCAAAATCGTCAGTTTACCGGGTTGAATCTCAAGACTGATGTTGTTGACGATCGGTGTATCGTAACCGACGACCAGGGACGAAGCCGCGAGACGTGCACTGTGTTGATGGGGGTCTAGCATTACTCTTTCTTAAAGCGAAGAAAACAAAATGATAACAATTATCAATTTTATTTCCTTATAATATGAGTAATTAAAAAAAGGTTCAACCATAGCGCGCTATCGTTGAACCTTTTTGAGTGATGGAGGTTGGAAAGATTAACCTAAGAAGCCGCCAGTTTGGTGCTTCCAAAGTTGGGCGTAGATGCCTTCTTGTGCGAGGAGCTCTTGGTGACTGCCTTGCTCAACCACACGGCCTTGATCCATCACGATCAAGCGATCCATAGCAGCAATAGTCGATAAACGGTGTGCAATCGCGATCACGGTTTTGCCTTCCATCAGCACTTGCAAGTTTTCTTGAATCGCCGACTCCACTTCAGAATCGAGCGCGGACGTCGCTTCATCCATAATCAAGATCGGCGCATTTTTAAGTAACACACGCGCAATGGCAATACGTTGACGTTGCCCACCGGATAATTTCACCCCGCGCTCGCCCACTTCGACATCATAGCCGCTATGCCCCTGCTCATCTTTGAGGCCACAGATAAAGTCGTGCGCATGGGCTTTTTTCGCCGCCTCGATCAGCGCCGCGTCGTCGGCATCAGGATCACCGTAGAGGATGTTCTCTTTGATCGAACGGTGCAGCAGTGAGGTGTCTTGCGTGATCATACCGATCTGCTGGCGCAGCGACTCTTGGCTTACGTCTGCGATGTTTTGACCATCAATGCGAATATCGCCGCCTTTCAAATCGTAAAAACGCAGCAGCAAGTTAACCAAGCTTGACTTACCCGCGCCAGAGCGGCCAACAATCCCGACTTTTTCACCCGGTTTAATGGCTAAGTTAAGCTGCTCAAACACCGGTTTATCATCGGTGTAGTCAAAATCCACGGCGTCGAACTCGATGGCGCCTTTTGTCACCGTCAACGCGGGTGCATTGGGTTTATCTTGCACTTCAACATCATTGGAGATGGTGTTCATGCCATCGACCACGGTACCAATGTTTTCAAACAGTGCGCTCACTTCCCACATGATCCATTTCGACATGCCTTGTACGCGCAGCGCAATGCTGATTGCCACCGCAATCACACCGATGGTGACACTCGCCTCAAGCCATAACATGACCGACAAAGCGGCAATAGAGATGAGCAGCAGATAGTTAATCGCATCAACACTCAATAGCAGGCAAGTCACCATGCGCATTTGGCGATATACCGTCAGCAAAAACTGCTTCATGCTGCCTTTGGCATACTCCAATTCACGCTTGGAGTGGGAGAAAAGCTTAACGGTTGAAATATTGGTGTAGGTATCGACAATTCGCCCCGTCATCACTGAGCGTGCATCGGCTTGGTCAGTCGCCACCTTTTTCAGACGTGGGATAAAAAACAGCTGGATAAGAATGTACATCACCAACCAAATCGCAATCGGCAGCATCAATAGCAGATCCGATTCGCCCATCATCCAGATCATCGCCACGAAATAGACCGAGATGTACACCAGTACATCAACCAGCTTCATCACGGTTTCACGTACAGCCAGGGCACTTTGCATCACCTTGGTTGCCACTCGGCCAGCAAAATCTCGCTGGAAAAAGCCGACCGCTTGCTTGAGTAAATAGCGGTGAATCAACCAACGAATCGACATCGGATAATTACCTAGCAAGGTTTGATGCATGATCATCGAGTGGGTAATCCCCAGCGCGGGCATCACCACCACAACCAGCAGCACCATAGTCCACATCCGATCGCCTTGGTCTTGCCAAAACGTCGCGCGATCTTGGGTGCTGAGAATATCGACCAGTTCGCCCATGTAACTGAGCAGCGTCACTTCCGTCCAGGCAATCAACGCACTGAGTATCGCCATCAAGAGTAATGGCACTTCAAAGCCTCGGGTGTAGTGACGACAAAAGCCGAGTAAATGCTTCGGCGGCATTTGCGGCTCTTGCTCGGGAAACGCTTGCGTTAATTTTTCAAACCAATTGAACATGCTTCCTACTTTCGGGTTTCGGGTTTCGGGTTTCGGGTCGGGCACGTTTTACTATCTTTTGATGAAAAAGTCAGTAAAATAAAAACCAATACGAATAATAATAAATATCATTATTAATTTAACTTTCATTTACAGGAAAAGGACATGCATAACCAAACTCCTCTTTCAGTCGCAGTTCGTAAAGCGATCTGGTTGGGATTGGCGCCTGCTGCAGTGGTATGTTCAAGCGCTGTCTTTGCACAAGAGAGCACCACGGAACTGGAAACCATCACTGTCACGGCCCAAGCACTTAAAGTCGACACCCCTGCCCAAGAAACGCCTCGCAGTGTGTCAATTGTCACCGAAGATGACCTACGCACCCGCGCCCCACAAAAGCTTGATGAAGCGCTGCGTTACACGTCAGGTGTGACGGCTCAGCCTTATGGTGCGGATAATGATACGGATTGGTTTAAAGTTCGCGGGTTCAATGCGACAACCTACCTAGACGGCAACCGTCTATTTCGTGATGGCTACTACACTTGGCTAGTCGAACCTTACGGACTGGAAAGTATTGAAGTCATCAAAGGCCCATCCGCCATTTTATTTGGTGAGTCATCACCTGGCGGTGTGGTCAACGCTGTTCAGAAAAAACCAACCTTCACGCCACAAGGTGAATTAAAAGTGGAGGTAGGTACGAACAATCATCAATCGATCGCATTCGACGTTTCCGATCTTGCCAATGAAGAGGGCACTGTAAGATATCGACTGGTTGGAGCGATGAAAAGCAGTGAAGGAGAGCTAAACGAGACTGAGAATGATCGATTCTACTTAGCTCCTAGCCTTGAAATCGACATTTCAGATCGCACAACTCTGACTCTGTTGGCTACCTACCTTGAAGACGACGGTGTACCAACCAACCCATTCTTCCCGGCAGCGGGCACTTTGATCGGTTCCAATTTCGGTAGTATCGATCCAAGTACGAATCTAGGCCAACCTGATTACGACAAGTATGAAAGAACACAGTTTTCTCTAGGCTACCTACTTCAACACGATATCAATGACAGTTGGACTTGGTCCCAAAATCTCAATTACGCATCTAATGAGCTATACCTTAGAAGTTCCTATGCCTTTTTCAACAATGACTCGAGTGTTGAAGAGCTAGGACAAGGGGTGGTTTATCGAGATGGGAAAAACCAGAGCTTCACTTTCGATAACAACGCTGTGGGTACTTGGTATACCTCAAACGCAGAGCAATCTGTGCTTGTCGGTTTTGATCTTCAACGTCATGAAACTGAAGGTGAAGAGCAGGACAGCTACGCATTTGGTACCATCAACCCTTGGAATCCTGTGTACGGTAATTACACCCCGCTCGACATGGCGAACAATACACATCGTGAAATCACCAAGTCACAAGCCAGTGTTTACTCTCAGTATCAAATAAAACTGAACCAAGGATGGGTCGGCAGCGTGGGCGCTCGCTACGACTGGGTTAACACTGAGAACGTTGGCCAAACGGCTAGCAGCTCAGACAAGAAATCACGAGATGATGGCCAGTTATCGTTAAATGCAGGTATCATGTATTTGTCGGACATTGGATTGTCACCCTACGCGAGTTACTCACAATCCTTTGAAGTCTTGAGCACGATTGATAGTGGTACAGGAGAGCTGTATAAGCCTCTCGAAGGTGAGCAAGTGGAAGTCGGTGTAAAGTACCAGCCAGAATTCTTGGATGGGTACATCAATGTCGCTTGGTTTGACATCAGTGAGAAAAACGCTTTGGTCACCAACCCTGATACCTATCAAGTTACACAAACGGGTGAAGCGACATCAAACGGTATCGAAATTCAAACCGTTGCTCAGCTAACGGATGATCTCAAACTCTCGGCAAACTACACCTATACCAATGCAAAAACAGAGGAAACAAGCGGACAAGGAACCAAGAGAGCCGCACTGATTCCTGAGCATCAAGCCTCTGCTTGGTTGGACTACCGCGCTCAAGCATGGATCCCTGGGCTAAATATTGGTTCTGGTGTCCGTTACGTCGGTGAATCAAAAGACAACCCGAAATGGTCAGATCTGACAGTCCCATCTGTAACCTTGTGGGATGCGTCTGTCTCCTACGACATCACGTCGCAATGGCAAGCTCAACTCAACGTCAACAATATCCTAGACAAAGAGTATGTGTCTGGTTGTGATTACTGGTGCTACTACGGCCAATCACGTTCAGTGGTGCTAAACGCCAATTACCGCTGGTAATCAAGCAGATACTAAAAGGCCTAGCGAGATGCTAGGCCTTTTTTTGGCTGTTATTCCACCGTTACCGCTTTCGCTAGGTTGCGAGGTTGGTCGACGTCGGTGCCTTTGATCAGCGCAACGTGGTAAGACAGCAGCTGCATTGGAACGGTGTAGAAGATAGGTGCAGTCACTTCGTTGACGTGCGGCATCTTGATGATCTTCATGTTCTCATCGCCTTCAAACCCAGCGTCAGCATCGGCGAAGACGTACAGCAGGCCGCCACGAGCGCGCACTTCTTCAACGTTAGACTTCAGCTTCTCAAGCAGATCGTTGCTCGGCGCGATCACGACAACAGGCATGTCCGCATCAATCAAGGCTAGTGGGCCATGTTTCAGTTCACCCGCGGCGTAGGCCTCTGCGTGAATGTAAGAGATCTCTTTGAGCTTGAGCGACGCTTCCATCGCGATTGGGTAGTACTCGCCGCGGCCAAGGAACAAGGTGTGGTGCTTATCGGCAAAATCTGGAGCCAGCGCTTCGATCTCTTTGTCAAAGGCGAGCGCTTTTTCAATCGCACTTGGTAGCTCATGGAGCGCTTTTACAATCTCCGCTTCGCGCGTTTCATTAACGCGGCCTTGCAAGCGACCAATAGACACCACCATCATCAGCATCGCAGCAAGCTGGGTCGTAAACGCTTTGGTCGAGGCTACACCGATCTCTGTGCCTGCGCGCGTCATAAAGGCAAAGTCAGACTCACGCACCAGTGAGGAGCCCGCGACGTTACAGATGGTCATCGCCGCCATGTAGCCTTTCTCTTTAGCCAAACGCAGCGCGGCTAGGGTATCCGCCGTTTCACCAGATTGAGATAGCGTCACCAACAAGCTGTTTGGGCGAACCACGAAATCGCGGTAACGGAACTCAGACGCGATTTCCACATCACAGCTCACGCCGGCAATGGATTCAAACCAGTAACGCGCGGCCATGCCTGAGTTGTAAGAGGTACCACACGCAATAATCTGCACGTGATCGACTTTGCTCAGGATCTCTTCGGCATTCACGCCAATCGCATTGGTGATGACGGCTTTGTCGGAAATACGACCTTCCATCGTGTTGATCAGCGCCGTCGGCTGCTCAAAAATCTCTTTTTGCATAAAGTGACGGTACTTGCCTTTATCGCCGGCATCGTGCTCAGCGTTGGACTCAATCACTTCACGCTCAACCGCTTCGCCGTTGGCATCAAAGACGGTGACCGAGCGACGAGTCACCTCTGCAACATCGCCCTCTTCTAGGTACATAAAGCGGCGTGTCACGCTCAGCAGCGCAAGTTGGTCTGACGCAAGGAAGTTTTCACCGACGCCAAAACCAATCACAATTGGGCTACCCGAACGGGCAACCACAATGCGAGAGGGATCTTTGCGATCCACGGCTACCGTGCCGTAAGCGCCTTCCAGTTGCTTGGCGGTTTTTTGCAGCGCTTCAAGTAATGTGTCTGAGGTGCGACGTTCCCACTCAACCAAGTGTGCAATCACTTCGGTGTCAGTTTGTGATTCAAACACGTAACCACGAGATTGAAGCAGCTCGCGCAACGCTTCGTGGTTTTCGATGATCCCGTTGTGGACGACGGCAATATCGCCAGACATGTGTGGGTGCGCGTTCACTTCTGACGGCTCACCGTGCGTTGCCCAGCGTGTGTGTGCGATGCCAGTGCCACCAAGCACGTTCGCTTGCTCGACAGCGTCGGCCAACTCTTGCACCTTACCGAGACGACGTACGCGAGTGAGGTTATTGTCACTGTCGACCACCGCCACACCGGCTGAGTCATAGCCGCGGTATTCAAGGCGACGGAGACCTTCTACTAAAATTTCCGCCACATCACGCTGTGCCACTGCACCAACGATTCCACACATAGGTTCTACTCCCTTCCCTTTTGCTAGGGTTGTTTGATTTAGGCGTCAGCCGAATAAGCAGCAAGCAAAAAACACTGGCGTATATCGCCAAGTGGCCAATTCGGTTCGTGCGCCGATAATATGGTTAAAACGAGATGCCTAGACTCACACTTAAGTTTAGGCACAAATTACGGTGACGCCGTGAGACTCAATCTGTTGTTGGTACTCCGGCGGCAAATCGCTGTTGGTAATCAATACGTCAATACAGTCCCAAGCGAGCTCTAAGTTTGGGATTTTACGGCCAATTTTCTCGGACTCGACCATCACAATCACTTCGCGTGAGACTTCCGCCATCACCTTGCTAAGGCCCACAAGCTCATTGAACGTGGTAGTGCCACGCGCCAAATCGACGCCGTCAGCACCGATAAAAAGCTGGTCAAAGTCGTAGGAACGCAGTACCGACTCTGCCACCTGCCCTTGAAACGACTCGGAATGTGCATCCCAAGTGCCGCCCGTCATTAGTAAAGTAGGTTCACTCTCTAATTCGTTAAGCGCATTGGCGACATTGAGCGAGTTCGTCATCACCACCAAACCACGCATGCCATCCAGTTGACGAATCAATGCGCCCGTCGTGCTGCCACTGTCGATGACAATGCGGTTGTGTTCACGGATTAAGGTGGCGGCGGCTTTCGCTAGCTCATTCTTGCGAACCGAAACATTTTCACTCAATTCATCGCTGACCACTTCTTTCGGTAGCGCGATCGCCCCACCGTAACGGCGAAGCAACTGACCATTTTTCTCTAAAGAAGCCAGATCCTTTCTAATCGTGACTTCAGAGGTCTCAAAGCGCTGAGAAAGCTCTTCAACACTGACCTCTCCTTTCTCGTTAACGAGATGGGAAATAGAGTGTCTTCTTAATTGAGTGTTTCGTTTCGACATGATTACCAAAAATCAAAGTTTCAAATCAAAACAAATTATAATCAAAACGAAATATTTTCGTCCATTTATTTTGAACCAAAAAATAAAAAAATTGCGGCAAAACCTTGTCCTAAGACAATTCTTAAACAGTGATCCTTGAGTCAATCAGTGGTAGAATTCGCCACCGAAAAGAAAAAAAATTACAGAATTGACTGTTATTTTTTTGCAACTAACCGCTGATATCCTAGGTTAGTCACAAATTTGCGGCGAATTTTCCCATCAATTTAGTCATAAAATGACTAAATTTGATGAAAGACTTTCAGTAGCGAAGTTGACCTTGAAAGTACGTTTTTCTCTATGAGCGACGTCTCATTTAGCCCGAGAAAACGCTCGACTTCGACATGATCCATGACTTTCAAATTGTAACTATTATTGACCGGAGAGTATCTTCCATGAAAAAGACCAAAATCGTATGTACGATTGGCCCTAAAACTGAATCTGTAGAGAAACTGACTGAGCTTGTAAACGCAGGCATGAACGTAATGCGTCTTAACTTCTCTCACGGTGACTACGCAGAACACGGCACTCGTATCACGAACTTCCGTGAAGTCATGGCAAACACTGGTAAACAGCTTGCGATTCTTCTGGATACTAAAGGTCCTGAAATCCGTACGATCAAACTAGAAAACGGCGATGACGTTGATCTAGAAGCGGGTCAAGAATTCACATTCACAACAGACACTTCTGTTGTTGGTAACAAAAACACCGTTGCGGTCACTTACGCAGGTTTCGCTGCTGACCTAAACGTTGGCAACACTATCCTAGTCGATGATGGTCTTATCGAGATGGAAGTGATCGCAACAACAGAAACTGAAGTGAAGTGTAAAGTTCTAAACAACGGCGCACTAGGTGAAAACAAAGGTGTTAACCTTCCTGGTGTTTCTGTTCAACTTCCAGCTCTATCTGAAAAAGACAAAAACGACCTTAAATTTGGTTGTGAGCAAGGCGTTGATTTCGTTGCCGCTTCTTTCATTCGTAAAGCAGCAGACGTGAAAGAAATCCGTGAACTTCTAGACGCAAACGGCGGCGAAAACATCCACATCATCTCTAAGATCGAAAACCAAGAAGGTGTGGATAACTTCGACGAAATCCTAGACCTTTCTGACGGTATCATGGTTGCTCGTGGTGACCTAGGTGTTGAAATCCCAGCAGAAGAAGTGATCTTCGCTCAGAAGATGATGATCGAGAAATGTAACCGTGCACGTAAAGTGGTTATCACAGCGACTCAAATGCTGGATTCTATGATCAAGAACCCTCGTCCAACACGCGCAGAAGCGGGTGACGTAGCGAACGCTATCATGGACGGTACAGATGCAGTGATGCTTTCTGGCGAAACAGCAAAAGGTAAGTACCCTGTAGAAGCGGTAACTATCATGGCTCAAATCGCTAACCGCACGGATTCTGCACTAAAAGCGGAACTAGGTTCACGCCTAGACAGCCCACGTCTACGCATCACTGAAGCGGTATGTAAAGGCGCTGTAGACACTGCTGAGAAGCTAGCGGCTCCTCTTATCGTTGTTGCAACAGAAGGCGGTAAGTCTGCTCGTTCAGTACGTAAGTACTTCCCAACAGCAAACATCCTAGCGCTAACGACTAACAAGAAGACAGCCGCTCAACTTGTTCTGACTAAAGGCGTTCGCCCAGTATTGGTTGACTCAATCGACAGCACTGACTCTTTCTACATCAAAGGTAAAGAGTTGGCACTTGAGTCTGGCCTTGGTAACAAAGGCGACATCGTTGTAATGGTATCAGGTGCACTTGTTGCTTCTGGCACAACCAACACAGCGTCAGTTCACGTTCTATAATCGTTGAACTCAGTAACATGAATCAAGGGAGCTTCGGCTCCCTTTTCTTTTGCCTGCAATTACGGAGACGCATAGAGCAGTTAACAAAGAGAGTGTGAATAGAAAGAAAATTGGGGGACTAACTTAGGCACTGACGTGCTCAATGAAGACGCGACGTACTTAAAGAAGAGACCTTCTTTAAGACGAAAGAGTTCGTTATGCGATGTCGTCGCTGCTGCGACAAGTAGAGACGCGGTTGCGCCCTAAGGTTTTTGATTCATACAGTGCGATATCCGCGCATTTATAACAGCGAGTGTAATCGTGAGTCATATCCGTAACGCCCACACTGATCGTGACCGGAATATCCAGTTGATTCGCCGTCGCTACTCTCAACCTATCGAGCGCGCGTTCTGCTTCTTCAAGCGGCGTGTGAGGCATGATCACTGCAAACTCCTCGCCGCCAATTCGCGCCACAAAATCAGTATCGCGTAAGCGCTCTTTAATCAGATTGCCTACACGCTGAATCACGCGATCCCCCTGGTCGTGCCCCTGCTCATCATTGATTCGCTTAAAGTAATCAATATCAATCAAGGCAAGGCAGGTGGTATTGCTCTCTCCGTAGCGCTCCACTAGCTTGGCACTCTTTCTTAACTCTGCATCAAACTTGCGTCGATTCCAAAGCTGGGTTAGCTCATCAATTTCGCTCAGCACCCTGAGGCGCTCTTCAAGGGCAACGCGATCAGAAATATCCACGAGAGAGGTGATGTAATAACTGACGTTGCCCGTTTTCGATAATACGCTCTGAACACGTGCAATCACAGTGACGTCATAATCGAGCGGCGAACTGTTGAGTCTCACCTCTCCTTCCCAAAACTGATGCTTAGACAGTTGTTCAAAAATGTGCATTGAGGCTTCGATCTGCTTTTCCCCCAGCAAGATCTTGAACACATTCCGATTCACCACCTCTTGTTGGCTTAGTCCCGTAAGCTTATTGAACTCATCATTGACTAAAATTGCTCGATACCAGCGGTCGGTGATGATCACCGCCGACATCCCACTGAGCGCCGCTCTCGCCAGTTGGCTCTCAATACTGCGTTTACGATAATAGAAGATCAATACGCCGCCAGGCACGATCACTGCGATCACCAGTAGCGTCGCGAGTAGTGCCTCTTGAAACAGCTCCAATAACTCTCGACCCGTGAGATCATTGAGCTGCTGCTGGCTTAAATGGATCACCAAGTACATCTCATGGCGCGGGGAAAGGTACAACTTCTCAAACACGAGTAGCTCGCTGTTCTCCATCACTGAGCCGGACTCTTTCACCTGCATTTTGGCCCAAGCTTGAGGAAAGAGTTGAGGCAAACTGAAGTGCTTACGCTCTTCAATCACATGGCCAAAACGCTCTTGTTGATTGTCGCTGACTAAGAAATAACCGCCGTCATTAGCGAGTTTTGGTCGCAGCAGGCCATCGGGGGCATAGTTGAGTCTCGATGCCAACGCTTCCACATCGACATTAAGAATCAGGTAACCCGTCTTCACCTCATCGAGGTATATCGGAGTCAACAAACGCAGGCTAGGACGATAGGGATACACCACCTCAGCATGCTCGATTTCTAGATCGACGCCCCAAGTGCCTATCTCGTTTTTTGCCAGAGTTTGAGCGTAATCAAAGTAGTCGCGCTGCGATTTATTTTGCAGGTTCTTCTCACTCACGACCACACTTTTGCCATCGAGGAAGTTCACGCGGATCTGCTCTTTGCCTTGACGATCCAGATAGCGGACTTGGGTATACCACAGCTGGCTGTCAGTCACCGAGGCCCAAGACTGCTCGACAATGGTTTTATGCTCGTCCGTTGGCTTGGCAATATAGTCATAAAGATTACGACTGTGCGATAACAAATTGACGACAGAAACAAACTGATTGCGAACATTCAGATACTCGCGTTCGCTGTAGGTCAATTGATGTGAAGCTTGAGTGATGATGGTGTTCATTGCCGCCGTTTTTACTTCTTGGTATCGGCTATGATAGTAAGTCATCACTATCAATATGAGCACTAACATAACTAGCATTAGATACCAAAAGTTACTGCGGCTTTTCATCACTAGCTATGCTCTTAAAAAAATGAGGAGGAAGTATAGCATTAATACGAAAGTCGATTAAAGAGCGAGCGATGACACATTCGACCCCTCGCTATTTTTCCCTTTAAAAAATAAAGGCTTTTAGTAAGAAATTAATCAATCTGATAAATAACATCCACGCTATCACGAATGATGATTGATGAATCTTGGTAGCCCACTGACTCTCTTTTCGCGTCCATACTCATGGTACGCATCAATACCGGTTGGTTTTGCTGGCTGCGATAATCGATTCGCCACACGCCTTTGAGTGTTTTACCAAACCCTTCAGACAACGCGTGCGCTTTCTGATTGGCATCACGGATCGCCGCTTGACGGGCTTGATCTTGATAACGTGCGGCCTCTTTTACTTTCAACTCAATATTGCTCACTTGGTTGATGCCCACACTCAGCGCCAGGTCAAGATAATCATTGAGC
>NZ_JCBDGK010000029.1:0-22630 GCF_059834005.1 Vibrio sp. R12-SW3-ISO1
AGTAGTCACGGACACGCGAATGTGGCTGTTCAACCACTTCATTGTCAGGCTTGGGCAAGCCATCGAATACGCGTTTCCACTCCTCACTTACCAGATCGGGATCACTTAGATACAGTTCGTAGAGGTCCTCTACATACGTTGCATTGGCGCCAGCCAAGTGTGAAGACTCGAGCCATGCCTTCATCACGCCGTTGTGCATATTTTCCCTTAACCAGTAGTTTTCACGTTTGCTTCGGTCTGCGCCGAGCTAATAAGAGCCGGTCACGACATTATGACCGGCAATTTTATTATCCATTAAACCGAGCGGTTCACGAGCATGGTCTTAATGTGACCAATCGCTTTCGTCGGATTTAACCCTTTCGGACAAACACTTACACAGTTCATGATGCCGTGGCAACGGAAAACGCTAAATGCGTCATCAAGATTTGATAAGCGTTCATCTGTTGCCGTATCGCGGCTGTCAATCAGCCAACGGTAAGCGGCAAGTAGGCCCGCTGGGCCGATGAATTTATCAGGATTCCACCAGAAAGACGGACAGGATGTCGTACAACATGCACACATAATACATTCGTACAATCCATCCAAATGAGCACGTTCATCAGGAGATTGTAGGTTCTCTCTTGATGGGGGAAGTGCGCCGTCGTCAATCAAGAATGGCTTAACTTTCGCATAGTTATCATAGAACTGCGTCATGTCAACGATTAGATCACGCACGACAGGCAATCCCGGCAGTGGACGGATGACAATCTTGTCACCTTGCAATGCCGATAGTGGTGTAATGCAGGCTAATCCGTTTTTACCATTCATGTTCAGACCGTCAGATCCACAGACACCTTCACGGCATGAACGGCGAAATGCAATCGTAGGATCTTGCTCTTTCAGCAGAATCAGAGCATCCAACACCATCATGTCAGAGCCTTCGTCGACCTCTAGAGTGTAGTCCTTCATATAAGGTTTGCTGTCTACATCTGGGTTGTAGCGGTACAAAGAGAAGTTTAGTTTCATGATTCAATCCTCCCTTAGTATGTACGTACTTTCGGCGGGAATGCTTCACGATGAACGGGTGTCATGTTGACATCACGCTTGGTCATCGCTTCGGTTTCCGGGTTATAAATTGAATGACATAGCCAGTTGTTATCATCACGCTCAGGGAAGTCAAAACGGGCATGCGCTCCACGGCTTTCCGTACGATAGTTCGCTGCAACGGCAGTAGAGAACGCCGTTTCCATGAGGTTGTCTAGCTCTAAACATTCGATACGCTGGGTGTTGAACTCAGAAGATTTGTCCGCAAGGTGTGCGTCTTTTAAACGCTCACGAATGACTTTAAGCTCTTCGAGACCCGTTGCCATCGCGTCGCCTTCACGGAAGACAGAGAAGCTGTTTTGCATACACGTTTGCAAATCTTTGCGGATCTGAACTGGGTCTTCACCACCTTTACTGTTCTCCCAACGCATAGTGCGCGCCAGTGACGCTTCGATGTCAGACTCTGTCGCTGGGCGTGCTTCTGCTTGAGCCGCCAAAGTCTCGCCAAGGTGTAGACCCGTCGCTCGACCAAAGACCACCAAATCAAGCAGCGAGTTACCCCCGAGACGGTTAGCACCGTGCACAGATACAGAGGCAATTTCACCACAAGCAAACAGACCTTGAACTTCAACATCGCTGCCATCTGCCAGCTGTTTGATCGCTTGACCGGACACTTGAGTTGGTACGCCACCCATCATGTAATGACAGGTCGGGATAACAGGGATAGGCTCTTTAACCGGATCGACGTGAGCAAAGGTTCTAGAAAGCTCACAAATGCCTGGTAGACGCGATTCAAGCACATCTTTACCCAAGTGATCCAACTTGAGTTTGATGTGTGGACCCCATGGACCGTCACAACCGCGACCTTCACGAATCTCAATCATCATTGAGCGCGCGACCACGTCACGACCTGCCAAGTCTTTCGCATTCGGCGCATAGCGCTCCATAAAGCGCTCGCCATCTTTATTAAGAAGATAACCACCTTCACCGCGACAACCTTCTGTAACCAGAACACCCGCGCCGGCAATACCAGTTGGGTGGAACTGCCACATTTCCATGTCTTGCATTGGCACACCAGCACGAAGCGCCATACCCACACCATCACCTGTGTTGATGTGTGCGTTAGTCGTTGAGGCATAAATACGCCCCGCACCACCTGTCGCAAGTACCGTAGCTTTGGATTTGAAGTAACAGATTTCACCCGTTTCCATGCAAATAGCGGTACAACCCATGATGGCGCCGTCTTGGTTTTTCACCAAATCAAGCGCGTACCACTCAGAGAAAATGGTGGTTTTGTGTTTGACGTTTTGCTGATACAGCGTGTGCAATAACGCGTGGCCCGTACGGTCAGCGGCAGCAGCAGTACGAGCGGCTTGTTCGCCACCAAACTCTTTCGACTGACCGCCGAAAGGACGTTGGTAAATGCTGCCATTGTCGAAACGAGAGAATGGCAGACCCATTTTCTCTAGTTCGATGACAGACTCTGGTCCGTTTTTACACATGTACTCAATGGCGTTTTGGTCGCCAATATAATCCGACCCTTTAACGGTGTCGTACATGTGCCATTGCCAATCGTCTTTATGCGAGTTACCGAGCGCAACGGTAATACCGCCTTGCGCTGATACAGTATGAGAACGAGTTGGGAAGACTTTGGACAGCAAAGCACACGTCAGGCCTTGCTCTGAAATTTGCAGTGCAGCACGCATACCTGCACCACCAGCGCCGATTACTACGGCATCAAATTCACGAACTGGAATAGACACTTACGCACCCCACAATACAAATAGACCAGAGAAGAAATAACCCAATAGAATCGCGATCACACCCAACTGAAGCGCACCACGTAACTTGGCGCATTTGATGTAATCGGTCAGCACCTGCCACAAACCAATCCAACCGTGGATTAGGACAGACACGAGGGCGAGCATGGTGAATACTTTCGTAAACGTACCACCAAAGAACTGAGTCCAGGATATGTAAGAGATATCGGTGAAGGCACAAAAGCTCACCAGATAAATCGTATAGAGTGTCATGATGATGGCCGTAGCACGAATGAGTAAGAAATCGTGCACACCGTTACGACCAAAGGATGAGATGTGTTTTACCATACCATTACCCCCGCAAGTAGAGACAACACGGCTGTTGCTGCGAATGCAACCTTAGCGCTCATCGCGCCAGATTCCAGCTCTTCGAAATGACCCAGATCCATCAACAGGTGACGAATACCACCTGCAATGTGATAGGCCAATGCCGTCAGAATGCCCCATAAGATGAACTTCACGAAGAAGCCATCGACGATGTCAGCAGCTTGCGCATAACCGACAGGGGATGATAAGGAAATGTTTAATAACCAAAGTAAAATCCCGACCGCGACAAACGTAATCACACCAGAGACCCGGTGTAAAATCGATGCGATTGCTGTGATCGGAAAGCGAATGGTCTGCAAATCTAAATTAACAGGTCTTGACTTTCTTTCTTTCACGGGCTTGCTCACTCAGCTCCATTGAGCATTTATTGTTATGGATGAAATTTGGTTGCAAACCCACAAAAGTTAACATTTATCCAACATCCACCAGGTAATATACCCCCACTGAATTGTAAAATATTTGTTAACAACAAGAATCGAAACGTCACCTCACATTTGTTTCAAGCCTTGAATTTATTAGGTTTACACCAAAATTTACAGCGTCACTATACGGCTCGCAACATTCTAATACAATTGATGTAACAATTTTTGCTACACAGAACAGATTTTTAACCTTACAGCTTCAAAAAATCAAAACAAGTGCACACATCAGAGTAGAAGAATTGACTTTAATACGGAAGACACGTACAAAAATGTCACACAAACATCCTGGATGGATTAATAATAAACAAAGGAGATTGTTATGGCAGATAAGAAAGCGACCCTTCATGTCGAAGGTCAAGCGCCGATCGAGCTGCCAATTATGGAAGGTGCCCTAGGTACTCCTGTAATTGACGTTCGTAAACTTGGAGCAAATGGATTCTTTACTTTTGACCCGGGTTTTCTTGCCACTGCATCTTGTGAATCTCAAATCACCTACATCGACGGCGGCAAAGGTATTCTTTTGCACCGCGGTTACCCCATTGATCAGTTAGCTAACAACGCTGATTATTTAGAAGTGTGTTACATACTTCTTTATGGTGAAGCCCCAACACGTGAACAATATGAGCAATTCAAAAAGACAGTAACCCGTCATACGATGGTTCATGAGCAAATCGCTAGCTTCTTCCACGGCTTTAGACGTGATGCTCACCCAATGGCCGTCATGTGTGGTGTAGTCGGCGCTCTTGCCGCCTTCTACCACGACTCACTCGACATCAACAACGACGTACATCGCGAAATCACAGCGTATCGTCTACTTTCGAAAATGCCAACATTGGCGGCCATGTGTTACAAATACTCGATTGGCCAGCCATTCATTTATCCACGCAACGATCTCAGCTACGCAGAGAACTTCCTACACATGATGTTTGCAAACCCTTGCGAAGAGTACGAAGTGAACCCTGTTGTCGCCCGTGCGATGGATAAGATCTTTACTCTGCACGCTGACCACGAACAAAACGCGTCAACCTCGACAGTACGTCTTGCTGGTTCTTCTGGCGCGAACCCGTTTGCTTGTATCGCGGCAGGCATCGCCTCATTGTGGGGCCCTGCACATGGCGGCGCGAATGAAGCGTGTTTGAAGATGCTCGAAGAGATCGGCAGCGTCGACAACATCCCAGAATACATTGAACGCGCGAAAGACAAAGATGACCCATTCCGCCTGATGGGCTTTGGTCACCGTGTGTACAAAAACTACGACCCACGTGCAACCGTGATGCGTGAAACTTGTCACGACGTACTTAAAGAACTCAACATTCAAGACCCATTGCTTGATGTCGCGATGGAGCTAGAACGTATTGCGCTATCCGATGAGTACTTCGTTTCGAAGAAACTGTACCCGAACGTCGATTTCTACTCAGGCATCATTCTTAAAGCGATTGGCATTCCTGTCTCGATGTTTACCGTTATCTTTGCGCTTTCTCGTACTATTGGTTGGATCGCACACTGGAACGAAATGCACAGCGACCCACTCAACCGTATCGGCCGACCACGTCAGCTCTACACTGGTGAAGTGCAACGCGACTTTCAGCCTATTCATGAACGTGAATAGCCTGTCATAACAAACACAAAGGGTTGAGATCGTCTCAACCCTTTTTTGTTTTTTTTTGAGTATTCGCGTCCAGTTATACTGGATTATCGATGTCGATAAATTCAACCTCTAAGCCGTGTTGCGCGGCTAACCACTCCCCTAGAGCTTTCACCCCATATCGCTCAGTCGCATGGTGACCCGCGCTAAAATAGTGAATACCCCGCTCTCGCGCTGTGTACGTCGTTCGCTCTGAAATCTCACCAGAAATAAACGCATCCAGACCTTGGTTGGCAGCCAGCTCAATGAAATCCTGACCACCTCCGGTACACCAGCCAATGGTTTCAATCACACTGTCGCCGCTTTCAGGCAGAATATGCAGTGGCGGGCGATTGAGTGCTGCATCAATCTTGTGTGCTAACTCAGCGCCTGTCATAGGACGCCTTAAACGACCAAACATGGCGACGGATTGAGGGTGCCCTTCCAGTCCACCTTCTACATCGATATCCAGTAACTTGGCAAGCTCAGCGTTGTTACCAAGCTCCGGATGGATATCAAGAGGTAAGTGGTAACCGTACAAATTGATGTCATTTTTGATCAAGGTTCGAATGCGCTTTCCTTTCATCCCTCGAATGGGTTCTGGCTCACCTTTCCAAAAATAACCATGATGGACGAGTAGCGCCTGCGCGCCTCGCTCGACCGCTTGCTCAATCAAGGCTTGCGATGCGGTGACGCCCGTCACGACCTTAGTGATCTCAGCTGCGCCTTCCACTTGTAAGCCATTCGGTGCGTAGTCTTTAATTTGCTCTGGCGATAACTTTTGATTGAGGATTGCTTCGAGTTGTAAGTGATTCATGACCACATTCCACATTATCGGTTGTTTGCTTAGCGGCCAGTGTATGTCAAGCTAGTCCGCAGTGACAACCAAGCCCTAAAGAAAGATGACACGATTCACCCGATTCTATCAATGGCTGACCGCAACGCCGCCCTTGTTTGAGCTTACCCCGCCGTTTTGCTCACTCACGACCCTCTATCCTGCCCCTTTGGACTCGCAGCCCTATACTGGCAACGCACGTTTGGGGTTCGTCTATCAATATTTGGTGACTCAAGCCTTAAACAACAGCAAGCGCTATGACGTCGTGTTGGATGAGTTACAAATTCAAAGCCCAGAGGGAAGAACCTTGGGCGCGATTGATTTGATAGTTTATGACCACCAAGCCTCTCAACATCAGCACTGGGAGCTGGCCATTAAGTTTTACTTACTCCACAACGGTCGATGGTATGGGCCCAATGCACACGATCAACTGGATAAAAAACTCGACAGAATGCTCAATCACCAACTATTGATGAGCCAAACGGCGGCATTTGTGGAGCAATACCCACAGTATCAAACACTGGAGAGTAAGTTGTTACTTCAGGGCCGCCTCTACATCAATCCATTTCAACCAGAAACCATTCCTAGCCACTGCCTAGGTTATGCGCTTAACCCAAGTCAAATCAGTGGCTACTGGTGCTATGCAAGCCAATGGGAACAGATCAATAAGCCACTGTTCGCTTTGGATAAGCATCAATGGGCGGTGGGCAACGGCGAGGAGGGAGAGGTAGTGACGCTCGACTCAGAACGATTTGTCCATGCACAAACGCAAGACGGAGAGTTTTGGTTTATTGTTCCTGATACTTGGCCAAACTGACGTCAAAAACAGAGTGACTATGACGCTCACAACCTGATAGCAAGTCGCTAAGTGAAAGATAACATTGGATATCATGTGGCAGGTAATAAAGCAGCACAAATAAAAAAGGCTACCCGAAAGTAGCCTAGTTTGGTGTCTCCTGTGACTTAAAACGAGAGCGTCGCTATTATAGCCCTGCGTCAGCAAACACTTGATTCACGATCTGCTGTGCTTCCGCTTCAATCTGCTTAAGATGCTCAGCCCCTTTGAAACTCTCACAGTAAATTTTGTAGATGTCTTCCGTACCGGATGGACGAGCCGCGAACCAACCGTTATCGGTCGTGACTTTTAGACCGCCAATGGCCGCACCATTACCTGGCGCATGCGTCAAGCGAGCAGTGATAGGATCGCCCGCCAAGGTTTGCGCACTGACCATTTCCGCAGATAGCTTTTTCAACACGTCTTTCTGTGGCCCATTTGCGACCGCTTGAATTCGGTTGTATTGAGACTCGCCATGCTTTGCCGCCAACTCTTCGTAGTACTGCTGTGGATTCTTGCCGGTGACGGCAGTGATCTCAGCGGCAAGCAAACACAAGATGATGCCATCTTTATCTGTTGACCAAGGAGTCCCATCTTTACGTAAGAATGACGCGCCAGCACTCTCTTCACCGCCAAAGCCAAACTTACCTTCATACAGGCCATCCACAAACCATTTGAAACCGACAGGTACTTCACACAGCTCACGTCCTAAATCCGCCACAACACGGTCAATCAAGGCACTTGAGACCAAGGTCTTGCCCACGGCGACATCTTGTTCCCATCCTTCACGATGACGGTATAGGTAATCAATGCAGACAGCCAGGAAGTGGTTAGGATTCATAAGTCCTTTTGGCGTCACAATGCCGTGACGATCGTAGTCTGGGTCGTTGCCAAACGCGAGATCATATTGATCTTTCAGTGCGAGCAGCCCCGCCATAGCGTACGGCGATGAGCAGTCCATACGAACCACACCGTCTTTGTCTAACGACATAAACTGGAACGAGGGATCTATCGCTTCGCTAACTAAAGTGAGGTTAAGGTTGTAAGTGGATGCGATTTGACGCCAGTAATCAATACCACTGCCACCGAGTGGATCAACGCCGAGGGTCAAATTCGCTTTTTGAATCGCTTCCATGTCAATCACATTGACTAGGTCGTCCACATACGGTTTCACCAAGTCGACTTCAGAAAACAGTTCAGAGGTTTTCGCTTCTGCCAACGGCATGCGCTTCACGCCTTGTAAACCCTCTGCGATCAGCACGTTCGCGCGATCCTGAATGGCTTTGGTTAGGGCATCTTCTGCTGGGCCGCCATGCGTCGGGTTGTACTTAATTCCGCCATCTTGCGGTGGGTTGTGAGAAGGCGTGATCACAATACCGTCCGCTTTTTGCTCATGCTGGAGGTTGTAACTCAATATCGCATGAGAGACACCAGGCGTCGGCGTGTAGCCGTTGTCTTGCTGCGCAATCACCTTGATGCCATTGGCAACAAGCACTTCAACCACCGTTGAGAACGCTGGCTCTGACAACGCGTGTGTGTCCTTACCGACAAACAATGGCCCTGTGGTGCCTTTCTCGGCACGCACTTCTGCGATGGCTTGGGCAATCGCCAAAATATGATGCTCGTTAAACGTAGATTTGTCTGCACTACCACGATGGCCTGACGTACCGAACTCCACTTTATGATCTGGGTTGCTCGCTTCAGGTTGAAGTAAAAAGTAGTTTGCCACTAAGGCAGGGATATTATGCAGATCTTGCTGCTGAGCCTTTTGTCCCGCTCTCGGGTGCATAGCCATGTCGACATCCTTTCTTAAATTGGGAAGAAAACAAAAAACCTCATAATACTTGAAGTTATTCGTGCATTATGAGGTTTAAATCCGATTTCTTTGACGGTGATTACAAGTTTCTAAATCGAGTTAATCACTTTCTCAATCAGATCGGCGGGGAAATTCATGCGAGCCATCAATTGCTCAACCATTTGGCGTTTACGGCTCGTGTTGTTGTTGGTGATCACCCAAAATGGCGTGCCAGGAATCGCTTTAGGCTTGGTCGTATTGCCACTTTCTAACAAGGTCGCTTCATTGTCAGCGAAATAGACACGTTTACGACCTTTCACTTGTGTTGCTTCTGAAAAACCAGTTGGGTCGATTCGATGAAGAGTAGAGAGTACTAGCATAAAGCGGTCAATCGCTTTCTTCAGCCCTGCAAACTCATCGGAAATCAGCAGTGAGCGCATCGCTTTGACGCTATCCACACGCTCTTCAAACACAGCGTCTTTACTGACAACCACGCCTTTCTTTGCTGTGGGCGTTGTTGCGAGCGACTCCGTTTGCTGGCGGTCAGCGTTTAGTAAACGACGGAGAATATCAGAAGCACTCTCCCCAATATGCTGGGTCTGACTTGCGATGTAACGGTATAGATCCTCATCAACCTCAATTGTTTTCATTCGCTTTTCACAATCTCTATGTTTAAACTCTGGGGGATTATAGCGAGATCTTCGCGCAGACTCTACGTTAAACCCACACGAATAAACAAAAAACGAAGTTTTAAAATGTCACCATTGCTCAACTACAAACTTGAAGGACAAGGACCCACCGTTGTTCTGCTTCATGGCTTATTTGGTAACTTGGACAATCTCGGTTTACTGGCGCGCGATCTGCGTGAAGACCACCAAGTGCTAAGTGTTGATCTTAGAAATCATGGCCAATCTTTTCACAGCGACGAACACAATTACGATGTATTGGCCAGTGATGTCCTGCGTTTGCTCGATCATTTGAGCATTGAAACTGCAGTCGTCGTGGGGCACTCGATGGGCGGTAAAGTCGCCATGGCGCTGGCCGGATTGGCCCCAACTCGAGTACATAAGCTGATCGTGCTCGACATGGCGCCTGTGCAATATACCCAAGCAAGACATGATAATGTCTTTAAAGGCCTAGAAGCCGTACTCGCAGATCGGCCACAATCTCGTCAGCAAGCCCTATCCCTTCTAGCGCAGCACATTGACATCGATGGCGTCAGGCAGTTTCTGAGCAAGTCGCTGTATAAAGAAGGCGATCATCTCGCGTGGCGCTTCAACGTAACGAGCCTAAAAAACAATTACTGGGATATTTTAGGCTGGCAGTCGTTATCCCCAGTAGATGTCCCGACCCTCTTTCTCAAAGGAGGCGAATCGGATTACCTTACCGCCGAGCATCAACCAGCGGTTCAGGCGCAATTTCGCCACGCTAAAGCACACGTTATTGCCAATACAGGTCATTGGTTGCACGCAGAAAAGCCCGCTGAAGTATTGCGCGCGATTCGCAAGTTTATTGGCTAGCCATCGAATACGCGTTCAATCTCTCCTGACCGTTAACTTTACGAGTTAACAATGGTATAGTGCAGCGCAAGTAATTTGGCATAAGGGATTCCATGCTTTACGACTATATGAACATGCTTGAGTCGATAGGTCTCGACTTGCTTTTTGCGTCTATCTTTTTTCTCATCGGTATGGCGATAAAAGATGTACTCAAAGCGGGAAATGTCCCACCATTTGGTCGTCGAATTGTATGGTTAGTCCTATTCCTGGGCTGCGCTGGCTTTATTGCCAAAGGCATCATTCAGCTTAGCTGGGAAGGTGGTGGTCTGGGGTAACAGGCCAAACGCGGTTCGCCATTTGGCCCGCCACAACACGTAAAAGTAAAGGTAACGAATCTATGGCAAGTGTAGGTATCTTCTTTGGTAGCGACACAGGTAACACTGAAGCTGTTGCGAAGATGATTCAAAAGCAACTGGGTAAACAACTGGTTCACGTTCAAGATATTGCCAAAAGCAGTAAAGAAGACATTGATAGCTTCGATCTTCTGCTTTTGGGTATTCCTACTTGGTACTACGGTGAAGCACAATGTGACTGGGATGACTTTTTCCCAGAGCTAGAGCAAATCGATTTCTCGACCAAGTTAGTTGCGTTATTTGGTTGTGGCGATCAAGAAGATTACGCAGAGTACTTCTGCGACGCCATGGGCACAGTACGTGATATCGTTGAAGCAAAAGGCGGTACGATTCTCGGTTACACCTCAACCGATGGTTACGAGTTTGAAGCATCAAAAGCCCTAGTTGAGGGTGACGATAGCCAATTTGTCGGTTTGTGTATCGACGAAGATCGCCAACCAGAATTGACTGAAGACCGCGTTAACAACTGGTGTAAGCAAATCCATGAAGAGATGTGCTTAGCTGAGTTGGAAGACTAAGCTGACCTTTTAAAAAAACCTCCATCTTTGGAGGTTTTTTTGTACTTAATCCAGTCTGTTATGCCGATTGAGGCGCCTGTTCCTCATCCCTAAACTTCGGTTTTTTACGTACATACAACTTACGTTGTACTTCAGATACCACCATACCGTTGCTGTCTTTTACATGCGTAATGAACTCTGGAAAGCACTTGTCGCCCCCTGCGGTTTGAGTGAGGATATCATCAAGCATCTGCTGAGAGATCAAGAAATCGGCGTGCAAGTCACTTTGTCCCGGCTTGATGAAGTTGATGCTCGCTTCTTTGTCCCACACGTAATATTGCTTGCCCAAAATCCCCATCAGCATTAATGAATAGACGGGATCGGTCAGGGAAAAAATGCTGCCCCCATATTGGGTACGATTGGCGTTCTTGTTCCACCAGCGTAACTTGAGCTTCATCTTCACCTCACGAAAGTCTTCACTGATCGACACAATACGAATCCCAGCCCCCCAAAACGGTGGCCAGATATTAAGGGCAAACTTCACAACACTGGGTTTATAGATCTTTTCAAGTAGCGTAGACATCCGTGAAATCCTAAACTGATTACATTGCCAAAATGTTAACAAATTGTAACTCATTAGACCAGTACTATAAGTGACCGCTCGCTAGTTTATGATAAAACATGAGTAACCCTTTGAGATTCGGGTTTATTGTTATTAACGAGTACCCTATAATGATTGGAATATTGGATTCTGTTTAATGCCGCAGAACATCAACAGGAAAGTATATGTCAGATAACAACCAAGCGCTGAAGGATGCCGGTCTTAAAGTCACTCTTCCGCGACTCAAAATTTTAGAAGTATTACAGCAACCAGACTGCGCGCACATCAGTGCTGAAGATTTGTACAAGAAACTCATCGATCTGGGTGAAGAAATCGGTCTGGCTACTGTTTACCGCGTTTTAAACCAATTTGATGATGCTGGCATTGTGACCCGTCACCACTTTGAAGGTGGAAAATCAGTCTTCGAACTGAGCACTCAACACCATCACGACCACTTAGTGTGTCTAGACTGTGGTGAAGTGATTGAATTTTCAGACGAAATCATCGAAGAGCGTCAACGAGAGATCGCCTCTCTGTACAATGTCCAGCTGACCAACCACAGCTTGTACCTATACGGTAAGTGTGGCGATGGCAGTTGTAAAGACAACCCTGACGCGCACAAACCTAAAAAGTAACAGTAGATCAGTGCTAAAGCTAACTAGGCACTGTCTCTTTTCTGCTGATAAAAAAATGCCAGTCATCAAGACTGGCATTTTTTTATCGCTCACTGGCGACTCTAATAGGATTCGTTGCGCTTACTGAGCTTCAATCTTAGCCCAAGTATCACGCAATCCAACGGTGCGGTTAAAGACCAACGCCTCAGGCTTAGAGTCTTTCGCGTCCGCGCAGAAATAGCCCATACGCTCGAACTGGTAACCTTTCTCCGCTTCAGCGTTGGCTAGGCTTGGCTCAACAAACCCATTCATCACTATCAGTGAATCAGGATTGATCGTCTCAGCAAAGTTGTCCGCTGCGGCTGGATTTGGCACAGTAAACAAGCGATCGTAAAGGCGAATTTCAGCCGGTAAGCCTTTATCTGCTGAGACCCAATGAATCACACCTTTCACTTTACGGCCATCCTCAGGATTTTTACCGAGTGTTTGATCGTCGTAGCTGCAGTAGATAGTGGTGATATTACCTTGCTCGTCTTTCTCGATACGCTCAGCCTTAATGACATAAGCACCGCGAAGACGCACTTCTTTACCAAGAACTAAACGCTTGTACTTTTTGTTGGCTTCTTCACGGAAGTCTTCACGCTCAATCCAAACCTCGCGAGTAAACGGCACTTCGCGCTCACCCATCTCAGGCTTGTTAGGGTGGTTGGCGACCGTTAATGTCTCTACGCGCTCTGCGTCAAAGTTCTCGATAATCACTTTAACAGGGTCTAGTACCGCCATCGCACGAGGTGCGTTTTCGTTCAGGTCATCGCGAATACAAGACTCAAGCGAGCTCATTTCGATCATGTTGTCTTGTTTGGTCACACCAATGCGCTTACAAAACTCACGAATGGAGCCCGGCGTGAATCCTCGGCGACGCAAACCAGAGATGGTTGGCATACGAGGATCATCCCAGCCGCTCACCAACTTCTCTGTCACTAGTTGACTTAGCTTACGCTTAGACATGACCGTGTATTCAAGATTCAGACGGCTGAACTCATACTGGTGTGGCTGACAGTCAATCGTGATGTTCTCTAGCACCCAGTCGTACAAACGTCGGTTGTCTTGGAACTCCAACGTACACAACGAATGAGTGATCCCTTCAAGGGCATCAGAGATACAGTGTGTGAAGTCGTACATTGGGTAAATGCACCACTTGTCACCGGTCTGGTGGTGAGTCGCGAATCGAACGCGGTAAAGCACAGGATCACGCATCACCATAAACGACGATGCCATGTCGATTTTGGCGCGTAGACAAGCCGTCCCCTCTTCAAAACCACCCGCACGCATTTTTTCAAATAGCGCGAGGTTCTCTTCAACACTGCGGTCACGATATGGGCTAGGTTTGCCCGGTTGAGTCAAGGTACCACGGTACTCACGAATCTGCTCAGGACTTAGCTCTTCAACATACGCTAAGCCTTTGTTAATTAATTCAACCGCGTACTCGTACAGCTTGTCAAAGTAGTTGGATGAGTAACAAACCTCACCATTCCACTCGAAGCCTAACCAGCTCACATCATTCTTAATCGACTCAACGTATTCGACGTCTTCTTTTTCTGGGTTCGTGTCATCAAAACGCAGATTACACTTGCCCTGATAGTCTTGAGCAATACCAAAGTTTAAGCAAATTGACTTAGCGTGACCAATATGAAGGTAGCCGTTTGGCTCCGGCGGAAAACGAGTATGCACGCTAGTGTGTTTACCATCCGCTAAATCTTTATTAATGATTTGGCGAATGAAATTCGATGGACGAGCTTCAGCTTCACTCATCTATAGCACCTCAATTGTTTTAGTATTGTTCAGAAAAAGTTCTCTAAAGGGAAAAGTCCTTTAGGGCATATAGCGGGTAATGATCCACAATTCTAAGCGGATACACAACAAGAACAGGTCTTTTCTTGAGAAATAATGAGTGTTGATAAACGATGTCCGATAAAGCGCGCAGTTTTCAACCAACATAGCCCGGCCCAAACGAGATTTTGGGCCGCAAAAGAAAGAGCCTCCCAATGGGGAGGCTCCGTTTTAATCATCTTCAGACACGATTAAGAAGGCAGTTGTACTGGCGTCAAATCTTCATCGGCTGGAATGTTTTTCATTTCGCCGGCAATGATTTCCGCTAGTGGCCCAAGGATAACTTGAAGGTTGTTCGCGCCAAGTTTAACCACACCCATTGCACCTAGGCTCTTCAACACTTTCTCATCAACAATGCTGGTATCTTTGATAGTCAGACGTAGACGAGTGATACAAGCGTCGATGTTAGTTAGGTTCTCATGGCCACCTAGCGCTTTTAGGTACTGTTTAGCCAACTCAGATGAGTTCTCAGAACCTGAAACTTCAGTAGCTTCGTCGTCTTCACGACCTGGCGTTTTTAGACCAAACTTCAGAATAACGGTACGGAACACTGCGTAGTAGAGACCGAAGAACACAAGACCTTGTACAATCAGCATGTACCACTTAACCGCCAGTGGGTTACGCGTTGATAGTACCATATCCACGAGACCTGCTGAGAAGCCGAAGCCTGCAATCCACTCCATTGATGCAGCGATGTAAACAGAGATACCTGTTAGCAACGCGTGCAATACGTACAGTAGCGGAGCTAGGAACATGAATGAGAACTCTAGAGGCTCAGTCACACCAGTAAAGAAAGAAGCAAAGCCTGCTGCGATCATGATAGACGCGACTTTTTCTTTGTTCTTCGCTTTAGACGTGTGGTAAATCGCTAGCGCTGCACCAGGTAGACCAAACATCATGATTGGGAAGAAGCCCGCTTGGTACATACCCGTTACACCTGGGATTGCTGTACCTTCAGCGATGGATTTCGCACCACCTAGGAAGTTAGGAATATCGTTGATGCCCGCCACGTCGAACCAGAATACTGAGTTCAATGCGTGGTGTAGACCGACAGGGATAAGTAGACGGTTAAAGAATGCGTAGATACCAGCACCGACTTCGCCCAGACCTTGGATACCTTCACCAAAGCTCACTAGACCGCCGTATACTGATGGCCATACGTACATCAATACGAACGATAGGAAGATACCTGCGAACGATGTCATGATAGGTACAAGACGCTTACCGGAGAAGAACGCGAGCGCTTTGTGCAGCTCAACATGTGAGAAGCGGTTGTAGATTTCAGCCGAAATAATACCCACTAGGATACCCACGAACTGGTTTTGAATACGACCGAATGCCGCAGGGACTTCGCTTGCATCAATACCTTGGATTTGAGCAACGGCACCTGGAGAAAGCAGTTTCGTCACTACGTACATCATGACGAGACCAGCCAGAGCAGCCGCACCGTCTTTGTCTTTAGATAAACCGTAAGCCACGCCCACAGCAAATAGCCATGACATATTATCGATAATAGCGGCGCCAGCCTGAATCAAGAAACCAGCAAGTGCGCTGTTTGCGCCCCAACCGTTTGGATCGATCCAGTATCCAACACCCATGAGTATTGCTGCAGCAGGTAGCGTGGCGACAGGCACCATTAACGCTTTACCTACTTTTTGGAAATAACCAAGAATATTCACCTTAAGTTCCCCCTATAGGATTTTTAATTGGTCGAGTAACTTTTTTTAGTTGCTCAATTTAGTCCTTGTCAGTTTATGATATTAATTTTGCTCCGCAAATTAAAAGCTCATCATTTGTGATCATAATCACCAGATACAGGGGTGTTTCGAGGTTTTTGCTAGCCAGATCATAAAACTTATTTTACAATGCAAATAAATGAGATTTATCGGCTAGTATCAGTGCATAAGTCAGAGGCAGAAACATAGTAAAAACTCATGGATAACATGATGTTATTACGACATTTAAAGAGAAAGACAAACAGAAACTCGCCCTGACACTGTCTTAGGACAGAATTCAAAACTGAACCAAGTCAGCGTAAAATGACGCTTCGGCTGGTAAAGATATTTCGCGATCTAATTGAAGTTTCAAATAAAGTTGTCGGATCAATTCATTGCTCTTCAGTTTGATCTATAAAAGAATGAGAAATGTGACCCTAACTCGTTGACGGGTCTATACCTATAAGGATTTGCTGACCATGTATGCGCTAACCAACTGCAAACTCTACACCGGCAGTGACGTTCTAACGAACCACGCTGTGATTGTGAACCAAGGGCTCATTGAGGCAGTTTGCCCCGAAGACGCTCTGCCACAGACGATCAAAACCATCGACCTAAAAGGCGCAAACGTCAGTCCAGGTTTTATCGATCTGCAACTGAACGGGTGTGGTGGCGTGATGCTGAATGACGAAATCACAGCGCAGACTATGCAAATCATGCATCAAGCCAATTTAAAATCGGGCTGCACCAGTTACCTGCCGACTCTGATTACCTCTTCCGATGAAGACATGCGCGCCGCCGTCGCGGCGGCTCGCGAGTATCACGCTCAATATCAAAACCAATCTCTCGGTCTTCACCTTGAAGGGCCTTATCTCAACGTAGCGAAAAAAGGCATTCATAGTGTCGACTATATTCGCCCTTCCGATGACAGCATGATTGACTTTATGTGTGACAACGCCGACGTCATCGCTAAAGTCACACTCGCGCCAGAGCACAATGACGCCGCTCATATTGAACGCCTAAGTGCAGCAGGCATCGTGGTCTCGATTGGTCACACCAATGCCACCTATGCACAAGCTCGTCAAAGCTTCGATTCAGGGGTGACGTTTGCCACTCACCTCTTTAATGCCATGACCCCAATGGTCGGCCGAGAGCCAGGGGTGGTCGGTGCGATTTATGACACGCCAGAAGTTTACGCGGGCATCATTGCAGACGGTTTCCACGTCGATTACGCCAACATCCGAATTGCGCACAAAATTAAGGGTGAAAAATTAGTATTAGTGACCGATGCCACAGCTCCTGCAGGCGCTGACATGGATTACTTTATTTTTGTAGGTAAGAAAGTATATTACCGGGATGGCAAGTGTGTAGATGAACATGGCACACTAGGCGGTTCAGCCTTAACCATGATTGAAGCAGTTCAAAACACGGTTGAGCACGTCGGTATCGCTCTGGACGAAGCCCTTCGCATGGCAACCCTTTACCCTGCGAAAGCAATCGGTGTAGACAATAAACTGGGTCGAATTAAAAAAGGCTTAGTGGCAAACCTCACCGTATTCGACCGCGACTTCAACGTCCAGGCGACGGTAGTAAACGGACAATACGAGCAGAATTGAGAATGAATGGCGGACAAATAGGTAACGTAGATCTAGTAAAGCAGCTCAACAGCGCAGCAGTGTATCGGCTGATTGACCAACAAGGGCCAATATCTCGCATCCAGGTGGCCGATGTCAGTCAGCTCGCGCCCGCCAGTGTTACCAAAATCACCCGCCAACTCTTAGAACGTGGTTTGATTAAAGAAGTCGCTCAGCAAGCCTCAACCGGAGGACGCCGTGCGATTTCTCTTACCACAGAAGTGGAGCCCTTCCACTCTGTGGCTGTCCGTATCGGTCGAGACTATTTGCAGTTTAGCCTCTATGATCTCGGTGCTAAAGAGCTCGCAAGCGATTATCAAGAGTTTTATTACACCACCCAAGACGAACTGGCAGAAGGCTTGGAGTCTCAACTTAAAGCCTTTATTCAAAGTCAGCAAAGCCACATCAATCAGTTGATCGCCATCGGTATATCCTTGCCCGGTCTAGTCAATCCTGAAACCGGTGTGGTCGAGTACATGCCGAATATTTCGATCAACAACTTTACCCTAGCAGAGATGATTCGTGATCGTTTCCACGTCGAATGCTTTGTAGGTAACGATGTGAGAGGGATGGCGCTGGCGGAACACTACTTTGGCGCCAGCCAAGATTGCCAAGACTCAATTTTAGTCAGCGTACACAGAGGAACGGGCGCGGGCATCATCGTCAATGGACAAGTGTTCCTTGGCTTCAACCGCAACGTTGGCGAAATTGGCCACATCCAAATCGATCCTCTCGGGGAGCAGTGCCAATGCGGGAACTTTGGCTGCCTCGAAACGGTGGCGGCAAACCCTGCCATTGTCGAGCGCGTCAACAAACTCATCAAACAAGGGTATGAGTCGACCTTAACCACACTCGACAGCATCACTATTGCGGATGTCTGTGAACACGCCAACTTAGGCGATGAGCTGGCGAAACAGAGCTTGGTTCGAGTCGGCAACCAGTTAGGTAAAGCGATCGCCATTACGATTAACTTGTTTAACCCGCAAAAAATCGTGATTGCCGGTCAAATCACCCAGTGTGAAGAGATCCTCTTCCCAGCCATTCGCCGCAATGTTGAAAATCAATCCCTCACGACCTTCCATAAAGATTTGCCTATCGTGGCGTCACAGATTGATAAGCAACCGACATTAGGCGCCTTTTCAATGATCAAGCGTGCTATGCTGAACGGTGTTTTGTTACAAAAATTGTTAGAAGATTAACGTCTTATCACTTGAAGTTAGATAGAATACCGGGCTACTAGACGTAGCCCGTTTTTATAGGATTATTTACACCGCTATGGAACTCGTACTGATCTCCGCCGCGTTTCTCGCCGGCTTTCTCGCGCTCAAGTGTAACCTGCCTCCCTTGGTAGGCTTTCTGCTGGCTGGTTTTGGCCTGCACGCCTTGGGGTTTGAATCGAATGACACCTTGGTGCTGCTGGCCGACCTGGGTGTCACGCTTCTGCTGTTTACCATCGGACTTAAGCTCGACATCAAAACCTTACTCTCCAAAGAAATTTGGGCCGGCGCGACACTGCACAACCTTTTGTCTACCGCGATTTTTTCTGTTGCGCTTTTTTGCTTTAAGTTTCTTGGGATCAGTTCACTGGCGAGCATGGAAGTGGAGCAAATTGTTCTGCTGAGCTTTGCACTCTCCTTCTCAAGTACCGTATTTGCAGTGAAATCATTGCAAGAGAAAGGGGAAATGAACGCGACCTATGGCACCTTGGCCATCGGTATGTTGATCATGCAAGATATCTTTGCCGTGGTGTTTCTCACCGCTTCAACCGGCAAGCTGCCTGAATGGTATGCCGTAGCACTGTTTGCCTTACCGCTGCTTCGCCCCCTATTCTATAAGGTTCTAGACTGGGTTGGCCACGGCGAAATGCTGGTTCTGTTCGGCATCTTCTTTGCGCTAGTGGTGGGTGCGGGGCTGTTCGAACTGGTGGGCATGAAGCCTGATTTAGGGGCGTTGATCTTGGGGATGCTACTGGCAGGTCATGCCAAAGCGTCTGAGTTAGCAAAGTCCCTATTTAACCTCAAAGAGCTGTTTTTGGTCTGCTTTTTCCTCAACATTGGTCTGTCTGAGCAGCCAACACTAGCCGGGTTTGCTCTAGCTATCCTCTTCTTGCTGTTGCTGCCGTTAAAAGGCGCGCTCTATTTCATTATCATCAACGCCTTTAAATTCCGCGTCCGCACCTCTCTACTCGCCTCGCTCTGTTTGTTTAACTTCAGTGAATTCGGCCTTATCGTCGGCGGCCTTGCATTTAAAATGGGTTGGATGAGCGGCGATATCCTGGTAGCGCTTGCCCTTGCGGTCTCGATCTCTTTTGTGATTGCGGCACCTATCAACCGCTACGGCCATGCCCTCTATCAACGCTCAAGCCGCTGGCTCAAGGAGCACGCCGCAGAATCGCTGCATAGTCGAGACCAACGTATTAACCCGGGCCATGCTCAAGTGCTGATTTTAGGCATGGGTCGAATTGGCACCGGTGCCTATGATGAGATTCGAGCTCGTTACGGCAAGATCAGTCTGGGTATCGAGGTGCGTGAAGATGCCGCTCGCCAGCACAAAGCGCAAGGGCGTAACGTGATCGCCGGAGACGCAACCGACCCCGATTTTTGGGAGCGTATTTTAGACACCACCAACGTCAAACTCGTGCTGCTGGCAATGCCGCATCACCAAGGAAATCAGATCGCGCTGCAACAGTTGCAACAACGCCACTTTAAAGGGCAGATCGCGGCAATTGCCGAGTATTCAGATCAATTGGATGCTCTCGTTGAGCAAGGCGTCGATGCCGCCTTTAACATATACAATGAAGCAGGTAGCGGTTTTGCGCGCCATGTGTGTGAGCAGCTAAAACCGCAATTTAGCTCTATCCGCTAGCACGCTTGCTCGTCAAGGTGACAGGCTACCTCTCGAGGTAGCCTTTTTCATTTTGAACAAAAAACAGGCAAAACCTAGATCTCATTTACAATAACCACCATTTAATTAGACATTTTTTAACAGCAAAGCCTCTTTGATATTTTTTTTATCAATCTTGGTTGCATTTTTTAATCAGAATGGCAAATTGAGGTTAACAGATTAAACGAAATTCAAAGGGAAGTAGTATGTGTTCGATTTTTGGTATTTTAGATATAAAAAGTGATGCGTCCGCTTTGCGCCCTGTGGCGTTGGAAATGTCTAAAAAGCTGCGCCATCGTGGCCCAGACTGGTCCGGTATCTACTCATCAGATAACGCGATCCTCGCGCATGAGCGCTTAGCAATTGTCGGTCTGAATAGTGGGGCACAACCGCTCTACAGCCCAGATAAAAAACACATCCTTGCCGTCAATGGTGAAATCTACAACCACAAAGAAATTCGTGCTCGTTACGAAGGCAAATACGATTTTCAAACCGACTCTGACTGTGAAGTTATCCTCGCTCTTTACCAAGACATGGGAGCGGACCTACTGGAAGAGCTAAACGGTATTTTTGCTTTCGTTCTTTATGATGAAGAGAAAGATCAATACTTAGTTGGCCGAGATCACATCGGTATTATCCCGCTTTACCAAGGCTACGATGAGCACGGCAACTATTACGTTGCATCGGAAATGAAAGCCTTGGTGCCTGTTTGTCGCACCGTGAGTGAATTCCCACCGGGCAGTTACTACGGCAGCAGCGATGCAGAGCCTCAACGCTACTACATCCGTGATTGGAATGAATTTGCTGCCGTTGAAAACAACACCACCAGCAAAGAAGAGCTCACAGAAGCGCTAGAAGCCGCGGTTAAACGTCAGCTCATGACCGACGTGCCTTATGGCGTACTTTTGTCCGGAGGGCTAGATTCGTCCATCACTTCCGCCGTGGCGAAACGTTTTGCCGCGATGCGTATTGAAGATGATGAGCAGTCTGAAGCTTGGTGGCCGCAACTGCACTCGTTTGCGGTCGGATTAGAAGGTGCGCCTGACCTCAAGGCAGCTCGTGAAGTGGCAGAGCAAATTGGGACCGTTCACCATGAGATGACCTACACCATCCAAGAAGGGCTTGATGCGATTCGTGATGTGATTTACCACATTGAGACCTACGATGTGACGACTATACGTGCGTCAACCCCGATGTTCTTAATGGGACGTAAGATCAAAGCGATGGGAATTAAAATGGTGCTCTCGGGCGAAGGTGCCGATGAGATTTTCGGCGGATACCTGTACTTCCATAAAGCACCGAACGCGAAAGAGTTCCATGAGGAGACTGTGCGTAAGTTGCTGGCACTCAACATGTTTGATTGTGCTCGCGCAAACAAGTCCCTTGCGGCTTGGGGGGTGGAAGGTCGCGTGCCATTCTTGGACAAAGAGTTTATCGATGTCGCGATGCGTCTCAACCCGAAAGATAAAATGTGTGGTAACGGTAAGATGGAAAAACACATCTTGCGTGAGTGCTTCGAACACTACTTGCCAGAATCAATTGCATGGCGTCAGAAAGAGCAGTTCTCGGATGGCGTGGGTTACAGCTGGATCGATACGCTAAAAGCGGTAGCGGAAGAGAAAGTCACAGATCAGCAGATGGAAACCGCTGCGTTCCGTTTCCCGTACAACACGCCAACCACCAAAGAAGGCTACGTCTATCGCGAAATCTTTGAAGAGTTGTTCCCACTTCCTTCAGCAGCCGAGTGTGTACCTGGTGGTCCATCGGTGGCGTGTTCATCGGCAAAAGCGATTGAATGGGATGAGTCGTTCAAAAACTTCGCAGACCCATCAGGTCGCGCAGTGAAAAGTGTGCACAACGAAGCTTACTAAATCACGCTAGAGCGCTAATGACATCCTAGTGACAAAAAGGCTCCCCAGTGAAACTGGGGAGCCTTTTTTACCAATCGAACTCACTAAACTGGACATCTTGCTGACTAAACATCGAAATCTTGGTTGCCCACACTCACTTCGACGGTTTGATTGAGAAGCTTGACCAATATAATCGATCGTAGCTCCCCATCTGATTCTTTAAAGATGGCCTCAACCCCAGCAAACGGGCCCGTTAACACCGACACAGGCTGCCCAGCTTTAGGGATCCCTTGGTTGTCTTGTGGCTGCATCGATTCCATCGACTTTAACCCTTCAATCAAATCTGGTGAAAC
>NZ_JCBDGK010000030.1:0-8069 GCF_059834005.1 Vibrio sp. R12-SW3-ISO1
ATAGAGGCAAGCAAGAGGGCGTAGTAGACGTGCGCCGCTTACAGTTGGTAAAGGGGTAGAGGGATGAAAAAACGGCTTCTGCTCGGCGCAGGTTTACTCGGTGTATTTGGCTTGAGCGCGTTGGTGCACATGCCGGCATCGTTTGTTTATCACACCTTAGGCCAGTATGCCGCCATCCCAGCGCAGCTGCGTGTCGATGGCATTCAAGGCACCCTTTGGCAAGGGCGCGCGGCGCAAGTGCGTTGGCAGCGCTACGATTTGGGCGCAGTGAATTGGTCGCTTGATATCGGCGCGCTTTTCAGTGGCCGCTTACAAGCGCAAGTGCGCGTGGGCCAAGGCGGCGGCCTTGTCGTGGGCCGCGGCACACTGGGTCTCAATCGCCAAGGCGCATTCGCACAAAACGTGGTGGCCAGTCTCTCCGTTGAGAAAATCACACCTTGGCTACCTCGCCCACCCGTACCACTCGATGTGCAAGGGCAGGTGGAGTTCAATATCCAGCACTGGGATTATCAAGCGCCGTGGTGCCGCTCGGCGAAAGGCAGCGTGGTGCTCAATACTCAAGGCGTCGGCACGCCGATCGCCGAATTAACCACAGGCCCTGTTGTCGCGCCGTTTACTTGTCAAGACAGCGCGCTGAGCGTCGCAGGCAATCAGCAAAGCGATCAGGTCGAGAGCGCCTTCACGCTCGATCTTACCCCCGATCGCCGCTACCAAACCCGCGCCTGGTTCACACCGCAACCCAACTTCCCCCCAGCACTCCAAGAGCAGCTAAAATGGCTCCCTGCGCCAACGGACGGAAAGTACGCGTTTGAATATGGGGGGAGGTGGTGAAGTTTTTAGTTCCTAGTTTCTAGTGCCTAGTTCCTAGTTCCTAGTTCCTAGTTCCTAGTTCCTAGTGCCTAGAGGGTGATTTCTAGGGACTAGGAACTTGTTTTCTCTAGGCACTGTTTTCTCTAGGAACTAGGAACTTCTTTTTCTAGGCTCTTACCTCTAGGAACTAGGAACTTCTTTTTCTAGGAACTTATTTTCCTAGGCACTTCTTTTTCTAGGCACTCCGATTTCCACCGGAAAACTCAACTGCACTTTTAATCCGCCGCCGCTGCGGTTATTGACGATCACCGATCCGCTGTGTTGGCTCATGATACGTTTGACGATGGCAAGGCCCAGTCCGGTGCCTTCGCTGCCGCGGGCGGTGTCGCCGCGGGTGAAGGGTTCAAATAATTTGCCGATGTCGCTTTGCTTGATGCCGGGGCCGTTGTCTTCAATGGATACCCAGGCCAGTTTGCTGTCGGCGGTCATGCCGGTAGAGATTTTCACCCAGCCGTTGCCGTAGCGGACGGCGTTGACCACGAGATTGCTGATCGCTCGTTTAATGGCAATCGGGCTGCCGCTGATCGGCTTGAGCGCTGGGTGCCAATGGGTGTCGATTTCCATCTCATAGCCGCCCTCTGCGCTGGCGACGTCACTGGCAATCTCATTGAGTGCCACCTCAACAAACGACTCTTTATTCACCGGTTTAAGGTAATCCATAAACTGGCTGATGATTTCGTTGCACTCTTCGGTATCGCTGATGATACCTTCAGCCAAGTAGCTGTCTTCGGGCGACATCATTTCAGTGGCAAGGCGAATGCGCGTCAGCGGCGTGCGTAAATCGTGGCTGATCCCTGCCATCAGCAGCGCGCGATCTTCTTCGAGCGCCTGAATCCCCTTTGACATCTGATTAAACGCTCGTGTGACCGAGCGGATCTCTGAGGCGCCTTGCTCCACCAGTGGCGGTGGGATTTCACCGCGACCCACCACCTTGGCCGCTTTTTCTAGTGCGATCAGCGGACGGTTTTGTAAGCGAATAAACAGCCAGCATCCAGCAACAATCAGCAGCGCCATGATGACGCTGTTGCGAAATAGGGGCGTGAAATCCTCTTCTTGCAGCTCAGAGAGCGGGATGCGCAGCAGCGAGCCGGGCAAGGACTCGATCTTCATCCACAGCACGTAGCTGTCAGTGCCAAGCATCATCCGCACGTCGGTTGCCGAGCCTAGCTCTTGGCTCATCTCCTCGCTCATCAAATCGATGGTCACCGCATGCTCGTACTCCGCAGCAATCGGGCTGTTTTCGGCGTGGATGGTAACACCAAGCTGCTCAAGCACTCGGCGACGCAGCGGCGCGTCCATATCGAGCTCACTGTCCAAGTTTTGTGTATCGTCGAGCATCAAATTGATCTCATGGCCGAGGATCTTATTGAACTGCTGCAAACTGGGCATCAACGCATAGTTGAATACGGCGTAATAGGAGTAGACTTGGCTGGCAATCAGCAAGGTCAGAAAGATGAGAATCGATTGAGTGAATGAGCTGCGAATGCGCATGGGGTTTTCCTAGCGGGTCCGAAGGGTGGCTAGGGGGTGGGGAACGCCTTGGGTAGGCGCGCCCCGATCTCTAGCCGCTTAGGCATCTTTGCCATCCGGGACAAAGACATAACCTAAGCCCCAAACGGTTTGAATGTATCTTGGCTTGCTGGGATCGACTTCCAACATGCGTCGCAGACGTGAAATCTGAACGTCGATGGAGCGCTCCATCGCGGAGTACTCTCGGCCGCGAGCCATGTTCATCAGTTTATCACGCGACATCGGCTCGCGCGCGTTGGTCACGAGCGCTTTGAGTACCGCAAACTCGCCCGAGGTTAACGGCATCGCTTCCTCGCCGCGGTACATTTCACGCGTGCCGAGGTTTAAGCGAAACTCACCAAACTCAACAATCGACTCAGCAGAACTTGGCGCGCCTGGCAGCTCGACTGTTTGGCGGCGCAGCACCGCTTTAATGCGCGCCAACAACTCACGTGGGTTAAACGGCTTAGGCAAATAGTCATCGGCGCCCACTTCGAGGCCCACGATGCGATCGATTTCATCGCCTTTGGCGGTGAGCATCAGAATCGGTAGTGAGCTGCCGGCATTGCGCAGACGGCGACAAATCGACAAGCCATCTTCACCAGGGAGCATAAGGTCGAGCACCATCAAATGAAAGTTCTCGCGGGTTAATAAACGATCCATCTGTTCGCTGTTGGCGACACTGCGTACCTGAAATCCCTGTTCAGACAAGTAACGTTCTAACAATGCACGCAAACGGGCATCGTCATCCACGACGAGGATTTTGTGATTTTCTTGCATGTGTGAATCCACCTATGTCATTCCAATGCGACCGAGTCGATTTGAGTGGGCGCACAGTAAAATGTAACAGAGCGCCGCGCAAAGTGGTGCAAAGAATTGTTAGCGAGTATGACTTTTTTGATATTAAACCGGATCTTAATCGTAGGGTCGGTGAGAGACGCGTATCAACATTCAGGCTTCTGGTAGCTGATGGCGTTAATGAACCACTCTTTATCGCCCTCAGGGGTGCGAACGGTGAATTCGTCATCGACCTCTTTTTTGAGGAGCGCGCGCGCCATCGGTGAATCAATGGAGATGTAATCTTTGGCGTCGCCATAAATTTCTTCCGGCCCCACAATTCTGAATGTTTTGACCTCACCCGCTTCATTCTCAATCTCGACCCACGCGCCGAAGAAGACTTTACCTTCTTGTTGCGGCGAGTAGTCAACGATGGTCACCTCAGGGAGAAACTTGCGAAGAAAGCGCACTCGGCGATCGATTTGGCGAAGCAAGCGTTTGTTGAAAGTGTAATCCGCGTTCTCAGAGCGATCGCCAAGGCTGGCCGCCCAGGTGACTATTTTGGTTATTTCCGGACGTTTTTCATTCCATAAATGGTCATGCTCTGCTTTGAGCTTGTTGTATCCTTCGCGGGTGATGAGTTTTGTTTTCACTGCTGTAATCCAAGTTATTGAACCGCTTTACCGGCCTATTATATTACTCGCTGCTTGGCTTTTTCGTCACTAGATAGTCATCATCACTGCTGACCACCACGCCATATTTGAGGAAGTTCTTGCCCAAAATCATGCTGTAGTGGAAGCGGTCGCGGTCTTGCAAATTGACGCGAATCTTCTTCTCTAGCTCGCCGAGCTTGACGCGCATTTCCACCACTGGACGCACGTTGGCTTGCTCGCCTTTTTTGGCGCGCACGCTCATCTCATGCACCACCGGCAGGGTGAAGGTCTTTTTATCACCCTGATCGTTTTCATAATCGAAACGCACCATGGCTTGACCATCACGTTCAAAGCGCTCGATGTTTTGCGCGTTCAGTGAGGAAACATCAGCGCCGGTATCGAGTTTCACTGGGAAGGTGAGCCCTTCCACTTGCGCGACTTCAATGTGGCCGGCTTTAAACAGCGGGTAGCGGCTGAGTAATTCTTCACTGCGAGTGTTGATCAGCACGCCACCCTCGGTCATGTTGCGGCCGATGATAAAGTGCTCGTGCGGTTCTTTATCGCCAAGCACCTCAATCGCGTATGGCAGCTCCACCTCTTGCCCTTTTAACATAAACGAGCCAAACACCACTGGGCGCGTAGTCTCCCCGACTTTGAGTTTTTTATGGATCGGTTTGGAGAACTGCTTAGCCTCGCCCTTGTTGTCATTGAGCCCGCTTTTGCTGTCATTGAGATAGTAAGTGACCCACTCTTTGCCGTTTTGTTGATAGGTCTCAAAGCTGGCGACTTTCAATAGCGGTGTGCCCACCGTCCAAGAGACCTCGGCGGGTAGGGCGATACCATCGAGCAGCAGCGTTTCTTGCCCCGTGATTTGAAGCGCCGCTTGCGCTTGACGACTCGAGAGCGTTTGCGCTTTGCCGGCCAATAGATCCGTCGCGCTTGGGTCAATCACAAAGTGCTCGCTGAGCGTCTGTTTACCGAGGCGAATGTCACTGCTCTTGTGGTGGCGATCGGTGAGATACACCAGCCACTGCTGACTCTGTTGCTCGCCGAGAGTGACAGGCACGTAGACCATAGGGCGCGACTTGCCGCTCACCTTAAGCGTGCGAATCACCGGGCGAGTGAGCGTTTTGCGCTCGCCTTGTGGGCCTTCAATCGTAAAACGCACGTGCATGCCATCGTCACTGACGTCAATGTCACTGGCATCGAGCGCACTGTAGGCGGCGTTTAACGAGTAGCTGACGTGCTGCGCCACGCCGTCAATCTCTACCGTCTCTTTGCGGCCAATCATCTGCGCGCTGTTCCACGTTTGCAGATGGTCGGCGCCGGCAAACACCCAAGCGTGACCTTTGAGGAACGTTTTACCAATCAAGATTGGCGCTGAAAACTGACTGCGATCGGTTAAGTTGACGTCGGTCTCCACCGTCGTGCCGGCGATGGTCAGCGGCACATTGACCGTCGGGCGCAAAATGGGCTCTGCGCTGGAGCGGCTGCGAATCACGCCGACACGCTCGAGGGGTAGAGCCAAGGTGACGCGCTCTCCGCTATAGGGGTGAATGATGGAAAAGCGCACGCTGACTTGATACGGCTCAAACACCGCTCGGTTCCAATCGTTGTAATTAATGTCGCGCACTTGCTCGACGTCTTTGACCAGCGCGCGCATCAAGTCTTCATCTTGCCACTGGGCGTAGTCCGGATGTTGGCTGGAGACGTGAATATCGATGGCGTGCATCGAGGTGGTGTCCGCGCCTGTATCAATTTTGCCGGCAAAGGGCACCCCTTCAAGAGCGGCTTGCCCTTGCTCATCTTTGACGCTCAAGGTGACGTTTTCGAGTCGACCGAGCACCAATGTTTCCTCGAGGCGGGTGATGGGCGCATCAGTGGTCGCGTCGATGCGCGTATCAAATGTGACGTAGGCGGCGTCTGCCAGCGCATACGTCGGCGCCAACAGGGAAAGAAGCGTTAAGGAGAGACTGAACCAGAGTTTTTTCATCGCATTTCCATCATGATTAGTGAATGTCACTCGTTGAAATGAGTGAGAGGGGTGCTGAGTGATTAAGTTCGTGACGTTTTCTAGTTCTGACACAATTTTCACACAATTGCCAACCAGTTTGGCGACTATCTTGACCTTGATACTGTTTGAGGTGCGATGCGTCTCGAATGGAAAATCGTTGCATTTCATCGTGCACACCCCAATATATCGCCCATTAAAGAGAAAAATGAGAGCCAACGGATGAGCCAAGCACTCTGCCAATTGATCGCTCAGGAGTTGAATGTTCGCCCTGAGCAAGTCGTGTCTGCCGTCAAGCTGATTGATGATGGCAACACGGTGCCGTTTATCGCCCGTTACCGTAAAGAGGTGACCGGCGGACTCGATGATACCCAACTGCGTACCCTAGATAGCCGCTTATCTTACCTGCGTGAGCTGGATGACCGACGTCAGACCATTCTGAAATCGATTCACGATCAAGGAAAGCTCACCCCGGAGCTGAAAGCGCAGATAGAACAAGCGGACAGCAAAACCCGCCTCGAAGATTTATACCTGCCTTACAAACCTAAGCGTCGCACCAAAGGGCAAATCGCCATTGAAGCGGGGCTCGAGCCGCTCGCCGATGCCTTGTGGCATCATCCTGAACACGATCCAGAGCGTGAAGCGCTGCGCTACGTCGATGAAAGTAAAGGGATTGCCGACAGCAAAGCGGCGCTCGATGGCGCGCGCGCTATCGTGATGGAGCGTTTGGCGGAAGACGCCAGCTTACTGGAAAAGGTGCGCGCCTACTTAACCCGCCACGCCGAGTTGGTCTCACGCGTTGTTGAAGGCAAAGAGCGTGACGGTGAGAAGTTTAAAGATTACTTTGATCACCGCGAGCCGCTCGCCAAAGTGCCGTCTCACCGCGCCTTGGCGATGTTGCGAGGCCGCAATGAAGGCTTCCTCACGCTGACCATGGACGCAGACCCTGCCCAGGAAGAGGGCGTGCGTCAATCCTATTGCGAAACCCTCATCGCCGATCACTACGGCTTGTCACTGAGCGATGCCCCTGCCGATGGATGGCGCAAACAAGTGGTGAGCTGGGCATGGCGCATCAAAATTGCCATGCATATGGAAACCGAACTGATGGGCGCATTGAAAGAGCGCGCAGAGATCGACGCTATTGAAGTGTTCGCCACTAACCTAAAAGATTTGTTGATGGCCGCACCGGCGGGTCCGCGCGCGACACTCGGTCTCGACCCGGGTCTGCGCACCGGCTCCAAAATTGCCGTGGTGGACGCCACAGGTAAAGTGCTGGCCACTGAGACCATCTATCCGCATCCACCACAAAACCAATACGACAAAGCAGGCCAAGTGGTGGCCGCGCTGGTTAAGCAGCATCAGGTGGACTTGATTGCGATCGGTAACGGCACCGCCTCGCGTGAGACGGACAGCTTTGTCGCGGATCTGATCAAGCGCTATGGATTGAAAGTGCAGAAAATCATGGTCAGTGAAGCGGGTGCTTCGGTTTATTCGGCGTCTGAGTTGGCGGCGAAAGAGTTCCCCGATCTGGATGTATCGCTGCGCGGCGCAGTGTCGATTGCGCGTCGCTTGCAAGATCCTTTGGCTGAGCTGGTGAAAATCGATCCTAAATCGATTGGTGTCGGTCAGTACCAACATGACGTGAGCCAAGCGATGTTGGCCAAGCGTTTGGACGCGGTGGTGGAAGACTGTGTGAACGCGGTTGGTGTCGATGTCAATACCGCCTCACCGGCGCTTTTGACGCGCGTGGCGGGCCTAAGTAGCACGCTGGCGCAAAACATTGTCGAATACCGCAATGAACATGGCCGATTTGATACGCGCAGCGCCTTGAAAAAAGTCGCGCGTTTGGGGCCCAAAGCGTTTGAACAGTGTGCCGGTTTTTTGCGCATTATGGATGGCAAAAACCCACTTGATGCGTCAGCGGTACACCCAGAGGCGTACCCTGTGGTGAAAAACATCGCAGAGAAAAATGGCGTGTCGCTTCAATCGCTGATTGGCGACAGTGCGTTCCTGCGCGATCTGCGTGCGGTGGATTACACCGATGCGCATTTTGGTTTGCCAACGGTGACCGACATCATCAAAGAACTCGACAAACCGGGCCGAGATCCTCGCCCTGAGTTTAAAACCGCGACCTTTGCTGAAGGCGTCAACAAAATCACCGATCTGGAACCGGGTATGGTGCTGGAAGGGGTGGTGTCGAACGTGGCCAACTTTGGCGCCTTCGTCGACATTGGCGTACACCAAGATGG
>NZ_JCBDGK010000031.1:0-2431 GCF_059834005.1 Vibrio sp. R12-SW3-ISO1
AAACTGTCAAGCGCCTTTGCCAACGCATCAATGAAGTGATGGATTTTTCGGTAAATACGGGGATTATAAACTCAAACCCTCTAAGCAAGATTCACTCAGCTTTCCACGCCCCTAAAAAGAAGAATATGCCAACGATTACTCCAGAAGAGCTGCCTCAGTTCATGAAAGACCTATCTAGAGCAAGCATCAAACTTACAACACGATGCCTTATTGAATGGCAGTTGCATACTATGACAAGACCTAATGAGTCATCTGCCGCCCAGTGGTCAGAGATAGATTGGGAAAAGGAAATATGGGTCGTCCCAGCAGAACGTATGAAGAATCGTCGTGAACACTCTATTCCCCTAACCCCTCAAATGCTTGAGCTTCTTGATGTGATGAAACCTATCAGTGCGCATCGAGAGTTTATATTCCCAGCAGATAGAGATCCAAAAAGGCCAACAAATTCTCAAACAGCGAATGCCGCCATTAAACGAATGGGGTATCAAGGAAAATTGGTTTCACACGGGTTAAGAGCGATTGCTAGTACCGCTCTAAACGAACAAGGCTTCAACCCAGATGTCATCGAAGCCGCTTTGTCTCATGTCGATGGAAATGAGGTGCGCCGAGCGTACAACCGCTCTGACTACTTAGAACAGCGTCGAACGTTGATGTGCTGGTGGAGTGAATATATTGAAGCCGCAGCTAAGGGCCTTTCCAATAATACTCTGTCTACTCGAAACCTCAGAGTTATAGGTGCTTAGGATATGTCCCAAAATAAGACGAATGGGTTTAAAGGAAGGGCTCATCTTCTTCTCCCCAGAACAATGAATGGCGATAAATTCAACTTTCTAACTGAACTTGAAACCCTTATAGAAAGACTACCATCTCTACTTAACAAACTTCGCGAATATGAAAAAGACTCGCCAGTGTCAGATAAAAGAGCATTCGTAACTGAAAGCCAAATCAATTTTGTTAATGTGATTTCAAGTGAGTTAGCTGAATTCTCTGTTCCTCTTGAAGAGGCTCAACTGTTGGCGTTGGATCAGCTTCTCTGCTCTGTTTATAAACTAGGAGAACTCAAAGGGTCCCATAACCAATGGGTTATAGATGAGCCTTATGTGGCGGACGCAGAAAAATCTACCTATACAAAATCTAAAACAGCCAAAAAAAACCAATGGACAGCTAATGGTTATCAAAAGCTTACAGCTGCAGACATAGCACAAAATTTCTACAGCAAACCTGAAAATAGCACGATACAAGTCGGTCAACTCTGCGAGATGATTATTGAACTATTTGAAGAAAATAGTAAGCCAACAATTTCTAAAGAGAAACTCGCATCGTTCCTAAAGAAAAACCTAATCATCCCCCCCGACGCTACAAAAAAAGGAAGGCCTTCCTCTCTCACTAAGAACTTTAAAGCAACCTTCAAATTAGACTACGCGACATATCTCAACAATGACTACAAAGAAAAAATATCACTAAAATTCAAGTAGTTAAAAACAAAAAATATGACGCTGTATATAGCGTCTATTTTTTCTCTTCCCAAGACATCACAGAATACCCCCGAACAAAACAGCACACCTATCCAAGGGGGATACATGAATTCAGAACGAATAATTCGCGAATCAGAACGCTTAGCTATTACAGGAATATCACGCACAACTTGCTGGGAGATGGAAAAGAAAGGTCAATTCCCCAAACGTCGAAAACTAACACCAAATGGCAGCTCTGTCGGCTGGTTTCTTTCTGAGATCAATGAATGGATTCAAAGCAGAACAGTAATGTAAGTACTGTTAGTTGGTTTATTAGTTGGTTTGTTAGTAGGTCCGTTAGCCACCAACTAGATACTCACAGGACCATACAGAAAGGCCACAGTGACAACAAAAGTATCACTATGGCCCAACCAGAACACTGCATACGAAGCCGTCAAACTCAATGCAGTACAGCGAAGGGGATTATACCAGATGACTCAATTTACAGCCACGAATAGATACTTGATGACTGACGCTTTAGCACTCGGCCTTTCCGGTATAGAAAAAGCGACTCTTGTGCACTTAAGCACTTTTGCCGATGGGAAATTCCAATGTTTTCCTTCGATTAAAACATTAGCAAAAATTACTGGATTCAGTGAATCAGCAATTAAGCGAGCTATCAAAAAACTTGAAGAGATAAAACTAATTACGAAGAAACGTCGATATTCATCCTCTGGACCCACAAGCAACCTATACAAGCTAAACACTTCAGTACTGCAGGATAATCAGAGTAAGCGTCACAAACTCATTAGTCCGGTGACTTCGAATGGAACATTCCTAGCTCAAGACGGAAATTACTACTCATGTCCAGCTGAGTTCTACATGAAAAAGCATGGTCAAGTGGGAGACAAACTACATGCCTAATAAATACAACTGGAAACTATTATCTGCCGAATTCCAATTAGCCTCAGTTAAGT
>NZ_JCBDGK010000032.1:0-3431 GCF_059834005.1 Vibrio sp. R12-SW3-ISO1
GCCGGTGGCGAAAGACGCGACTGAAACGACCGAAGAAAACACGGTACTGACTGGCAACGTGCCAGCGGCGACGGATGTGGACGGCACGGTGGATGCCAATGGCTACGCACTGGTAGAGGGCGTGGGCGCAGGCAACGGTACGCTGGTCTTCCTCAATGACGGCAGCTACACGTTCACCCCAGGCAGCGACTTCGACGCTCTGGGCGATACAGAAAGCCGCGATGTGACGTTCACGTACACCGCGACCGACGACGATGGCGCGGTGAGCGAGCCGAAGACCATCACCATCACGGTGACGGGCACGAATGACGCGCCGGTGGCGAAAGACGCGACTGAAACGACCGAAGAAAACACGGTACTGACTGGCAACGTGCCAGCGGCGACGGATGTGGACGGCACGGTGGATGCCAATGGCTACGCACTGGTAGAGGGCGTGGGCGCAGGCAACGGTACGCTGGTCTTCCTCAATGACGGCAGCTACACGTTCACCCCAGGCAGCGACTTCGACGCTCTGGGCGATACAGAAAGCCGCGATGTGACGTTCACGTACACCGCGACCGACGACGATGGCGCGGTGAGCGAGCCGAAGACCATCACCATCACGGTGACGGGCACGAATGACGCGCCGGTGGCGAAAGACGCGACTGAAACGACCGAAGAAAACACGGTACTGACTGGCAACGTGCCAGCGGCGACGGATGTGGACGGCACGGTGGATGCCAATGGCTACGCACTGGTAGAGGGCGTGGGCGCAGGCAACGGTACGCTGGTCTTCCTCAATGACGGCAGCTACACGTTCACCCCAGGCAGCGACTTCGACGCTCTGGGCGATACAGAAAGCCGCGATGTGACGTTCACGTACACCGCGACCGACGACGATGGCGCGGTGAGCGAGCCGAAGACCATCACCATCACGGTGACGGGCACGAATGACGCGCCGGTGGCGAAAGACGCGACTGAAACGACCGAAGAAAACACGGTACTGACTGGCAACGTGCCAGCGGCGACGGATGTGGACGGCACGGTGGATGCCAATGGCTACGCACTGGTAGAGGGCGTGGGCGCAGGCAACGGTACGCTGGTCTTCCTCAATGACGGCAGCTACACGTTCACCCCAGGCAGCGACTTCGACGCTCTGGGCGATACAGAAAGCCGCGATGTGACGTTCACGTACACCGCGACCGACGACGATGGCGCGGTGAGCGAGCCGAAGACCATCACCATCACGGTGACGGGCACGAATGACGCGCCGGTGGCGAAAGACGCGACTGAAACGACCGAAGAAAACACGGTACTGACTGGCAACGTGCCAGCGGCGACGGATGTGGACGGCACGGTGGATGCCAATGGCTACGCACTGGTAGAGGGCGTGGGCGCAGGCAACGGTACGCTGGTCTTCCTCAATGACGGCAGCTACACGTTCACCCCAGGCAGCGACTTCGACGCTCTGGGCGATACAGAAAGCCGCGATGTGACGTTCACGTACACCGCGACCGACGACGATGGCGCGGTGAGCGAGCCGAAGACCATCACCATCACGGTGACGGGCACGAATGACGCGCCGGTGGCGAAAGACGCGACTGAAACGACCGAAGAAAACACGGTACTGACTGGCAACGTGCCAGCGGCGACGGATGTGGACGGCACGGTGGATGCCAATGGCTACGCACTGGTAGAGGGCGTGGGCGCAGGCAACGGTACGCTGGTCTTCCTCAATGACGGCAGCTACACGTTCACCCCAGGCAGCGACTTCGACGCTCTGGGCGATACAGAAAGCCGCGATGTGACGTTCACGTACACCGCGACCGACGACGATGGCGCGGTGAGCGAGCCGAAGACCATCACCATCACGGTGACGGGCACGAATGACGCGCCGGTGGCGAAAGACGCGACTGAAACGACCGAAGAAAACACGGTACTGACTGGCAACGTGCCAGCGGCGACGGATGTGGACGGCACGGTGGATGCCAATGGCTACGCACTGGTAGAGGGCGTGGGCGCAGGCAACGGTACGCTGGTCTTCCTCAATGACGGCAGCTACACGTTCACCCCAGGCAGCGACTTCGACGCTCTGGGCGATACAGAAAGCCGCGATGTGACGTTCACGTACACCGCGACCGACGACGATGGCGCGGTGAGCGAGCCGAAGACCATCACCATCACGGTGACGGGCACGAATGACGCGCCGGTGGCGAAAGACGCGACTGAAACGACCGAAGAAAACACGGTACTGACTGGCAACGTGCCAGCGGCGACGGATGTGGACGGCACGGTGGATGCCAATGGCTACGCACTGGTAGAGGGCGTGGGCGCAGGCAACGGTACGCTGGTCTTCCTCAATGACGGCAGCTACACGTTCACCCCAGGCAGCGACTTCGACGCTCTGGGCGATACAGAAAGCCGCGATGTGACGTTCACGTACACCGCGACCGACGACGATGGCGCGGTGAGCGAGCCGAAGACCATCACCATCACGGTGACGGGCACGAATGACGCGCCGGTGGCGAAAGACGCGACTGAAACGACCGAAGAAAACACGGTACTGACTGGCAACGTGCCAGCGGCGACGGATGTGGACGGCACGGTGGATGCCAATGGCTACGCACTGGTAGAGGGCGTGGGCGCAGGCAACGGTACGCTGGTCTTCCTCAATGACGGCAGCTACACGTTCACCCCAGGCAGCGACTTCGACGCTCTGGGCGATACAGAAAGCCGCGATGTGACGTTCACGTACACCGCGACCGACGACGATGGCGCGGTGAGCGAGCCGAAGACCATCACCATCACGGTGACGGGCACGAATGACGCGCCGGTGGCGAAAGACGCGACTGAAACGACCGAAGAAAACACGGTACTGACTGGCAACGTGCCAGCGGCGACGGATGTGGACGGCACGGTGGATGCCAATGGCTACGCACTGGTAGAGGGCGTGGGCGCAGGCAACGGTACGCTGGTCTTCCTCAATGACGGCAGCTACACGTTCACCCCAGGCAGCGACTTCGACGCTCTGGGCGATACAGAAAGCCGCGATGTGACGTTCACGTACACCGCGACCGACGACGATGGCGCGGTGAGCGAGCCGAAGACCATCACCATCACGGTGACGGGCACGAATGACGCGCCGGTGGCGAAAGACGCGACTGAAACGACCGAAGAAAACACGGTACTGACTGGCAACGTGCCAGCGGCGACGGATGTGGACGGCACGGTGGATGCCAATGGCTACGCACTGGTAGAGGGCGTGGGCGCAGGCAACGGTACGCTGGTCTTCCTCAATGACGGCAGCTACACGTTCACCCCAGGCAGCGACTTCGACGCTCTGGGCGATACAGAAAGCCGCGATGTGACGTTCACGTACACCGCGACCGACGACGATGGCGCGGTGAGCGAGCCGAAGACCATCACCATCACGGTGACGGGCACGAATGACG
>NZ_JCBDGK010000033.1:0-22853 GCF_059834005.1 Vibrio sp. R12-SW3-ISO1
CCCCTACTGCTGTAAATGACTATGGCAAAGGCCTCATATTCCATGAATCGTTCGAAGAAAGTGGTTTAGTAAACGGTAAATGGGATACGTTTGCTGACTACAACGGATGGACAATTACTAACTCAGATGGCGATAAAGCAGAGTTAGAGATCCAAACAGGCAACGTTGGCGGCTCTTTCGCGTCGGATGGTAATGCTCATGCGGAGCTTGATGGTCATGAGCTAGTGAGTATTTCAAGAGATTTAGACACTAAAGAAGGCTCTACACATACGGTCACATTTGATTATAAACCGCGACCAAGCTATGAAGGAGACAGTGGCCTTACCGCGACGTTTGGTGATACCACTGTCGTTGTTGTCTCGGATACAAACGGAAATATTGTTGTTACTTCTGGTAATGGCGATCAAGTCGAGGGTCTCACTGTTACACAAGATCCAAGTAATGGTTGGTATACCATAGCCTTTGATGAAACTGTGTCTGACTCTACTACCACTCTGTCTTTTACTGGCACGGGTAGTGACAATACCTTCGGTGCATACATCGATAATATCTCAGTAGAAAACACCTCTGGTTACCAAACTCAAGAAGACACAGAAATTCGCTTTACGCCTGAAGACCTGCTGGCTAATGATACCGATCCAGATGGTGATGAGCTATCTATTGTAGACGTCGTAAACAGGGTCGATGGAAACGGAACAGTTGAACTCATTGATGGCGAAATAGTGTTCACTCCAGCTAAAGACTTCAATGGTGTTGCCAGTTACGATTATGTTATCGCGGATACTAGTGGCGAAAGATCTACAGCAACCGTGTTTATCAATGTCACTCCAGTTAACGATCCTCCAGTAGCTACTGACGACGTTCATACTCTTGGAGACAACTTGATTGTTAACGGTAGTTTCGAAGATTTCACCAGTAGCAACAGTGCACCTGGTTGGGGCGATAGAGCAAGCAGCCTAGAGGGTTGGGTATTTGATGCCAACTCTGGTGAATTGGATTTGGTTGACGATGGTTATAATCGAGTAGAGACCGACCTTGACCACTTCATCGATATGGAAGGTGAAGGAAGTAGAGGTGACAATGTTACATTGTCCCAGACCGTCGAAGGTGTTGAAGAAGGTAAACCTTACCAAATCTCACTCGACATCGCGGCTAAAGGGAACAACCACACTGCGCAATTGCAAGTAGTCTGGAATGGCGTTGTTATTGCAACTATCACGCCTGACGGTAATTCGATGGAAACGCATACCTTTGAGGTGACTGGTGCGTTAGGTGACAACACGATAAGCTTCGTCGAAGTTGGTGGTAAAGGCGATAACAGTGGCACTTACCTTGATAATATCAAGCTACAAGAAATTCTCGTCGACCTAACAACAGACGAAGATACAACTCTTGAGATTCCACATTCTCAACTTCTTGCTAACGATTTTGATATCGATGGTGATGATATAACAATTACATCGGTTTCGATGACGGATCCTAGTCACGGTAAGGTTGAAATTGTTGATGGCAAGGTGGTTTTTGAACCCGCTGAAAACTTTAATGGTGTAACGACATTTGAATACGAAATTTCTGATCGCAAAGGTGGCACAGATACCGCCATCGTCACCATTAACGTAAAACCAATTAATGATGCACCTGAGTTAGTTGATGATAAAGAACTACCATTGGGTGACGATGAAACGATCAGCACTTCTACCAAAGAAGATACCTCCGTATCGGGCAAAGTGAAAGCGACTGATGCTGATGGGGATGACCTTACCTACACCGCTGACAAACCAAGCAATGGTAAAGTGGACATTGATGCTGATGGCAATTGGACTTACACACCAGACCCAGAGTTTGATGGTAAAGACTCATTTGTGATTACCGTCTCAGATGGCAATGGTGGTACAGACACTATCACTGTAAATGTAGATGTTTTACCTGTTGCTGAGCTGGCAGTGACGGCAGGCCAACCAGTGACTGAAGGTGATGAGTCCTACTTATCATTCGAAATTAATCTAGATGAGTTTGTTTCTGAGAATGTCGGTCTTGATCTTACCCTTGGCGCCACAGGCGATACGGCGACAAAAGGTATTGATTACGAAGATAAGATTTATGTAAAAGACGGAGATGTTTATAAAGCTCTAACAGCCGATGAGCTTGCTGCTCTTGTTATCGAACAAGGAAAAGATAGTATCGAAGTGTTCGTCAAAGTGATTGACGATAGTCTTCTAGAAGGAGAAGAGACCGTTACCCTTAAAGTGTCTTCTAGCAGTGAGTACGTTGAAGTACCAGGAAATGATTCAGCTGAAGCGAAGATTATTGATGAGACAGTCACCACACAAAAAGATACAGTTACGGTTACCTTAGAAGGCCCAAGTACGGTAATGGAAGGTGACATTACGACACCATTTACCATCACTCTAAGTGAAGCGGTACCTGAGAAGAGTGTGATTACTCTTGAATACACTTACACCAATGCCGGTAACCAGGATATTGTTGAAGTCATTGAAGTTGAAATCGCTGCTGGTTCCAAAACTGCCAACTTTAACATTGAAACAGTACAAGATAACGAGTACGAACAAGGCCAACAGTTCAACGTTAGTGTCGTATCGGTAAAACATGATGATAAAGATGTTTTCGAACAACTAGATACTTCATCGGCGAACAGAGATGTTGCAATTGATGATAGTAAAGACAACCCACCAGAGTCGGAAGACTTCTCTATCAACGTGGGTGAGTCTGGGACGGCTAAAGTTATTTTCAATGACGGCAATGGCAGCATTGAAGGTGATGGCTCAGATCATATATCCGACAATGAAGACGACAATGACAACAATGCGGATACAAACGTTGGTGTCGTCATTACTGAGCTGCCGGATCACGGTGTATTAAAATACGGTGATGATGTAATTACTAAGGACGACCTTGCTGTCTTTGACGAAAACGGCAACTTGCTCAAAGAAGGTAAGGTGTTCGAAGATCCTAACTTGATTGAGTACATCCGCAGCGAAAACAGTGAAGGGTTCCTACTTGGCGTTAAAGACGAGCAAGATGTCGATAGTCATTCTCCTTCGAAAAACAACTTCCACAATTGGGGTGAAGCAACAGATGACCCATCTGTTCGTAAACTCACGCTAGCCGATGGGGATGTGGTAACCGTTACAGCAAGTAAAGAGGGACAAGGTGACGACGACCTTGTTCAATACAACGAAAACGCAAATCACGTTGGCTACGGTATCGGTGTTGGTCAAGGTAATGGCATTCAGCAAGGCGAGACAATTACGGTTAACTTTGATAGCCGCCCAACTGACAGCATCACACTTGGCTTAGATGGTCTTGGTGGCTACTTCGATAAGAACCTAAATAACGGCAATGAATCGAAAGTGACGATTCTGGTGACTTGGGTGGATGCTGATAATAACGCCCACAATTCCCCATTTGAGTACCAAAAAGACACCAGTGGCAATACAGACTTGTTCCACGAAGTGACTATACCTTCAGACTCTTTCCCGCTGCCAGATGGCGCTATGATCCAATCAGTAGGCTTGTCTACCGAGGGCAACGGCAACTGGGAACTTCGTTATATTGATACCCGTTCTGATGATTCGTTTGATTATCGAGCGATAGACTCCGATAAAAACTACAGTGAAGAGTCAACCGTTACGATTAACAATGCCCCTGATGCGAATGATGATCCGCAAACATACACAGTTCAGTTAGGGATATTCGCAGAAGAACGCAACACTTGGGATTTTGAAGGGGTTACCGTTTCTGGTTATGTCGGCAAGTCTGGTGATTTCAGCCAAAATACAAACACAATTAAAGAACTGACCGTAACCGATGGCTACGAGTTAGGCGTAGAAGGCAACATTAACGGTGGTCCGGCGGCTCAGTTACAGTACAACCGTGCAACTGGTGAGTCTGAGAAGATTGCTATCAGTTTGCCTAAACCAGCGACAAGCTTCTCCTTCGCGGTATCTCATCTTGTTTCTGGTGAAGGTGCAGCAGGAGAGCAAGGTATGTGGACTGCCTACCTAGATGGTAAGCCAGTGCAAAGTGGTGTGTTTAGCCTTGATTCAGGACATACAGGTTCATTTAGTTATGACCTTGATGTTGCGTTCGATACAGTGGTGTTTGAAGCGACTGATTTTGTCGAGGGCGAAGCGAAAAGTACCGACTCATCAGATTACTTCCTAGTTGGCTTTGAAGCAACAGGCACAGGCGCTTATGCGGTGAATCAAAGCGAAGGGGAAATCCGTATTCCACTTTCAGAGATTTTATCTAATGATTTCGACCTAGATGGTGACGAAATTACAATTACTGGATTGGGAGATAATAAAGCCTCTATTGATGGTGAGTATGTTGTCTTTGACTTTGATAATAATTTCAGTGGTGAAGAGACATTTGAGTACACTATTTCAGATGGTAATGGTGGCACAGATACGGCGAACATTACGATTATCGTCAATCCAGACGTGCCAGTAGTCAGTGTTGACTCTATCGATGTTAACGTTGAACAAGTCAGTGAAGGTGAATCATTAAGCTTTACCGTGAATTTATCTGGTAGCTCTGTGCTTTCTCAATTGCTTGCGGTTGAGTTTGGTGTCAAACCTAACCAAGTAGGTGACGCAGACAATCAAGATGTTGATTTAAGTAATGCCACCTTTACCAACGGTGTCACATACAATGACTATACTGGCGAATTGTTTGTGCCGCCGAATGTAAAATCTTTCGATATCGTCATTCCAACTCTACTAGATGGTGTGGTTGAGCCTAAAGAAACCTATAACATTGAGGTTGGCGGTGTAGCTGCATCTGGGGATATTTTAAATGACGATCGACCAGAAGTTGATCTAAACGGTACTCAATATCAGATCGATATGGTTTCGGAAAGTGCGGGTCATAGCAACGTGTTCGGCTACTATATCTGGGACAGCAACACAGGGACTGCTGAGCTCAACGTTCTTATTAGCAATACCCACAGTGTTGTAGATAAACAAGCGCTGGCGGTACTTAACTCTCTAGATAATGTGGAGTTTTTCCTTTTGTCTAACGGAGCTAATGCCGTTAAGCCAAATGATCTCTTGACGGTTGATGAGCAAGGAAAACTGTTTATCAATGGTAATGAAAGTAGCCAAACGGCCTACTTTAGCCATGTTGACTCCCATAAATTACAGTTCCAGATTTCTGACGATAAGTCAGAAATTAAGATTGAAGATTTGCCGGTCAACAGTGGTGATACAGACTACAACGATTTGGTTATTGCGATCCGTCCGATTGATGATGGTATTGATTACTCGACCACCTACATTGAAGGAAAAGATGCGGTCACTATTGCCGATGTCGATGCTGACATTTTTGATGACCATAATCTTATCTCTTCAATGTCAATCAAACTCACCAAGGGTCAAACTGGAGACCAGTTAGATGATTCGTTAGTAGATAGAAGCATGTTCTCTGTTACTAATGACCCTACTACTGGCTTACTTGTCATTAAGGAAAAAATCGGTGGTACCTTATCAGCAGATGAGTTTGTAGCGGCACTTAAAGTCATTAAATTCAGCAATACCAGTGATGACCCAGACAACACAGATCGTGTTATTGAAGTGACAGTAACGGATGATAAAGGTCAGATTTCAGCCGTTGCAGAAACGACAATCAAAGTCATTGATTTCAACCCTGATGGTACCTTGGACAATCAAGTAGAGGGAGCAGAGGACACAGTGTTGCTATTGTCATTAAATGACTTTGGTATCCAATCGGGCGATGGACTAAAAATTACGTCTTCACCGGATAATGTCTTCTTTAAGAATGTAGGTACTAGTTATGACCCTGACTGGCAACCAATCAACAGTAGCCAAGTAACCAGTGCGCTTATTGAATCCGGCATCATCGGTTTCAAAGCGCTTGAGCACGAGTCTGGCTTTAATGGCTTTGATGACACTCTAGTTGGCAACACACATGGTGATTACGCTCGCGTTGGGTTTGAAGTGACCATAGATGGTCAAACGAGTAGTCATACGCTAACGGTTGATATTACTCCAGTGGCAGATGCTCCTATTGTAACAGTAAGCTTAAATACTATTGTTAGTAACGTCTCACTGAGCTCTGAACTGCATAGTAAGCTTGTTAACGCACAGTCGAATACTCAGCTATCCCAGTCAGAACTAGAAGAGCTAGGTATTTCCGGTATTTTAAATACGGTCAATGGTCAAACGATTGGCGGTGAAGGTAATGATCTGATAATTGGTTTAGATGCAGGGCAAGGTGACCATCTAATTGGAGATGCCCTTACGAATCTAGGAGGAAACGGTTCTGATATCTTTGTCGGTAAACAAGGTGCAGATAATCTGACAGGGGGGACTGGATCCTTAGATAATGCGACTGACACAGCCGTCTATGTTGGTAACTTCAGTGACTACGAGATAACGTTTGTGGGTAATACCACCACACTACGTGACTGGGAAATTAGAGACACTTTTAATAGGGATACTCCTGAATACGGACCAAATAACACAGATAATTTATATCAAATTGAACGGCTTATATTTGCTGATGCAATCGTAGAGTTAGACAATGAAACTGGTGCGTTAAATGTTGTAAAAAGCAGCATGATCCAATTGACGTTGGACGTAGAATTGCAGGACAAAGACGGTTCTGAGCACCTAGTTGATAACCGAGTCGAACTCACGGGTATACCAGTCGGTGTGGAATTGTATATTGGAGGCGTTAAAGTTGACCCAGTGACAGAGAACAATGGTTTACAGACGTTCAACATTACGGTTGACCTTAACAAGGACAATAATTTCAGTACAACCATCGATAATGCTCAATTAAAAGTTACCCCTAACTATACGGGTAGCTTGGACTTTACGGTGACAGCTAATGCCGTAGCTCAAGATCACAATAGCAGCCAAGCTACTGGATCCGATTCTGAGTTTGCTACTTTTGCCACGGATAAATTCATTGTCGACACCTCGCCAGAACAACAGTTACTCGGCGATAGTGCTGATGATGTAATTATTGGTGATGTTGGTGGGATAGATATAACTATTACGCCAGCGAAGAATTACAACATTGCGATCTTGGCTGATGTTTCAGGCAGCATGAAGGAAGGATTTGATGGCAGCACTCGACTTGGTGTGATGAAAGCGGCGTTGATGAGTTTTGTTGAAGGGTTGGATACGCATTCAGGCACGATTAACATTGCCCTTATCGGCTTTTCTTCTTCAGCAAATGCCGCTGTTAGTATTTCTGACATTCAAGATAACAATTGGAGTGCGTTAGAGGCGGCAATAAATCTTTTGTCTGCTGATGGTGCGACTAACTACGAAGCGGCATTTGATTCAGCGAAAAACTGGTTTGATAGTTTGAGTGATTCGAGTTCTGATGCAGACAATCTGACCTTGTTTGTGACAGACGGTAAGCCGACTACCTATACTGGCGATTCTAGCAGTTCGGGTGGTTCAACTGACAACGCAGATCTAAGTAAAGCACTCGCTGCTTACAACGAACTTACAGCTATCAGTAAAGTAAAGGCGATAGGTATTGCGACTGATAGTAATGAAACACATGTTCTTCGTATGTTTGACAACACTAACATCGTGGACTCGGAATACACTGATATCAGTCATGTTTCTTCTATAGTGGATCAAACTATAGACATCGTTGTTAGTGGAAGAGATGATGCTAAGACTGTCAACGGAAATGAATTTAGTATAAATATCAATCAGTCTGCATCTGTGGCGCTTGATTTTTCGATCATTAAACACTTTGGAAACAATGATACCTTCCATTGGAGTATTGAAAAGTTAACTGGAGATAAGTGGGAAACAAGCGTTGGCCCCGTTCGTAGTACACTTGATAATTCGATTGAGATAACAGACGCCGGTACGTACAGACTAGCTTTATATCTGGATAACGGTAGTAAAGGGAACGGTGATCTGGATGGAGTTAAGTTGGATGCGACCATTTCTATTGTTGAACGCACTCAAGTACCGCTAGGTCAAGTAGAAGTGGTCACCTCTGGAAATCAACTCGTAGCTGCGTTAGAAGGGGAAATCTCGCACACAACTTATAGAGAGATGGATAGTGACTATATTCTTGGTGGTCGGGGTGATGACATCCTATTTGGTGATGCAATAAACACACATTACTTACCTTGGGAGCAAGTGGGCAGTCCAAATGAAAAAAGTCTAGGGTTAGATGGACTGAAACAGTTCTTGACGCTGGAAAATGGTTCTGAACCAAGCGATGAAGAGTTGCAACAATTTATCGTTTTAAACCATGATACATATAAGCTATTTGAAGAAACACTTGATGATAGCAATAGTGTACTTGGACAAAGTGACACGCTTGACGGTGGGATGGGTAGTGACATTTTGTATGGACAAGGTGGAGACGACACACTCATTGGCGGATTAGGTGACGACATCCTCACCGGTGGTGAAGGTGCAGATATCTTTAAATGGGTTGAAATGGAGACTGCTCACGACAGAGTGACCGACTTCAGTCGCGCCGAAGGTGATGCGCTCGATTTGGCTGACCTATTTGCCGATGTATCGTCAACGGATATTGACGAGTTACTAAGTGAACTAAGTGAATTTGGTACTGCACAAGTTGGCGAAACCTCGACAGTGAAAGTGTCTGTTACGGGAGATGAGCAATCCTCTACTATGACGATTGAGAAAGCAGGGAATACCTTAACCATTGATTTCGATGGAGCCTCTGCATCTGATATCACCAGTAGCCTGATGGACAGCCTTGAACATTTAAAGCTCTAAAATAAAAACAGCCGGAGTCAGAAGTGACTCCGGCTGTTTTGTGCTATCTGAAATTCACCAATTTCAGTGAGAAACCGCTTTGGTCATCCCGAAGCGGTTTATTTTTAGTGTTATAGCACCTTACACGCAAACCCTTTCAGATAGAAACCTTCTGGATAAGCGCTATCAGTAGGGTGGTCGGCCGCTTGTTCAAAGCGTTCAACAAACTTCACTTGGCGACCGGAATCGATAGCGGCGTCAGCAATGACTTTCTGGAATAATTCACCACTCATAAGGCCTGAACAGGAGTAGGTGAGTAGTGTGCCGCCAGGCTTTAAAATTTGCATCGCGAGCATATTGATGTCTTTGTAACCATTCGCACCGGAGGTTAAATTGTTCTTGCTTGAGACAAACTTTGGCGGGTCCATGATGACGACATCAAATTGAGTGCCTTGATCTCGGTATTCACGCAATAGCTTGAACACGTCTGCATTAAGAAATACCGCGCGTTTCTTAGAGATATCAAACTCGTTTAGCTCGGCATTAAACTTGGCACTATCGAGTGCTGGCTGAGAAACATCTGCATTGATAACGCGTTTTGCACCACCTTTGAGTGCATAAAGACCAAAGCCACCAGTGTAGGAGAAACAGTTAAGGACCTCTTTGTCTTTAACGTATTTGGTGGCTTGCTGTCGGCTATCACGTTGGTCGAGGTAGAAACCGGTTTTGTGGCCGTTAACAATGTCTACGCTGATTTTGACCTCGTTTTCTTCAATGACAACTGATGGTGGGGGTAATTCACCATGAAGAACTCCGGTTGTTTCCTCTAATCCTTCTTTTTTACGCACCGCAACATCTGATCGTTCGTAGATATGGCAATCAGGAAAGACTTCAGTGAGCGCAGAGACAAGCAACGATTTCTGATATTCGGCACCGGCACTTAATAGCTGACAGACCAAATAGTTCTGGTATTTATCGATAGTAACCCCGGGTAAGCCATCAGATTCAGCCGCGATCAGACGGTAACCCGTTAACCCGTCACGTTCGATGATATCTTGGCGGAGCAATTGTGCATCTTGAATACGCTTGACAAAAAAGGCGTGGTCAATGGGCTGTTGTTCAAAAGACCAAACTCGAGCACGAATTTGAGAATTTGGAGAATAGGCGGCTTTCGCCAACCATTGGCCATTTTGGGCATAGACATCCACCGTTTCACCGAGCTGGGGTTTGCCTTCGACTCTCTCAATACCGCGCGAGAAAATCCAAGGGTGCTTACGTTTTAGTGATTTATCACGGCCTTTCACAAGGTAAATCGCTGCTGTCATTACTGTGCTCATTAGTTTGGGAACAAAGGTCGGGTATTTTCGAGGATGTCACCGGGAAAATCAAATAAAACCCCTTCTATTGGATGTTTGCTGTTGGGAGCGAGTTCAATCCCAAATGGTTGACTTTGGTTCATACTGACGAGTAAGAGGCATTAAGAGGATGATATTATGGCGCAGCAATGCAAGCGGTTTATCGTATCGGGGACAGTTCAAGGGGTAGGTTTTCGCTATCACACCTCTTATCAAGGAATGACTCTAGGGCTGGCCGGCTATGCGAAGAATTTGAACAACGGTGATGTTGAAGTGGTCGTGTGTGGTGAGGAAGAGGCCATTGAACAGATGGCCTCTTGGCTAACGCACGGTCCCAAAACGTCACATGTGGAGTCAATGATTTCGGAACCGTTAACCTATCGAGACTTTAAAGGGTTTGAAATTCTCTGATGCCATCCATGACTACGTACTAAGCAGGTGGCTATAGGCATTTCGCTGGCTTGGGTAATCCGGCTAATTTTGTCGCTTGTTTGGCTGGGCCTTGTTTAAACAGCTTAAACAGGTATTTACTGTTTCCTTTCTCTGGACCATGTGCTTTTTCCATCGCTTTGACGAGCATTCTGACCGCAGGCGACGTATTAAACTCTTCATAGAAGTGACGCACAAATAAGATCACTTCAAGGTGGGCATCGGTCAGTTCTATTCCTTCCATTTCAGCCAAGGTGGGGATCATCGCTTCCTCCCAATCCTTATGATCTTTGAGGTAACCTTGTGCGTCAGTCTCAATCGTTTTGCCCTTGTATTCGAACATCTTATTACCTTGCTGGATTCAAAACGGCTATAGGTTAGCGTAGCTTTGCACATGACACAATCCTAACACTTCGCGGGGCGGTCATAACAAAAAGCCCCAACATAATGTCGGGGCTCTAAACGATGTTGCTATTGCGAGACGATTAATCGTCGTTCATCACACCTAGAATGCTCAAAAGGCTGATGAAGAGGTTGTAGATAGAAACGTACAAGCTCACTGTTGCTGAGATGTAGTTTGTCTCACCACCACGAACGATTTGCTGCGTCGTTAGCAAAATCACACCGGTAGAGAAGAGGACAAACATACCGCTCATTGCGAGGTACAACATCGGCATTTGCAGGAAGATGTTCGCCACCATGCCGATAAGCAAGACAACAAAGCCAGCCATAAGCACGCCACCTAGGAAAGAAAGGTCACGCTTAGTAGTCAGTGCGTAAGCAGAAGCGCCAAGAAATGCCAGTGCAGTACCACCTAATGCGGTAACGATAACATCACCCATGCCTGCGCCAACATAAGCGTTGAGAATCGGACCGAGTGTGTACCCTAGGAAGCCAGTGAATAGGAATGTAAATACCAAGCCCATGCTGTTGTTGCGGTTTTTCTCCGTTAGGAATAGCAGACCGTAGAAGCCGACCAGCATAATGATAAGGCCAGGGCGAGGTAGATTCATCGCCATAGACACACCAGCCACGACCGCTGACCAAAGCAGGGTCATAGAAAGGAGTGCGTAGGTATTACGCAACACCTTATTGGTTTGTAGAGCACTTTCTTGTGTAGAAGTGCGGGTAAACATAGGACTGTTCATAATCTTCCTCGTGAAGTTTTATGTTTATACCGACATATATGAGGCTTATCAGTAAAAAGATCAAGCCCCAACGAGTCTAGTCGTTAGTAAAATAATAATAGAAATAGAAACTTAAGTATTTTGAAAGATGTAACACAATATAACAATCAAAAAAGGGCGACCGAAGTCGCCCTTTGCTTATCCATCAATCAATGATGGAGAATTTGTGCTAGGAAGTTTTGTGTGCGATCAGACTGCGGATTTTCAAAGAAATCAACAGGATTGTTTTCTTCGATGATTTCACCTGCATCCATAAAGATGACCCGATCGGCGACCTCTTTCGCAAACCCCATTTCGTGGGTAACACAAAGCATGGTCATCCCTTCACCGGCCAGTTCAACCATAACATCCAACACTTCTCGCACCATTTCTGGGTCGAGTGCCGACGTCGGTTCGTCAAACAGCATCACTTGCGGGCTCATACACAACGAGCGAGCAATCGCAACGCGCTGCTGCTGACCACCAGAGAGCTGACCTGGGTATTTATCTGCTTGATCAGGAATCTTCACGCGTTCAAGGTACTTCATCGCGACGGCTTCCGCTTCTTCTTTTGGCATCTTCTTAACCCAAATCGGTGCGAGCGTACAGTTTTCTAGCACAGTGAGGTGAGGGAAGAGGTTGAAGTGTTGAAAACACATGCCGACTTCGCGTCTAACTGCCTCAATGTTCTTGAGGTCTTCTGTAAGCTCGTTACCAGAAACGATGATTTGTCCTTTCTGGTGCTCTTCTAAGCGGTTAATACAGCGAATCATCGTGGACTTGCCAGAACCTGACGGGCCACAAATAACGATTTTCTCGCCTTTTTTGACATTAAGGTTGATGTTTTTCAGTACATGAAACTCACCATACCACTTGTTCATATCCTTAAGTTGGATCATGTAATCTTGTTGTTGCGTCATAATACGTCCTTGAGCTTATAAATTATCGTTTGTGACCGGTATGGAGTTTGTTCTCTAGCCAAATCGAATATCTCGACATGCCGAAACAAAATACCCAGAACACTAACGCGACAAAAACATAACTTTCCGTAGCAAAACCTAACCACTCGGGGTCAGTGTTTGCGGCTTGGCCAATACCGAGTACGTCAAACATACCGATAATCAATACAAGACTGGTGTCTTTGAAGAGGCCAATAAAGGTGTTCACGATAGAAGGAATGGTGATCTTAAGTGCCTGAGGCAATATGATCAGTCCTGTCTTTTTCCAGTAGCTTAAGCCAAGCGCATCCGCTGCTTCATACTGGCCTTTTGGAATGGCTTGTAAACCACCACGGATAACCTCAGCCATGTAGGCAGAACTAAACATCACCACACCAATCAAAGCGCGTAGCAATTTGTCTGTCTCCGAACCTTCCGACAGGAACAATGGCAGCATTACCGACGCCATAAATAGAACAGTGATGAGCGGCACACCACGCCATACTTCGATGTAAACGGTACAGATGCTGCGAATAATCGGCATATCTGAGCGTCTTCCGAGTGCAAGAGCAACACCAATTGGAAGTGAGACGACGATACCGACCAGAGCGATGATCAATGTGACCAGAAGTCCGCCCCATTTGTGTGTCTCAACGACTTCCAGGCCGAAGAATCCACCATAAAGAAGTCCTGCAATTAAAAACGGGTAGACGTTAACAAAGAACAGCCATAGCCAAGTACGTTTAGGTGTCTTCTCGTAGGCGAGCAACACAGTAAACACTGCTAGCGTGAAGTAGAACAGGCGAGGGCGCCAAAGCTCTTCTTGCGGGTAGAAACCATACATAAACTGTTCCCAGCGTACGCTGATAAATACCCAACATGCACCATCTCGACTACAAGCGTCACGAGTTGTGCCAACCCAATCAGCGTTAATCAGTGCCCAATCGACGATGTTCCAGATCAAGCTGAAGGCGACATAGGCAAGTATGACGGTAACCACGGAGTTGACCGGGCCGTTAAATAAGTTCTTACGCAGCCATCCCATCACACCCACAGTATTTGCCGGTGGCGGTAGGCTAGGTTGAAATTGATGTACTTTCATTCTATCTCTCCACCAAAGCGACTTTTTTGTTGTACAAGTTCATCAGTGCTGACGTGAGCAAGCTGAGAGTCAGGTATACGCCCATGGTCATCGCGATAATCTCAATCGCCTGACCGGTCTGGTTAAGCGTTGTACCTGCAAATACTGAAACCAAATCAGGGTAACCAATCGCCATTGCTAGCGATGAGTTTTTAGTCAGGTTTAAGTATTGACTTGTGAGCGGAGGAATAATGATACGCAGCGCCTGTGGAATCACGACGAGCTTCAACGTACGTGAGCGAGGTAAACCTAGCGACATGGCCGCTTCCGTCTGACCGTGGTTCACCGCGTTGATACCGGAACGTACAATTTCTGCAATAAAGGACGCGGTATAAATACTCAACGCAAGCAGAAGTGCTGCAAGTTCAGGGATGATGCTGATGCCACCACGGAAGTTAAAGCCCTTCAGTTCAGGGTATTCCGCGTGAATAGGAGAACCCATCACAAAGTAGGTCACAACGGGCAACGCAACGATTAACCCTAACGCGATTCGCCCAACTGGGGTTTGCTGTCCGGTGAGCTTTTGTTTATTTTTGGCCCAAATGGCAACAAATAGCGTCGCGACTACGCCGAACACAAAGGCAGCGACCACGATAGATGACCCTTCACCGAAAACAGGTGCTGGAAAATACAGACCGCGAACGTTAAGGAAAATGGCTTCCCCTAAGCTTAGGCTCTGGCGCGCTGAAGGCAGTGCTTGCAGAACGGCGAAATACCAAAAGAAAATTTGCAGTAACAGGGGGACGTTACGGAAAATTTCGATATAGACTGCCGCAAGTCGACTGACCAACCAGTTACTGGAGAGACGTGCGATACCCATGGCAAAACCAATCACAGTCGCAAGAATGATCCCTAAGAAAGAGACCAATGCGGTGTTCAGTAAGCCAACTAAAAAGGTTCTTCCATAAGAGAAGGTTTCATCATATTCAACAAGGGTGAGGCCAATCCCAAAGCCCGCTTCTTGTCCGAGGAAATCAAAACCAGTGGCAATGCCCCTAGCTCCGAGGTTCGTTAAGGCATTATTGACTATTGTGTAAAAGAAAAAGACCAAGGCGACTATCGCAATGATTTGGAAGACGACCGATCGAAAAGTGGGATTGTAGAGAAGGTTTGCATTGGAAGCAGGCGCACTACCTGACTTACCAGCAACAGTATCAGTAGGTTTCATACAGCTATAACCTCAAATCCATTTTTAATAAAAGGGCGGGGAGACCGCCCTTTCTTTGCTTGTTGTTATGTACTGCGATTAACGGATTGGTGGAGCGTACATAAAGCCGCCTGCATTCCACAGAGCGTTCACACCACGAGAGATCTGTAGTGGAGATCCTGTACCTACGGTACGCTCAAAGCTCTCGCCGTAGTTACCCACTTGCTTGATGACTTGGTAACCCCAATCATCACGGATACCTAGGCCTTTACCTTTAGGACCGTCAACACCAAGAATACGTTTGATGTTTGGATCTTCAGACTTCAGCATTTCATCTGCGTTCTTAGATGTAATGCCGTACTCTTCTGCGTTGACCATTGCAGACAGTGTCCATTTCGCAATGTTAAACCACTGATCATCACCTTGACGAACCACAGGGCCTAGAGGCTCTTTAGAAATGATTTCTGGTAGAACCTGCGCTGAGCTTGGGTCTTGTAGGTTTAGACGAAGTGCGTACAGACCAGATTGGTCAGTTGTTAGCACGTCACAACGGCCTGCATCGAAACCTTTTGAGGTCTGAGCTGCGGTATCAAATACCACTGGCTTGTATGACATGCCATTGTTGCGGAAGTAGTCCGCTAGGTTAAGTTCGGTAGTAGTTCCTGACTGAACACATACTGATGCGCCGTCAAGCTCTTTAGCGCTCGTAAGACCTAGGTCTTTTTTGACCATAAAGCCTTGGCCGTCGTAGTAGTTTACGCCAACAAAGTTAAGACCAAGTGCGGTATCACGGTGCAATGTCCACGTTGTATTACGTGACAGTACATCGATTTCACCGGATTGAAGTGCAGTGAAACGCTCTTTAGCAGTAAGCGGAACGTATTTAACTTTTGTTTTGTCACCCAGTACAGCTGCAGCAAGTGCTTGACAGTATTCCACGTCGATGCCTTCCCATTCGCCCTTCGAGTTAGGGTTTGAGAAGCCCGGTAGACCAGTACTTACACCACAAGTAATAAAATCTTGTTTAGTCACTTTATCCAACGTGCTATCAGCTGCAGATGCGCTTGTAGACATCAAAGCAGTAGATGCAGCTACGACAGAAGCAAGAACTGTTAGTTTATGTGCCATTTGTATCCTTCCTGTATGATCCATGTTAAGTCAGGTGGAACCTGAAAAAACGAGTGAAATATGTTGTGTCTTAATATTTATTGACTGAGCTGATTGCACCACTGGTAACCAAATCAATCGTTTATAAGCGTAGGTAAGGATCTCGAAATTCTCAACTTCATAATTTAAAAGAATTTTTGAATGAAATCACAAACCTCAACAATGATTAGAATGGCGAAATGTTATCTGAATGTAAATAGTGCAACTAGGGATCAGATTGGTGCGTCAGAATGTGATAGTTAATAATTCTAAATGATCAGACTATCAATTGTTGCCAAGATGCTAAATTGGTATGAATGACTGCGATCGAAGTTAAATTCAGAGTAATATTATTTTAATTGTTAGGGTGGGGTGAACACGATGCCCCATTTTTGGTAGTATCGTCAGCTAGTACAAATGGTTTACCAAGGATTGAAATGCAGTATTTTCCGCTGTTTATAAACCTCAATCACCAGCCAGTTCTTGTGGTGGGAGGGGGCGAGGTCGCCAGTCGAAAAGTGGACAGCTTAGTGAGAGCTGGCGCCGATGTGACCATTGTGTCACCCAAGATTGAGCCCTATTTAGCACGCTTGGTGGAGCAGGAATGTTGTCGCTGGATACAAAGTTTCTATTCGAGTGAGCTGTTAGACCAACATTACGTTCAAGTATGGGCAACCACAGACAATCCTGAGTTAAATCACCAGGTTCATTTCGATGCGAAAAAGAAACGCCTGCTCGTCAATGTCGTGGATGACCAACCTTATTGCGATTTCATTACCCCCTCGATTGTGAATCGTGGTCGAATTCAGATCGCCATCTCTAGTGGTGGCGCTTCCCCAGTGTTGGTGAGAAATATCCGCGAAAAACTCGAGTCGATATTACCTCACAACTTATCACTGCAAGCTGACTTTGCAGCCTCAAAGCGCAATGATATTAAGCAACATCTCGCCAGCGTTGATGAAAGGCGAACTTTTTGGGAAGCGTTCTTTGCCAACTCAAATGTGCAAGAGATGACCAGTCTTGATGAGCTCGAAACGCACTATCAAGCCTTACTCAGTGAAGGTATCACCAAACCCGCTTCGACTGTCTGGGTTGAATGTGGTGAAGATGTCGAGTTGTTGTCGCTAAAAGCGCTGAAAATCATGCAAGAGGCGGAACTCGTACTTCATAGTGAGAACTGTCCTTTCGCGTTTGTCGATTTGGTTCGCCGCGATGCTGAGCGCACGCCTTTTGAAAGTAGCGCCGACCTTGCTCAGTACTTGATGTCTGCCAAACAGGAAGGGCTTAAAGTGGTTGTCTTGGTTGAGGCCGGGGCAAGTGACACCAAGTTGTTACAGGGTAATGATTTAACGATTAAACAAGCCACGATCGCAGCAAAGCGCTAACCCTTGCGTTTTGTCTGTTTAGAAAAAAACAAACCCGCTGTTCAGCGGGTTTGTGCGAATGACTCACTGCTATGTGAGCATGGCTTCGTTAATCGGTTAGTCACGAAAGTTTTCAAACTGGAAAGGTTGGCCGAGTTCTGCTTCGCGGATCAGTGCCATCGTTGCTTGTAAATCATCGCGTTTTTTACCAGTCACGCGCACTTTTTCACCTTGAATAGAGGTTTGGACTTTGATCTTAGAGTCCTTGATGTGCTTGACAATTTTCTTCGCAACTGGCGTTTCAATGCCTTGCTTAAAAATGACGACTTGGTGCCAGTTGCGACCGGAGGCCTCCTCGGGCTTCGCTTCCATTGCATTGACGTCTACGCCACGCTTAGTGAGGTTAGAGCGTAAAATGTCACGCATTTGCTTGAGCTGGAATTCACCTTCGGCATTCAGTTTCACGGATTCGTCTTTTTGCAGTTCAAACGTCGCCTCAACGCCACGAAAGTCGAAGCGAGTCGATAGTTCACGTGATGCGTTGTCGACGGCGTTGCGCAATTCAACCGCGTCGATTTCTGAGATAATGTCAAAAGAGGGCATAATGTACTCCGAAATAGTCGTTGATTAAGGTCGCGCTTTCACAGCGTCAGCGAGCATGTCTAGCATCTGCACAGTGTCATCCCAACCTAAGCATGGATCGGTGATGGATTGACCATAAGTGAGATTGTTGAGGTCACACATGGATTGGTTGCCTTCGACAATAAAACTTTCGGCCATAATACCGGCAATCTGATGCTTTCCTGAACGGATCTGCTCACAGATGTCCTTTGCCACATCCAGCTGTTTGCGATGCTGCTTTTCACAGTTGGCATGGCTGAAGTCGACCACAAGACGCTGCGGTAAATCAAATTGAGCGAGTTGCTCGCAAGCTTGCGCGACCGATGCCGCATCAAAGTTCGGCCCTGTGTCACCACCGCGAAGAATGATATGGCCGTATGGGTTACCGCTAGTACGATAAACCGTCATGCGTCCATTTTTGTCTGGCGAGTAGAAGTAGTGCGAGGCCATAGAGGCACGGATCGCATCAATGGCAATTTTAACATTGCCGTTGGTGCCGTTTTTGAAACCGACAGGGCAAGAAAGAGCAGACGCCATTTCACGGTGAATTTGTGACTCTGTCGTGCGTGCGCCAATCGCACCCCAAGTGATTAAGTCAGCGATGTACTGGCCGGTGATCATATCCAGGAACTCAGTGGCGGTCGCCAAACCAAGCTTATTGATATCGAGCAGGAGTTTACGCGCTTTGTTAAGACCGGTTTCCAGCGCGTACGAACCATCTAGGTTAGGGTCTGTAATTAAGCCTTTCCAGCCTACGACGGTGCGCGGTTTCTCAAAATAGGTGCGCATGACGATAAAAAGCTCGTCTTTATATTGCGCTTGAATCGCAGAGAGACGCTGTGCGTAGTCGATCGCCGCCTCTGTGTCGTGTACCGAGCACGGGCCAACAATTACGAGTAGGCGAGAGTCTTCGCCAGTGAGAATTTGCTCAATTTGACGGCGCGAAACAGCAATACGCTCGGCGACATCATCAGTAATCGGGTGGGCGCTTCCAAGTTCTGCCGGAGTTGGCATAGGGCCTAAAGGCTGCGTTCTTAATTCATCGGTTTTTAATGGCATACCAGAGCCTGTTCTTTTTATTGCGAAGCGCTAAAGATAACGGAAACGAATCAAGTAATAAACTACTTATCCTGAAACTCTTCCAGTGCGAAGCGTAAATCTGAAAAACTATTCAAAAATGTTAGTTTTAAATTCTGTTTTGCCCTTGTCTTCACTGGCGCGAGTCGGTATGTTTCAAATATCACAATAATAATCTAAGTACGGAGCAGTAATGAGTTTATCCGGTTCAAGCAATTTGCATTCTGCATTGAGTAGTGGCGACGCCCTACCTGAGGTCGACGGTCAACAAGGTGGACAACACCTCTTTGTTTCCTTATCTGAGCTCATCCTAGAGCACATTTTTTACCATCCTAGCTTTGAGTCAGCCACATCGCCGCTCGATCCACTACAACGTAGTTCTATCGATGCGATGTTGGGTGAACAAGATCTCAAGACGCACTTTGTTTCTACCTTGGTCTCAATCATCTCTGACGCCATCTCCCCTGAGCACAAAGTTGTGCGTGTATCGCTAAGTAATGCGGACAGCCATGCAATGCGTTCGCTATTGGGTGGTGATGTGGAGCCTGAGGTGGTGAATCCAGCACTCGGTATGCGTGGCGTGTCTCGCTATGCCCAGCCAGAGTTTAGCGCCAGTTTTGTCCTAGAGTGCGATGTGATCAAAGCATTAAGAGCGCAAGGTCATCAGGTTGAGATTGTGGTGCCGTTTGTTCGTGCTTTATCTGATGCCGCGAAGATCATCGATTTGCTTGCCGAGCAAGGACTGCCGCGCGGCCTTAACGGGCTCAAGGTGCTTTATACTGTCGATGTACCGTCTTCTGCGCTGATGGCCGAGCGTCTATTGCACTATTTTGATGGCGTCGTGATTAATTTGGAAAACCTAACCCAATATACGCTGGGTATCGATCGTCTAGACGAGACACTACACTATTTGTTTGAACCACAAAGTGAAGCGGTGCTACAACTGATTGACATGACGACCAAAGCGGCAGAGAGCGTCAATAAGCCGGTAATCCTAACCAGCAGTGGCCTCTTGAACTACGCAAAAATCCAAGAGTATTTGGTCGAACGTGAACACGTCGAACTTGTTGTGACGGTGTAACTGACTAAGTAATCTGAGTTATCTCACTATCTGAAAGTGCAATGTTAACAAAATGTTGACATTGCACACCTTCCATATTCAACTGGTTCTAAATCCACTAGTCGGACCAGTCTATGTTAAGCCCTCTTACTAAAGCGAACTTTTACCTCAATTACTTTGGCTTTCTCAAAGTCCCCCTAATTTGGCTCTGTCGACCTAAAATTCTCCAACTGGATGAGCAGCGCGTAGAGGTAAAAATTCCACTAAAAAGACGGACTAAAAATCATCTCGGCAGTATGTATTTTGGTGTCTTGGCGGTTGGTGCAGACGTCGCAGGCGGTTTCATGGCGATGAGTAAAGCTCAGGCGCGAGGCAAGCAGGTGTCTTTGGCTTTTAAAGCGGTGGAAGGGCAATTCTTAAAGCGACCTGAGGCGGATGTCCACTTTGTCTGTGACGATGGGGAGCTGATTGACAAGATGCTTGATGAGACGTTCGCGACCGGAGAGCGTGTCAACCAAGCGGTGAAAATTACCGCCCTCTGCCCAAGCCTACATGGCGATGAGCCGATGGCGGAATTTTTACTTACTCTGTCACTAAAGCGAAGGGGTGAGTGAAGTCATCCACCTCAATTTGCTCAATCGCAACGATTTTGCTGCGGTTGAGCACGATTTTCCAACGGTAATAGTTTGGGTTTCCGTCGTGATTGTCTTCTTTGACAATCAAGTTGATCAGGTGACGTTTTTCAACGGATTCGCGGCTCACCTGACTGTTGTTCAGAGTATAGATTTTGTTTGAGCCCTTATCCATCAAACGGGTAAACGGTCGCATGCTGAGCAATAAGGTTTCTCGCGTTTCTTCATAACCGCTCATAAACTTTGATGTGGTCATTTCTGTCTCTGAGCGATAGTGTAAAATTTGTTCTTCCCGCTGGACGACGCGCTTTTTGCGAATCGACTTGATGCGGTCGGGAAGTTTGTCGAGCCCAAGATAATCAAGCCATTCGAGTTTTTGCCCGACGGTCTTTTTGGTTGTCGGATCCAGGTAGGTTTTACGCCACTTAGGTCGGCCGCGTCGAATCCACCGCCACATGACATCCCGCAGATCGTCTTTAAATATCTCGCGTAGCGCGTAGACAAATGACATCAAAATGATGAACGATGCGGTGATCTCACCCCAATAATCACGAGCCAGAATCGCGGTAATGGTGACAAACACCATCACAAACCCCGTTGCACTGCCTTTGACAATTCGCTTTAGATTGTTGCCCAATGATTGCGTTTTCTCTTGCAGGACGATGGGGTGCTCTATCAAGCGCCTCAATAACCGCATTTTGTTACTCAGGCGGGTCACATCGCCTCTCACGCTTTCTGAGTTGTAGTTGTTGAGCTTTCGATGCGCGGCTTCTTTCTCAACAATGGTGAGCAATCGCTCTTTGAGCTTCTTGTATTCACTGTCACGTGGCATGTGGGCAACCAATGACATAAGCCTTTGCCCGGTGTACCAAGAGAGGTAGTTATCGATGTTGGCATAGTAGCGTTTCAGCCCCTCTTCATAAGGAATACTCCGACGCAGCTTTTTCAAAATATCGAGAGAGAGTTCGATGACTTCGTCTACTTCATCGGTGGTGACGGAATCGGAGTTGTGTTTGTTCAATTCGCTGACCGCTTTATCTAACGCAATCACATATTGGTAGGCGAACAAACTTAAACTGACGCGGTACTGAGTTGAAGAGAGTCGTCCTCGTTTGGCAAGTCGACTGTGCACGAGCGGAAGCAGAGTTTTGTCACTGAAATAAGCGCGTTTTTGCGCCAGAGACTCGTAATAGAATTCACTCTCTTTGACGATGTCAGCGTTTAAGCCAAGCTCACCGGGAATGAAAAAGTAGAGGTCGAGATCCGACTTCTTGGTCGAAGCCATTGCGTGAGAAATTTTGAGAGTGATGCCATCTTGTTTGTCTACCGTGACCAAGAAAATCTCCATAAAGTTCAAATTAGCTGGCGAAAGCATATCAGAGATTGGGTATAATCGCCGCAAATTTAGCAAGAGACCGTTGAAATGATTAACGTTGGTAAGGTAAACCACTTAGAAATTGTAAAAAAAGCCGACTTTGGACTATTTTTGGATGCTGGAGAGTACGGCACCTCTTTGCTGCCAAATCGCTTTGCGCCAAAAGACGCGGAAGTGGGCCAATTTATTGATGCGTTTCTCTACTTTGATTCCGACAACCAGTTGGTGGCGACGACTGAAACTCCGATTGCCGAAGTGGGCCAGTGGGGGCTGATGGAAATCCAAGGGGTCAACAGCACCGGCGCTTTCGCTAATTGGGGAATTAAAGGCAAAGATCTGTTGATCCCTTTCAGTGAGCAGCGTGCCCGTTTTAGAGAAGGTCAAACTGTGTTGGTATACGTTTATACCGACAAAGCATCTGGGCGCATTGTCGGGACCACCAAATTCAACAAGCTGCTGGATAAAACGCCGGCGCCTTATAGCAAAAACCAGCAAGTCGAGTTGTTGATTGCAGAGCGCAGTGACTTAGGCTTTAAAGCGATCGTTGAAGGCCAACATTGGGGCATGATTTTTAAGTCTGACGTGTTTGGAAAACTCTTTATTGGTAAGCGTCTTAAAGGCTACATCAAAGCAATCCGTGAAGATGGCAAAA
>NZ_JCBDGK010000034.1:0-644 GCF_059834005.1 Vibrio sp. R12-SW3-ISO1
ATAACCGCTGAAAGCATCTAAGCGGGAAGCGAGCCCTGAGATGAGTCTTCCCTGATACTTTAAGTATCCTTAAGGGTTGTTCGAGACTAGAACGTTGATAGGCAGGGTGTGTAAGCGCTGTGAGGCGTTGAGCTAACCTGTACTAATTGCCCGTGAGGCTTAACCATACAACACCCAAAGGGTTTTGATGGACTCAATGTAAGAACATTGAATGTGTAAAAGAGACGAGTGTCTAGTTCCTAGTAGCTAGAAACGATAAGCACAGCTTTCCGAATTATTAAGTTCTAGGAACTAGGCACTAGCTTCTAGGAACTTAAACAAAATTTGCTTGGCGACCATAGCGATTTGGACCCACCTGATTCCATGCCGAACTCAGAAGTGAAACGAATTAGCGCCGATGGTAGTGTGGGGCTTCCCCATGTGAGAGTAGGACATCGCCAGGCTTTAAATCTGCGACTTGTCTTAGTGAAGTAGAGCAAGTCACCATAAAGTCTCTAAGTTTAGTCTTAGAGTTTTATGTTGACTTTCAACGTCAGACAGCGTATTATACGCGTCCTGCCTAAGTGCTAACGCACTGAAAGCAAAGCTCTTTAACAATATAAACCTATCAATCTGTGTGGGCACTCGTTGATGATAATCCAATT
>NZ_JCBDGK010000035.1:0-2447 GCF_059834005.1 Vibrio sp. R12-SW3-ISO1
AGCAGTGCCTCATCTTCTGTGGCTGATTGGTAGATTTTCTTCAGGTCAGCCGTCACCGCTTTGTAGTCTTTCCAAGGGACGTATTTGACCGAGTTTCGCACCATGTGGACGATACAGAGCTGTATTTGCGTCTCTGGGAACGCAGTATTGATGGCGTCAGGAAAACCTTTTAGTCCGTCAACGCAAGCGATAAGGATGTCTTTTACCCCACGGTTTTGAAGCTCTGTCAGCACGTTAAGCCAGAACTTGGCGCCTTCCGTTTCAGAGAGCCACATGCCGAGCAGTTCTTTCTGGCCTTCCATGTTGACGCCTAACGCAAGATAGACCGCTTTGTTGATGACTTGCTTGTCTTGACGCACCTTAACCACGATGCAATCGAGATAGACGATAGGGTAAATTTCGTCGAGAGGTCGCGACTGCCATTCAATCACTTGCTCGAGTACCGAGTCGGTCACCTTTGATATCAGCGTTGGTGAGACGTCTGCATCATACATTTCCTTGAACGTTGCGACGATTTCACGTGTGGTCATGCCTTTCGCATATAGGCTTAATATCTTGTCGTCCATGGATTGGAATCGAGTTTGGTGCTTGCGGACGAGTTGAGGTTCAAAGCTAGCTTCACGGTCGCGAGGGACGTCGATATCGACTTCTCCATCATCGGTGATGATTGATTTACCCGAGTAGCCATTGCGGGAGTTGGAGCTAGTTCTAGGTTGGTGTTTTTGATACCCAAGGTGCTCATCGAGTTCAGCGTTTAACGCCGTTTCAACGGTCACCTTGGTTAACATTTTTCGGAAGTCATCAAGATCAGATTCAGTCTTAATTGACTTTGCTGCTTCACGAGCAAAAGCTTCGAGTGCTTTCTTATCCATATTGTCCATCCTTAGCCTTTAAGGCTTAAGTCTAGACAGTTACACAGAATTCAGGACACTCTCTATGTTACGGGCTATTCACTTCAAAGCGATTCTCACTCATAGCATGTACGGCCAGAGGCCGACAATGAGCAATTCCCTCGCCCACCCTTTGCGCGCTCTAGGCTTTCAGCAAACCACTCAACATAATTCCAGACTACATAATACGCACTAATGTTATGTGGTCGATTAGGCTGTCATTTCACGTTTAACGTCTTTCTGGTTAACGTCGATTGCGTCTAATATCATCCCAAAGCGCTTCAACTCTAAGCCTCCGAAGTTATTTACAACATAGCTTGTATTGTGTGGCGTGTAGACTCCAGCTGCGTATGGTTCTTGGTCTTTCTCTAGCGTCAGCTTCATTTCTACTGGGAACTTACCGCCTAAATGTGCGTAAGCGATTTGCTCGTAAATAGTTCGACCTGGGCGACCTTCTTTGCCTGCTGTGCTGCGAGTTTCTACGCGAACGTTTTCTGAGAAGATTTCTATTTTAATCATGGCTAATTTCCTTAAGCGATTGCCTTGAACGGCATGATGTTAGATTTCTCGACTATTGGTAATTGATACCAGTCTGGAATACTAAGTGATTGAACTTCTATGACTTCTGAACGTTTAAGCGTTGGACAGATTCTCGTTACATCGAACGGCAAAGCGATATCGATACCGATGCTTTTTAATCGCGGTCTGTGTACGTAATACTGACTGTTTCTCTCGATTTTTTGTCCAAGTGCCACATCAACGCCACGCTTTGAGTTGCATTAGCGGCTTGTCTACTATTAACGATTCCTTGTTCAAGTAATTGATCTGATATCGATTTATGTGTGTCATGAGTTGCTGTCAGTGTTTTCATAATGTTCTCGAGATCTTTTATGTGTTCAATGAAGTCTTGTAGCGTAGTTTTTCCGTAAAATTGTAGGTTGTATCGTTTTAAATGCTTCTGGCTTAATTGGTGTTCCTCTCGAACGACACCATGCTGCTCGCAGTATGAGATTAGTTTTTCTACGTAGTTGAGCTGTTCTTCTGATACGCCGTCTTTTTTGCGTTTATCTTTTCGTAAATGATTCTTTAACTCGTGTGCCTTAGAGTAGATTTTTGATAATTTCCAAGAACGTTTTCCCCAGTAGCAACTGGTAAAATCAGGGTAAGGCGCTGGCGTTCTGCTACGACCGAGTGTTGTAGATGACATAGCTCTTATAAACGTAACCTCTCTGCCCTTACCTACTTTATGGTTTCGAGTCCAGTCTATACGTGTAATTTCAGCGCCATTGCCTATAAGGCGCGGCTTTTTATCTTCTGGAGTTTGACCGAAGTAAACCTTTGTATTTGCGGTAAAAGGTGGAAGGCCAAATTTGGCTAAGATGTGGTTGTATATATCAATACATTCATCCAAAGAGCGAAGACCAAAAAGGTTATCCATACGTTGCCATCGAGACGGATTACCTTCGATTCTGACAGTAAAACCATCACAACGAACCTTCAATGTCGTACTAAATGATCCTTCAAGCCCTTTAGTTTTTACGAATGACGAAAGTCGTT
>NZ_JCBDGK010000036.1:0-2416 GCF_059834005.1 Vibrio sp. R12-SW3-ISO1
ACTGGTCCAAATCGTTTCACTGACAAACGTCCCTCCCCCTTGTTTTCGGGTCAAAAGACGTTTCGCTTCTAAGCGCTGGATGGCTTCACGGATAGACGGACGAGACACATCGAACTGCTTCGCCAGTTCGCGCTCGGGTGGCAGTTGTTGCCCCGGCGAAAGTGTACCTTCCACAATCAACCTTTCTAACTCTTGCTCAATCACATCGGAGAGTTTTGGCTGACGAATCCTTTGATAAGCCATAGTTGTTATTCTTCTTTCTCTTTGCAGTCAATTGGTAATACCAATTTTATGTTGGCGAGGAAATTAACATAATTAAAACGCAACTTCCAGCCAAAATTTGATTCAAATCATAGAACGACCCATGCGGTCACAGTTTGATAACAGCTCATAATTAAAACATCAATCAAATTGGTATGACCAATTACAAAAGAGAAACAGATGGGGCAGAAACGTGCCACGCATCACACTTTACTTGGTTGAGTCATCATACAAATGAAACGAAGCGAATAACATCAAAGCATAGTCTATCCACCGTCGATACCTTGGTGAGATGACATTTTTCTGAATTCAACCGCGATTTTTCTGAAAACAGGGTAACGGATCCCGATCGCATTCCCTGGTCAGACCTGAAAAGTCTCACCTCAAAACTCTCGTCTCTAAACTCTCTCCTCAAAAAACGAAACAAAAAACGCCAAGCATTTCTGCTTGGCGCGGTATCAGTGAGGGAGCCTCTTAGATGTCGAGAGCGTTCATCTCGCTTCAATATAATCGACCATCAGCTGCAAAGACTGATTGCCCCGAAACTCATTAATATCGAGGCGATAAGCCAGATGGACGGTTTTGGCGCTCGCATCCGGCCAGCGTCTCAAGTCGACATTAAACGCGATCGCATCCATCGTCAGCCCGGTTGGGTGGCCACGATAGAGTGGCTCTAACATCAGCTTTAAGTGCTTCTCGGCCACCAGCTTTTGGTGCAGCACCATAAACTCGCCGTCAAAAATAGGCTCTGGAAACGCTTGCCCCCAAGGCCCACCACTGCGAAGCACGTGCGCGGTGTGCATGGAAAACTCTTCTGGGCGCAGCTCGCCATCGGACAAGATCACCCCTTTGAGCGCCGCTTCATCCAACTCTTGTTCCACTGTTTGGTTAAACAAGGTCGCAAAGCGTTCAAAATCTTTCTCCATGATGGTTAAACCGGCCGCCATCGCATGACCGCCAAATTTTTTAATCAGCCCCGGATGTTGCGTATCGATACGATCGAGCGCATCACGCATGTGTAAACCTGGTATCGAGCGACAAGAGCCTTTAATCGCGCCATCACCGCCATCGGCAAACGCAACGACAGGGCGATGAAATTGCTCTTTGATGCGCGAGGCCAGAATCCCGATCACCCCTTGGTGCCAATCGCGTTGAAACAGCACCAGTCCATAAGGAAGCTGGCTCCCTTCACCAAACTGTAACCGCTCACAAAACGCCATCGCCTCTTGCTTCATGCCCTCTTCAATCTCTTTGCGCGTTTGATTCAGCCCATCAAGTTCAGAAGCCATGCGTCTTGCGGCGTGGATGTTGTTGCTCATCAGCAGTTCAACCCCAAACGACATATCGTCCAGTCTACCGGCGGCGTTGATTCTTGGCCCCAAGGCAAAACCAAAATCTGAGGCAACGAGACGCTTTGCATCGCGCTTCGCCACTTCAATCAACGCTTGAATACCTGGCCTTGCTTTGCCCGCACGGATACGTTGCAGCCCTTGATGCACCAAAATTCGGTTGTTCTCATCCAGAGGCACTACGTCTGCGACCGTGCCCAGCGCCACAAGATCGATCAGCTCCATCAATTTGGGCTCCGCCATGCCTTGTTCAGCAAACCATCCCGCTTTTCGCATATGGACGCACAGCGCCATCATCAAATAAAAAGCGACACCGACACCGGCCAGCGCCTTAGACGGAAACGCGCACTCGTCGAGATTTGGATTGACCATCGCATCGACCTCAGGCAATTCATGGCCAGGTAGGTGATGATCCGTCACCAACACCGTAAGCCCTTGCTGCTTGGCATAGCGCACGCCCTCAATCGATGACACGCCATTATCGACGGTCATGATCACTTGCGCGCCCAGTTCGATCGCTTGATCGACTACTTCCGGGCTAAGGCCGTAGCCGTCTTCAAATCGATTCGGCACCAAATAGTCAACATTGCTCGATCCCAGCATCCGCAGTGCCAGTACAGACAACGCAGAGCTGGTCGCGCCATCGGCATCAAAATCGCCCACCACTATGATGCGCTGATTGAGGCGAATCGCCTCAAACAACAAACTCACCGCGGCCTCAATACCATGCAATTTCTGGTAAGAGTGCAAGGCTCTTGCGGTTGTCTCCAACTGCTCAACACTTTGAATACCACGGTTGATGTAGA
>NZ_JCBDGK010000037.1:0-2273 GCF_059834005.1 Vibrio sp. R12-SW3-ISO1
GATGCGCACACTGCAAATTGACGAACTGCCCCATTCACAAAACTACGAAACCATCGCCGGATTTATGATGTTTATGTTAAAGAAAATTCCGCGACGCACTGATTCGGTGACCTACTCTGGCTACAAATTTGAGGTGGTCGACATCGATGACCATAAAGTAGACCAATTGCTGGTCACTCGAGTGGAACAAAAAGACGACGAGCAGTAACGCACCAACCGTTACCAAGACTCCTCTTGAAAACGGGCGGCCCTCGCTTGAGCGAGTGTGCAGTCCGTTTTCTCAATCAGTTCCGTTAAGGTGATATTGGGATTACAGGCGATAAGCTGAGCAAGCTGGATGTTGAGTGGCAACGGCGCAGGGGCACGCGCGGCGACTCGCGCATTGATGAGCGTGTCAATTTTTTGCCTAACGTAGGCATAATCTTCGCAGCTATCTTCGCGGCTAAGCAATTCATGACAGAGTGCATTGAGCGCCCTCTCTTCCCCCACCAACTGCCAGTGGCGTGAACGCCTAACACGGCTCAACACACAGTGGTGCTGCTGCGCGAGTCGTTTGAGGTTTTGACACTTCTCTCTTCCCAGTTTTTGCACCAATGAGGGCAGCGCGAGTGTCACAAGGTCAGCTTGAAGAGTCATAACAGAGATCAGTGGACGTTGGATTGGGTCACTTTATCGTAAAAGGCCTGTGCGTCCAGCGGTTTTGAGAAAAAGTAGCCTTGATACTCATCACACCCTTCATTAAACAGTAGAGATAATTGCTCAGAGGTCTCAACACCTTCTGCCACGACCGATTTACCTAGGTTTTGCCCCATCTGAATAATGGTTCGCACCAACATGTGATCGGTGATGTCAGTGGTGCAATCATCAACAAATGACTTATCGATTTTAAGTACATCAATGGGCAAACGCTTCAAGTAGTTGAGAGAAGAGTATTCAATCCCGAAGTCATCAATAGCCACCGACATCCCTCGCTCTCGCAGGCGTTCACACGCTTCCACCACATATTCGGGCTCTCTCATTAAGGTCGATTCTGTGATTTCAATTTGTAGCGCCTCTCCAGGCAACTGGGCGTTATCGAGCGCGTCGATGATAAAACTAGCAACGTCATCATGGGCAAACTGAACGGTAGAGACATTAATCGACACAAGGATCGGTAGCCCAGAGTCATGCCAAGCTTTCACCTGCTTAATGCTTTGCGTAATCACCCAACGGCCAAGAGGCACGATAAACCCAGTTCGCTCTGCAATCGGAATAAATTCGAACGGCGAAATCATACCAAGTTGGGGGTGAGACCAACGAATGAGCGCCTCGGCCCCGACCACGCGATCGCTGACCATAGAGACCTTAGGCTGATAATGCAGCACGAAATGGCCCAATTGCAGGCTCTGCTTCATCTCCGACTCTAACTGATGCTGACGAATCGTCTCATCGAGCAGTTGGTCATCATACCAAACAACGGAGCCGGGCCCTTGGGATAGCGCGCGATAAAGAGCCAAATTCGCATTTTTCCCCCACAGACTCACCACACCATTCGCGTGCTTGGCCAGTGCAACCCCCACACAAAAATTCAGCCGATAGGTCGTGTCACCGACTACAAACAGCTTGCTGTGTTTGGTAAGAATGGTGTCTAGCACGGTTTGCAGCTTTCGCTCTACATGGACATTTTCCACCAGCACGACGAACTCATCGCCCGCAATGCGATACATTTGGGCTTGGTTTTCTATTAATCCACTGATGTGGCTGGCGAAAGATTGAAGCAGCTCATCACCATTGCGATAGCCCAATTTGTCATTGACGCTTTTAAAATTGTGCAGACCAATCTGCAATACCCCAAAACAGTGTGCATTACTCTCGTTCATGGCCGATACCGCCGCATAGAAGGCATTAATATTGGGCAGCTTGGTCAAGTAATCGGTGAAGCTGTCTTTTTTAAAGGCCAGCGCTTGTTGTTGGGTTTTCTTGATGTAATACGTCATCAGGGTAGCAAACACGGTGATCGCGCCCACCTCTATGGCGTCTTCGATAAACTCGTCAAAGTCATCGGGATCTAGGCTGTGAAGATAGCTGACAATCAGTAATGCCGCGATAGCCAGAGGCCAAAACGACCCGGGGAATAAGATGATGAAACAGAGTGGCAGTAAAATGAAGCTCTCTTCGATGGCATCCATCTCTAACGGCTCAATCAGCCCACCGATAAAAATCAGGCTCGCCGCTAACAGCGCGCAGATACGCTTACGCTGCTCAGATTGAGTGAACAAAGCATAAATCATTAA
>NZ_JCBDGK010000038.1:0-268753 GCF_059834005.1 Vibrio sp. R12-SW3-ISO1
AAAAAGAACGACAAGATCAAAGTGATGAGCACAGGTCAAACTTGGGGGGTGGATCGTTTAGGGATTTTCACGCCAAAACAAATCGATACCGACATTCTTCGCACTGGCGAAGTCGGTTGGGTTGTGTGTGGTATCAAAGACATCTTGGGCGCGCCTGTTGGTGATACGCTGACTTTGGCGAAAAACGGCAGTGAAAAACCACTACCGGGCTTTAAGAAAGTCAAACCTCAGGTGTATGCGGGTCTCTTCCCTGTCTCCTCAGACGATTACGAAAACTTCCGTGACGCGCTAGGTAAACTGAGTTTGAACGATGCCTCTTTGTTCTACGAGCCAGAAAATTCGGCGGCACTGGGCTTTGGCTTCCGTTGTGGTTTCCTTGGCATGCTGCACATGGAGATCATTCAAGAGCGTCTAGAGCGTGAATACGATCTTGATCTTATCACCACTGCGCCAACCGTAGTGTACGAAGTGGAAAAGACCGACGACACGCTGATCTATGTGGATAGCCCAGCAAAACTGCCGGCGATCAACGATATCGAAGAGATTCGTGAGCCAATTGCACGTTGTAATATTTTGGTGCCTTCTGATTACTTAGGTAACGTGATTACCTTGTGTGTTGAAAAGCGCGGCGTTCAAGTGGATATGGTGTACCACGGCAACCAGGTGGCGGTGACTTACGATATCCCGATGGCAGAGGTGGTGCTTGATTTCTTTGACCGCTTGAAGTCTACCTCACGTGGTTACGCTTCTCTGGATTACAACTTCCAACGCTTTGAAGCGTCTAACATGGTACGCGTGGATGTACTGCTCAACGGTGATAAAGTCGACGCGCTGGCGTTAATCACGCACAAAGATCAATCGCAAACTCGCGGCCGTCAGCTGGTGGAAAAAATGAAAGAGTTCATTCCACGTCAGATGTTTGATATTGCGATTCAAGCGGCGATCGGTAACCACATCATCGCTCGTTCTACGGTGAAGCAGTTGCGTAAAAACGTTATCGCTAAATGTTACGGTGGTGACGTGAGTCGTAAGAAGAAACTACTGAAGAAGCAAAAAGAGGGTAAGAAGCGTATGAAGCAGATCGGTAACGTCGAGCTGCCACAAGAAGCGTTCCTTGCTATTTTGCACGTAGGCAAAGATTAAGTTTGCCCACCGGTAAAGATTGAGCGCGATAGTGGGTCGGCGATGTTGACTGGCTTTAGCGCCAACGTTTTGAGTGAAAGGGGCTACCCTTTCACTTTCGTATTTTTGAGATAAGGGAAGTCAATGGCGAACACATTTTCACTCATCCTAGTCATCGTCACTTTGGTGACTGGTATTGTTTGGCTACTGGAGAAGCTGGTTTTTGCTAAGCAGCGTCAACGCCAAGTGATGGATATCGAAGCACAAACCACAGGTTTGGATGACGCGACGTTAGCCAAAGTGAAAAAGCAGCCTTGGTGGATCGAGAACAGTGTCTCCATCTTCCCCGTGATTGCGATTGTGTTGGTGCTGCGCTCGTTCATTTATGAGCCGTTTCAGATTCCATCAGGCTCCATGATGCCAACGCTATTAGTCGGCGACTTTATCCTGGTTGAGAAATACGCTTATGGACTCAAAGATCCCGTTTGGCGTACACAACTGGTGGAAACAGGCAAACCGGAGCGCGGTGATACGGTCGTCTTTAAGTATCCACCACAACCGAGCATCGATTACATCAAACGCGTGGTCGGCCTTCCGGGTGATACCGTGCGTTACAGCAGCAAAAAAGAGATCTGCATTCAGCCACAAGGTGAGAGCACTTGCCGCCAAGTGGGATTATCGAATGTGGTAGAGAGTCCGTTTATTCAAGACGGCGTACCACTTATCCAACTGAATGAAGAGTTGGGTGAAGTGGAGCATCAAATTTTGGTTAACCCTCTTCGTCGTGATCGCGTGTCGGCGTATCAGCCACGCAGTGGTGTGAACGAGTGGGTCGTACCGCAAGGGCACTATTTTGTCATGGGTGATAACCGTGACAACAGTGCTGATAGCCGCTACTGGGGCTTTGTTCCAGAGGCCAACCTCGTTGGCAAGGCCGTTGCAATTTGGATCAGTTTTGAGTTTGATCGTGGTGCAGACAGTGTCTTGCCGACTTGGATTCCAACTGGTGTGCGTTTTAACCGCATTGGTGGCATTAACTAGCTTGTTTAAAGCACAAACTATCGAGAGAGCATGAATTCTCCAATCACTAATCTAGAAAACAGACTCGGCTATCCGTTCAACGATGCCGAGTTACTCCAACTTGCGCTGACACACCGCAGCGCAAATGGAAAACACAATGAGCGTCTTGAGTTTCTGGGCGATTCAATTTTAAGTTTTGTCATTGCTGACGATCTTTATCACCGCTTCCCTAAAGTGAACGAAGGGGACATGAGCCGTATGCGTGCGACCTTAGTGCGTGGCAATACACTGGCGGAACTGGGTCGAGAATTCGAACTCGGAGATCACTTAAAATTAGGTCCAGGTGAGTTAAAAAGTGGCGGTTTCCGTCGTGATTCCATTCTTGCCGATGCCGTAGAGGCGATCATTGGGGCGATATACTTGGATAGCGATATTGAAGTGGTCCGTAGGATTATACTCAGCTGGTACCAGAGTCGTTTGGATGCCATTAAGCCGGGGGTATCGCAAAAAGATCCCAAGACGCGTTTGCAAGAATTTCTGCAAGGGCGAAGAAAACCGCTTCCTGTCTATACAGTGACTACTATTAAAGGTGAAGCACACAACCAGCAATTTACGGTTTCGTGTGAAGTGGCAGGCATCGGAGATCCTGTCATTGGCAAAGGCACCAGCCGCCGCAAGGCAGAACAAGCGGCTGCGGAATTAGCGCTAGAGCAACTTAACAATGACTGACTCAACCGACAACAACGAATTTGATATCGATGCGTTCTTTTCATCAAGTGGTGAAACCGCGTCGCCAGAGAACCAACACTGTGGTTTTATTGCCATTGTTGGCCGACCGAATGTTGGCAAATCGACACTACTGAATCGCATTCTAGGTCAAAAAATTTCGATAACTTCACGTAAACCTCAGACCACGCGCCACCGTATTATGGGTGTGGACACAGAAGGGGATTACCAAGCGATTTATGTCGATACCCCAGGGCTACACATTGAAGAGAAACGCGCCATCAACCGTTTGATGAACCGCGCGGCCAACTCTTCATTGAGTGATGTCAATCTGGTGTTTTTCCTCGTTGATGGAACCCACTGGACCAAAGACGATGAGATGGTGCTCACTAAGTTGCAAAAGTCGAACTTCCCTGTTGTGCTTTGTGTCAACAAAGTCGACAACGTTCAAGATCGCAACGAAGTGATGCTGCACATGATGGATCTGTCGAAGAAGATGGAATTCGTCGATGTGGTACCGATTTCGGCCAAACACGGTAAAAACATTGATGTGCTGCGTAAGCATGTCCGTGAACACTTACCTAAAGCGGCCCATCACTTCCCTGAAGAGTATGTGACTGACCGCTCTCAGCGCTTTATGGCGTCTGAAATTGTGCGTGAAAAGTTGATGCGCTTTACTGGCGAAGAGTTGCCTTATTCGGTGACGGTGGAAATCGAGCGTTTCGATTACAACCCAGACACCGACGGTTTCCACATCAACGCACTGATCTTGGTCGAACGCAGTGGCCAGAAGAAAATGGTCATCGGTAAAGGCGGCGAGAAGATTAAGACGATTGGTCGCGAAGCGCGCCTCGATATGGAAGAACTGTTTGGCCGTAAGGTCTACTTAGAAACGTGGGTCAAAGTGAAATCGGGCTGGGCGGATGACGAGCGTGCACTGCGCTCTCTCGGTTACATCGACGATCTTTAACCGTTGGCTCTCTTAGCGCCTCGCTAAGAGAGCACTCTCCTCACTAGGTTGACGAAGGATCGCAACCTCGTGTCTGTTGTGATCAAAGGCTATGTCATCAGAAGGTTTACAACGCTGCTTTGTACTTCATCGCCGACCCTATAGTGAATCGAGCCTGATTCTTGACGTCTTCAGTGAAGAGTATGGCCGCATCACCTTGATGGCAAAAGGTGCACGCAGCAAACGTTCTAACCTCAAAGGGGCGCTGCAACCCTTCACACCACTACTATTGAAATGGTCAGGCAAAGGTTCAATGAAAACACTGCGCCAAGCCGAGCCAATCAGTTTAGGTCTTCCTCTCTTTGGTATTCATCTCTATTCCGCTATGTACGTCAATGAGTTGATTGGCCGAGTGTTAATGGCCGAAGTGGCGATGCCTGCTCTGTTTCATGACTACCTGCATGCGTTGACGGAGTTGGCGCAAAGCGAGAATCCAGAGCCTGCTTTGCGCCGCTTTGAGTTGGCGCTGCTGTCGGCGATGGGGTATGGCGTGGATTTTTTACACTGTGCGGGCAGTGGCGAGCCAGTCTCACCGGAGATGACCTATCGCTATCGCGAGCAGAAAGGATTCATTGCCTCAGTGAGAAACGACAACCTGACGTTTTTAGGCAATGAACTGATCGCGATCAGCGAGCGTCGCTTCACCACAAAAGAACAACTCAAAGCGGCAAAACGCTTTACACGACTTGCCTTAAAGCCGTATCTTGGCGGCAAACCTTTAAAAAGCAGGGAACTTTTCATCGCAAGGGTTCCCAGAGCACGGAGTATGGAATAATGAGCTCAATCTACCTTGGCGTGAACATCGATCACATCGCAACTCTACGTAACGCACGCGGGACAAAATACCCAGACCCTGTCCATGCCGCAGAAGTGGCTGAGCGCGCCGGTGCAGATGGGATCACCATCCACCTACGCGAAGATCGCCGTCACATCAACGATCGTGATGTTCGTATCTTACGTGAAACGATTCAAACGCGAATGAATCTGGAAATGGCCGTTACCGATGAAATGGTCGAGATTGCGCTGCAAACCCAGCCAGAGTATGTCTGCTTGGTGCCAGAGAAACGCGAAGAGCTGACCACTGAAGGTGGTCTGGATGTGGTGGGGCAACTTGAGAAAATCAAAGCGGCGACCCAAAAACTCACCGATGCCGGCATTAAAGTCTCTCTGTTCATTGATGCCGATCGCCAGCAAATCGACGCCGCAAAAGCGTGTGGTGCACCCTACATTGAACTGCACACCGGCCACTATGCAGATGCAACCAATGATGCAGACCAACAAGATGAGTTGAAAAAAATCGCTGCAGGCGCCAGCTATGCCGCCGATCTCGGCATTACCGTGAATGCCGGGCATGGCCTCACCTATCACAATGTGGCACCGATTGCGGCCATTCCAGAAATGTACGAGTTGAACATTGGTCACTCAATTATCGGCCGCGCGGCCTTTGATGGTTTGGCAAAAGCCGTGGCTGACATGAAGGCCATTATGGTTGAAGCTAGAAAGTAGTCACTATGGCGATCGTAGGATTAGGCACAGACATTGCGGAAATCGAGCGAGTGGAAAAAGCCCTCGCTCGCAGTGGTGATGCGTTTGCCCAGCGAATCTTAACGCCGCCTGAGCTCGATACGTTTCATGCCATTAAACAGAAGGCGCGTTTTCTCGCCAAACGCTTCGCTGCGAAAGAAGCCGCGTCAAAAGCATTGGGAACGGGAATCGCGCTCGGCGTGACCTTTCAAGACTTTACCATCAGCAATGACGAACTCGGTGCGCCCGTCCTGACGCTGGCGAATAAAGCTTTAGCATTGGCGAATCAAAAACAGGTGGCGCATGTCCACCTGTCGATCTCTGATGAGCGCCACTATGCGATGGCGACGGTAATTTACGAATCGGCCTGATGTCAGGCCGAGACCTAATTAAGTGCTAGGTAGTGGGCCGACGTCTCGGTCACTTTATCCATTTCATCTTGCAACTCAAACAGCTCCGGCTCCACCTCTTCAATACTCGCGTCTGAGCGCAGCGCTTTCTCTAATGTCGCGCAAATCGACTTAAGACGTGGCACACCGCAGTATGAACCGCTGCCATGCAGTTTGTGGACATGATGAATCAGATTCTCTCGAGCTTCTTCATCCCCATCCCCGGTGAGCGCCTGTTCGACAACCGAATTGACCTCGGGGATGTAGTCGACCAGCATTTGTAGCATCTCTTTGGCGAGCGAGGCTTTGTTGGCAGATTGCTTCAACGCGGCGGGCCAGTCAATGACGATTTTGCTATCACTCTCGGACGGTGTGCTCGGCACGTCCGGTGTTGTGTGGACTGACAGATCGAGCTTTTCCAACTCTTGCACAGTGGCATTGGGGTTCCAGTGCATCAACACCTGCTGCAATACATGCTCTTCTATTGGTTTGGTGAGGTAGTCATCCATGCCGGCTTTAAGTAGGCGGTCGCGCTCGCCTAGCATGGCATGAGCGGTGACAGCGATCACCGGAGTCTGTTCATTGAGCGGCAGTTTTTTGATCGCTTTGGAGGCGGTAACCCCATCCATTTTAGGCATTTGAATGTCCATAAGGATCATATCGAAATGCTGATGTTCCGCCTGTGCGACGGCGTCTTCGCCATTGCTACAGGTGATCACTCGCTCAACGCGCTCTTTGAGTAGGGCGGTGATGAGTTTCAAGTTTGCGGGGTTATCATCCACCGCCATCACCGTCAGTGGCAATTTATCTGTGCTGACAGGCGTGTTGGGCTCCAATATAGGCAGCGCCTCTTGGTTGGCGGCTAACGTCTGTAGAAGCTTACGGCGTGACAATGGTTTGGTGATGCAGTGAACTTGATACTTTTGAATCAAGTGATCAGACAAAGCAAGGGCGGTACTTGGCATGCCGAGTACAACGTGCGGCGCGTAGGCCATGGCGCGTTCCACCAAGCTTTCCACTTCGCTAACGGTGTTATCTTGGCTCGGAGCCAGATTGAGCAGTACGTAATCATAGCTGGCAGGTTCTTCAGGCATCGACGAGCGGTAAGTGACCGACAAGCCCTCGCGAGTCAACATGTTTTGTACGATCGAGGCCGCTTGCATATTAGGTTCGATTAGCAGCAACTGGCGCTGCGCTAGGGTTTGCGCTTCGATGAGATCGCTCACCGGCATATCGGTGACATGCAATCTCAGGGTAAACCAGAAGGTAGAGCCTTGGTGCAAGCGACTGGTTAGGCTGATTTCACCGCCCATTTGACTGACGAGTTTCTGCGTGATGACTAGCCCAAGCCCGGTGCCACCATAGCGGCGCGAGATGCTGGCGTCTGCTTGACTAAAGGCTTGGAAAAGCTGCGCTTGTTGACGCTCTGAGATACCGATACCCGTGTCGCGTACCATAAATTGCAACTCGACCACGTCATCGCGCTGTGAGCGAAGTTCGACGCTGATATCGATGTTGCCACGCTCAGTAAACTTGATGGAGTTGCCCACCAGGTTGGTCAACACTTGTTGGATGCGCAGCGGATCGCCAGCGAGACCCGCCGGAATTTTCGGATCCACTTTGAGCGTCAACTCTAGCCCTTTCTCATGGGCGCTGGTGGCTTGTAGGCTGACCACCTCTTCTAGCGACTCTTGGAACTCAAAAGGAATATTCTCCAGCGCCAGCTTACCCGCTTCAAGTTTCGAGAAATCGAGGATGTCATTGATGATGTTGAGCAAGTTGTTGGCGGAACGCTCGATGGTCTGCAAGTAATCGGTTTGGCTGTTGGTGAGTTTGGTTTTCAACATCTGGCGAGTAAAACCTATCACACCATTTAGCGGCGTTCTTAGCTCGTGTGACATGTTTGCCAGAAACTCAGATTTCACTCGCGCTGCTTCTTGCGCGCGTTTTTTCGCAATATCGAGCTCGATGTTTTGGATCTCAAGCTGCTCTAGGGTTTCGCGCAGATCGGAAGTGGCTTGGTCGATGCTGTGCTGCATTTCCACGTGGTATTCCGACAGCGAGACCGCCATTGCGTTGATGCCGTTTTTCAACGAGTCGAGCTCGCCGTGCATTTTGCCTTCGATACGTACATCCAAATGCCCGCGACGAATGCGATCCACCATGTTTTTCATGTGAGAGATCGGACGGGTCACGTCGTACATCAAGCGGTAGGAGAAGACGGCGGATAGGCCGAGTCCGACGAGCAACACTAACGCAGCGGCAAAAATTTCTTGATACTGCTGCAAGCGCAGCGACGAGAGATCGAGTTCAATCGAGACATAGCCGAGTGCTGGTGTGGTGCTTTGCCCTTCGAGTGTCGCGGTTAAGCCCGCCTCAGAGATAACGGGCGCGCGAAGAATTAAGGTGTTGCCGCGCAAATCAGAGGTGAGTAGCAGCGGGATGGGCTCTTGTTTTGGAAAGGTCAGCGACTCGAAGTTAGGGTGAAAGTTCGAGGTCACGAACAGATCGTGCTTGTAATCAAACACGGCAATACTGCGGACAAATTTCGAGTTCTTACGATGCGCAAAGCTGATGATACGCCTGACAGCTTCGCGGCTGTTATTGCGAAGCCCGTCTTCACTGGCAATTGCCAAAGGCTCAACGATATTTAAACCTGAATTGATGACCTGAGTTTCCAAATCGTGATAGCGATTAAAGGAAAAGAAGGCGGTCAGCAGAAGCCCGATGATCAATGTGGGGGCGAGAGTAAGAGAAATAACGCGGGCGCGTAAGCCATATCTGGTCATTATTGTCTAAACATCGTGGTGTGGATATGGGAAAATAACTTCCATAAATAGAAGCCGCCGAAGGTTTAAGCATAATCAACTCGGTCGGCTCACACAATGATTCTGCTGTAAAAGCGGGAATCGACACTGTAATTAGAGCAAATACAGTCTGTTGACTGCGAAATAGGCACGGCACATGGCGCGTTTCTTCCAACCTAAAAAGAAAACTCAACTCAATACTAAGCATCAATCTGTTCTGGTCGAGAAACTCGATCACCACGGTGCGGGCATGGCATACCAAAATAAAAAGCCGATTTTTATTGAAGGCGCTCTGGCCAAAGAAGAGGTATTGATTCAACTGACGGAAAGCAAAGCCAAGTACGCGCGTGCCAAATTGATCAAAGTTCTCACGCCTAGCCCAGAGCGTATTGCGCCATTTTGCCCGCATTACGACATGTGTGGCGGCTGTAACATGCAGCACCTCTCTAACGCTGATCAGCAAGTGCATAAATCGCGCACCTTAGCGCAGTTGATGCGCAAATTCAGCGGACAGGATGCAGCGCTCTCAGCGCTGATTTCTGGGGATGAGCAAGGCTATCGCCGCCGCGCGCGCATCAGTATCAAGTGGGATAAAAAGCAGCGTCAGTTACAGTTTGGTTTTCGTAAAAAACAGAGCCAAGAGATCATCACACTGACCGATTGCCCAGTATTGGCGCCAGAGCTGAGCGCGTTAATGGCGCCGCTGTATGCCTTGTTGTCGGAGTTCAGTCAGCCAGAGCACCTTGGCCATGTGGAATTGGTGAAGGGAGACAACGTTAATATCTTGGTGGTGAGACATCTCAAGCCGCTGACCGAGAATGAAGAAGCGGCGTTGATCGCCTTTGCGACCACTCACCACATCACGCTTTACTTGATGCCGGAAAGTCATCAGTTGACGTTGGTGATGGGCGAGGCTGGGGTCTACCAAGAAGCAGGCGTGACTATTGCGTTTGAACCAAATAACTTTATTCAGGTCAATCAGAAGGTCAACGCGCAAATGGTCCAACAGGCGATGGCGTGGCTAACGTTGAGCGACAGTGATCGTGTGTTGGATCTGTTTTGCGGTCTAGGCAACTTTAGCTTGCCAATCGCTAAGCATGTAGCGCATGTGGTTGGTGTTGAAGGTGTGGAGGCGATGGTTGAGAAAGCGGCGAACAATGCGGCGCTCAATCAACTCTCCAATGTCGAGTTTTTCCAAGCGAATTTGGAACTACCCATCGCAAATAACGCCTGGGCGGGCGAAAAGTTCGATAAAGTGTTGCTCGACCCAGCACGAGCGGGCGCGAGCGGCATCGTAGAACAACTTTCTGCTTTGGGTGCGACTCGTGTCGTTTATGTTTCTTGCAATCCTGCTACCCTAGCAAGGGATTCGCAAAGCCTTATCGAGCAGGGCTACCAATTAGAAAAACTCGCGATGTTGGATATGTTCCCCCATACCAGCCATTTAGAATCAATGGCGTTATTTGTTAAGGATTAGACCCGCCCGCTGGGCGAGGTTAAAAAAATAAAAAACTAGGACGATAGAGATGGTTGCGGTAAGAAGCGCACACTTAAATCAAGACGAACAGTTTGAGCTAGAAAAATGGATTGCGAGCCTGAATCAGGACGCAAAAATTGCCCAGCGCTTAAAAGAAGTGTACCGCCAGTGCGAAAAGGTACTTGAGGGTAATGAACAAGGCCCACTGCTGTTATGGCGTGGCCGTGAAATGATCGAAATTTTAATCACGCTGTCGATGGACAAAGCTACCTTAGTGGCGGCGTTGCTGTTTCCGCTCGTCTCGGCTGGCGCCTACGCGCGTGATGCCTTTGAAGAAGACTTTGGCAAAGAAACCATCAAACTGATTGATGGCGTAGAAGAGATGGCGGCACTTGGCCAGCTCAACATTACCATGGAAGGCAGCGCTGCATCGGCGCAGGTGGACAATGTCCGCCGAATGCTACTGGCGATGGTTGATGACTTTCGCTGCGTAATCATTAAGTTAGCTGAGCGAATTTGCAACCTCATTGAAGTAAAGAAAGCGCCCGATGAAGTGCGCCGTGCTGCAGCGAAAGAGTGTGCGAATATCTACGCACCACTGGCCAACCGTTTGGGTATCGGTCAGTTGAAGTGGGAAATTGAAGACTACGCCTTTCGTTACCAGCAACCGGAAACCTACAAACAGATTGCGAAGCAGCTCTCTGAGCGACGCATTGTCCGTGAGCAGTACATCAAAGATTTTGTCGATGATCTCTCCGATGAAATGAAAGAGGCGGGCATCAACGCCGAAGTGAGCGGGCGTCCCAAGCACATCTACAGCATCTGGCGCAAAATGCAGAAGAAAAATTTGGCGTTCGATGAGCTGTTTGACGTGCGCGCAGTGCGCATCATCGCCGACAAACTGCAAGACTGTTACGCCGCGCTGGGGATGGTGCACACCAAATACAAACACCTGCCCAGTGAGTTTGATGACTACGTTGCAAACCCAAAACCAAATGGCTACCAATCCATTCACACCGTGATCCTCGGCCCGGAAGGCAAAACCATCGAGATTCAGATCCGCACCAAGCAGATGCACGAAGATTCTGAACTTGGGGTGGCCGCGCACTGGAAATACAAAGAGGGCGGCGCTGGTCGCAGTGGGTACGATGAGAAAATTACCTGGCTACGCAAACTGCTTGATTGGCAAGAGGAGATGTCCGACTCGGGTGAGATGTTGGATGAAGTGCGTAGCCAAGTGTTTGATGACCGCGTCTATGCCTTTACTCCGCGTGGCGATGTCGTCGACTTACCGATGGGCGCGACTCCACTCGATTTTGCTTACCACATTCACTCGGAAGTGGGGCATCGCTGTATTGGTGCCAAAGTAGCGGGCCGTATCGTGCCTTTTACCCATAAATTGTCGATGGGCGATCAAGTTGAGATCATTACTGCTAAAGAGCCCAACCCATCGCGCGACTGGTTAAACCCGTCGATGGGGTTTGTGACCTCAGGGCGAGCACGCGCGAAGATCAATGCTTGGTTCCGCAAGCAGTCTCGTGAGAAAAACCTCGAGGCGGGGCGCGAGATTCTCGAGGTGGAACTGGCGAAAATTGGCGCGACGTTAAAAGATGCCGAGCGTTATTCGCTGAAGCGCTTTAACGTCAACTCGACCGATGAACTGTTTGTTGGGGTGGGCAGCGGTGATTTGCGGATTAACCAAATCATCAATCATATCAATGCGTTGGTGAATAAGCCCACCGCAGAAGAAGAAGACAAGCAAGCCCTAGAAAAGCTCCAAGAAGCCGAGCACAAAGCGCCGGCTCAGAGCCGCCCTAAGAAGGATGCGGTTGTGGTCGAAGGGGTCGACAACTTGATGACCCACCTCGCTCGATGCTGTCAGCCAATCCCGGGCGATGAAATCTGCGGTTATATCACCCAAGGCCGTGGCATTTCAGTGCATCGCGCCGATTGTGAGCAGCTTGATGAGTTAAGGCACCATGCGCCAGAACGTATTATTGATACCGTTTGGGGCAGCGGCTTTGTGGGCTCCTACATTCTCACTGTCCGTGTTGAGGCGATGGAGCGCGGTGGGCTGTTAAAAGACATCACTACGCTGTTTGCCAATGAGAAAATCAAAGTGACCAGCATGAAGAGTCGCGTCGACTACCGTAAACAGTTATCGATCATGGATTTTGATCTTGAAGTGAACAACATCGAGGTGTTATCACGGGTGATCAAACGTGTGGAACAGATCCGAGACGTGATGAGCGTTAAACGTTTGGGCTAACCGGAATCCGTAGCAATTATTGACAATGCGCGTTAAGCGCGACCAACAGTTCGAAGGTGAGTGGTTATGCTGCTCACCTTTTCATTTTGTGAGGGAGAGGCATGAGTCATCCAATTGAACAATTAGAGCAAATCATGGCCAAGCTGCGTGATCCAGAACACGGCTGTCCGTGGGATTTAAAGCAGTCTTTCGACACCATAGTGCCGCACACCATTGAAGAAACCTATGAAGTGGTGGATGCGATTCACAACCGCGATTGGACCAATCTAAAAGAAGAGCTTGGCGATCTGTTGTTCCAGGTGATTTTCTACAGTCAACTGGCTAAAGAGCGGCAATTGTTTGATTTTTCTGAGGTGGTCGACACAGTGAATGAAAAACTCACGCGCCGTCACCCGCATGTCTTTGGCCAAGCGGAGTTTGCCAGCGACGAGGAAATTAACGCCAATTGGGAGGCGGAAAAAGCCAAAGAGAAAGCGCAACTAGGCAAAAATGAACAAAGTATCCTAGACTCAATACCAGCTTCTCTACCGGCGCTTTCTCGTGCTACAAAAATTCAGAAAAAGTGCGCCAAAGTGGGCTTTGATTGGGACACTTTAGGACCCGTGGTGGATAAAGTGCGCGAGGAGGTCGATGAAGTCGTCGCGGAAGCGGTCCAAGTCTCGGTGCAAGATGACAAGGTCGAGATGGAGCTCGGTGATTTGCTGTTTGCGGTGGTGAATCTTGCTCGTCACCTCGGTCATGACCCAGAATCGGCATTGAGTAAGGCGAATCTTAAGTTTGTGCGTCGCTTTAAAGGCATAGAATCACGTGTTGCGGCGCAGAATAAGACGCTAGAACAGTTACCCTTAGAGGCGCTTGATGCTCTGTGGGATGAAGTAAAAGCGGCGGAAAAAAATACTCGCTCAGAGTAATCACGCGAATTCGTCTGAGTACAGTCAGCCGTCGTGTGAATTTGATTTGAAGCAAAAAAGAAAAAATGACAGTGTGATAGATTTCACGTTGTGGCGGTTAGGGTCTTCTGGTATATTTTCGTCCCGTCCAGAAGAATTCCATTTCCCTCATTCAACCAATTTCAGGTTAAACATGACGACAAATTACATTTTTGTTACTGGCGGGGTTGTATCCTCTCTAGGTAAAGGTATTGCAGCTGCATCTCTAGCCGCTATTCTAGAAGCTCGTGGTCTTAAAGTGACCATGATGAAGCTTGACCCTTACATCAACGTTGACCCGGGCACCATGAGCCCAACTCAGCACGGTGAAGTGTTCGTCACGGAAGATGGCGCAGAGACCGACCTAGACCTTGGTCACTATGAGCGTTTCATTCGCACCAAGATGACTAAGCGCAATAACTTTACTGCCGGTCGTGTTTACGCAGACGTGCTTCGCAAAGAGCGTCGTGGTGACTACCTAGGCGCCACCATTCAAGTTATCCCTCACATCACTAACGCCATCAAAGACCGTGTTATTGCCGGTTCTGAAGGGCACGATGTGGCTATCGTTGAAGTTGGTGGTACGGTCGGTGACATCGAGTCATTGCCGTTTATGGAAGCGATTCGTCAGCTTGCTGTTGAACTCGGCCGTGAACGTGCGATGTTCATGCACTTGACGCTAGTCCCTTACCTTGCTGCGGCGGGTGAAGTGAAAACCAAGCCGACTCAGCACTCAGTGAAAGAGCTGCTCTCTATCGGTATCCAACCTGATATTCTGGTTTGTCGTAGCGATCGCATGATCCCAGCGAACGAGCGTAAGAAAATTGCCCTTTTCTGTAACGTTCCTGAGAAAGCGGTGATTTCGATGAAGGATGTGGATTCGATCTACAAGATCCCTCAACTCATCAAATCGCAAGGTCTTGATGATCTTGTGTGTGCACGTTTTGGTATCGACGCTCCAGAAGCAGACCTGTCTGAATGGGAACAGGTTATCTATGAAGAAGCGAACCCAACGGGCGAAGTGACTATCGGTATGATCGGTAAATACATCGAACTACCGGACGCGTACAAATCAGTCAACGAAGCGCTTAAGCATGCTGGCTTGAAAAACCGCTTGAACGTCACCATTAAATACGTAGATTCACAAGATGTTGAGACTAAAGGCGTTGAAGTGCTTGCTGGTCTTGACGCTATTCTAGTACCGGGCGGTTTTGGTGACCGTGGTATCGAAGGTAAGATTCGCGCAGCGCAATACGCGCGTGAAAACAATGTCCCTTACCTTGGTATCTGTCTTGGTATGCAAGTCGCGCTGATTGAATACGCTCGTAACGTCGCGGGTATGGAAGGCGCGCATTCAACAGAATTTAATAAAGAGACGAAATACCCTGTGGTAGGCTTGATCACTGAGTGGGTCGACGGTGAAGGTAAAGTTGAAGAGCGTACCGAAACGTCGGATCTTGGTGGTACTATGCGTCTTGGCTCTCAGCTATGTCACTTAGAGAAAGGAACTAAGGCTCGCGAGCTTTACGGTAGCGCGACGATTCATGAACGTCACCGTCACCGTTACGAAGTGAACAACGTCCTTCGACCACAAATTGAAAAAGCGGGCTTGAAGGTCTCTGGTCTTTCTGCAGACAAGAAGCTGGTGGAAATGATTGAAAACCCTGCGCACCCATGGTTCGTTGCGGCTCAGTTCCACCCAGAATTCACATCGACGCCTCGTGATGGTCACCCATTATTCGCAGGTTTCGTGAAAGCCGCTGGTCAGCACTCACGCGGCGAGTTTGAGAAGTAAGTAAAAAGGATACGGGCGGCGGCGAAGGTTGTGCTGCTGCCTTTTAAATTTGACATTTATATTTGAACGAGAGGAAACATTAATGTCTAAGATCGTTAAAGTTCTAGGTCGTGAAATCATCGACTCACGTGGTAACCCAACTGTAGAAGCTGAAGTACACCTAGAAGGCGGTTTCGTAGGTATGGCTGCTGCTCCATCTGGCGCATCTACTGGTTCTCGCGAAGCTCTTGAGCTACGTGACGGTGACAAAGCACGTTTCCTAGGTAAAGGTGTTCTTAAAGCTGTTGAAGCAGTAAACGGCGAAATCGCAACTGCTCTAACAGGTAAAGACGCGAAAGACCAAGCGGCTATCGACGCAATCATGATCGAGCTAGACGGCACTGAGAACAAATCTAAGTTCGGTGCAAACGCAATCCTAGCGGTTTCTCTAGCGAACGCTAAAGCTGCTGCAGCAGCGAAAGGCATGCCTCTATACGAGCACATCGCTGAGCTAAACGGTACTGCTGGTCAGTTCTCTATGCCTCTACCAATGATGAACATCATCAACGGTGGTGAGCACGCAGACAACAACGTTGACATCCAAGAGTTCATGATCCAACCAGTTGGCGCTAAGACTCTAAAAGAAGGTCTACGTATCGGTGCTGAAGTATTCCACAACCTAGCAAAAGTTCTTAAGTCTAAAGGCTACAGCACTGCAGTGGGTGACGAAGGTGGTTTCGCTCCAAACCTTAAGTCTAACGCTGAAGCGCTAGAAGTGATCGCAGAAGCGGTTGCAGCGGCAGGTTACGAACTAGGTAAAGACGTAACTCTAGCTATGGACTGTGCTGCATCTGAGTTCTTCGACAAAGAAGCTGGCATCTACAACATGAAAGGCGAAGGTAAAACCTTCACTTCTGAAGAGTTCAACCACTACCTAGCTGAGCTAGCAAGCAAGTTCCCAATCGTTTCTATCGAAGATGGTCTAGACGAGTCTGACTGGACTGGCTTCAAGCACCAAACTGAACTACTAGGTGACAAGCTTCAACTAGTAGGTGACGATCTATTCGTTACTAACACTAAGATCCTTGCTGAAGGTATCGAGAAAGGCGTAGCTAACTCTATCCTTATCAAGTTCAACCAAATCGGTTCTCTAACTGAGACTCTAGCTGCAATCAAGATGGCTAAAGACGCAGGTTACACAGCTGTAATCTCTCACCGCAGCGGCGAAACTGAAGATGCAACTATCGCTGACCTAGCGGTAGGTACTGCTGCAGGTCAAATCAAGACAGGTTCTATGAGCCGTTCTGACCGTGTTGCTAAGTACAACCAGCTAATCCGTATCGAGGAAGCGCTAGGTGAGCGTGCACCTTTCAACGGCCTTAAAGAAGTAAAAGGCCAAGCTTAATTCTTTGTTGAATAAGGTTTAGCTTTAACGCTTTTTAGAAACGCTCCACTTCGGTGGAGCGTTTTTTTTTGGAAACGCTCGGTGAGCGTGCACCTCCATATTTCAAGGAAGCGGTCTTAAAGAAGTAAAAGGCCAAGCTTAATTCTTTATTGAATAAGGTCTAGCTTTAACGCTTTTTAGAAACGCTCCACTTCGGTGGAGCGTTTTTTTTGGAAACGCTCGGTGAGCGTGCACCTCCATATTTCAAGGAAGCGGTCTTAAAGAAGTAAAAGGCCAAGCTTAATTCTTTATTGAGTAAGGCTTAGCTTTAACGCTTTTTGGAAACGCTCCACTTCGGTGGAGCGTTTTTGTTTTTCTATCCACAATATCAATGGTATTTACGACCTGTTTACATTGTTGCTCATTATGCACTCAGTTCTATAACTAAAGTGTCTAGATAATGGAAATTGAGTATTTTCTATTTTGCCAACAAACCGTTACCGTATTTGTCTTACATTATTCAAATAACAACGTTGGTTAAAAGGAAACATCATGAGTGTCGCAGTGATTGCAAATTTAGTGGTATTTGCAGCGCTTCTTTTCTTCTTGAATCTTCAGCAAAGAAAAGGCGCAACACTATCAAGACAAGTGCTGATTGGATTGGTGCTAGGTAGTGGATTTGGTTTAGCGTTACAGCTGATTTACGGTGAAGGTAGCCTAGCGATTGGTGCGAGCCTAGACTGGATCAATGTGGTTGGCCGCGGTTATGTAGGTTTGCTGCAAATGGTCATCATGCCTTTGGTGTTGGTCTCAATGTTTGCAGCGGTAGTGAAGCTTGAGAACTCGGCCTCCCTTGGCAAAATTAGTGGCTTAACCATTGGCGTGCTGCTGTTTACCACCGCGATTTCTGCTTTGATTGGTATTGCAGTGACACAAGGCTTTGGTCTTTCTGCTGAAGGGTTAACAGAAGGTTCGCGTGAAGCGGCGCGTCTGTCTGCCTTAGAAGGTCGAATGGATCGTGTCAGTGACCTGACGATTCCCCAGATGCTAGTCAGCTTTATTCCAACCAACCCCTTTGCTGATCTGACGGGTGCGCGTTCGACCTCGATTATCGCCGTGGTGATCTTCGGTATCCTTTCTGGCGTTGCCGCGCGTAAGGTGATGTTGGAAAAAACCGAACTGGCGGCGCCGATTCGTACCTTTGTTGAAGCTGTGCAATCCATTGTCATGCGCCTAGTGAAAATGATCATGGCTCTCACGCCTTACGGTATTGCCGCTTTGATGGCCAAAGTGGTCGCGACCTCAAGTGCGAGTGATATTCTTAATCTGCTGGGCTTTATCATCGCCTCTTACTTTGCGATTGCGTTGATGTTCCTTGTGCATGGTGTGTTGGTCTCTTTTGTTGGCGTGAGCCCGAAAGAGTACTTCACTAAGATCTGGCCAGTATTGACCTTTGCTTTCACGTCACGCAGCTCCGCAGCGACCATTCCATTGAACGTTGAAGCACAAATCAGCAAATTAAAAGTGCCGCCTGCGATTGCCAACTTATCCGCCTCATTTGGTGCCACTATTGGTCAAAATGGTTGTGCGGGTATCTATCCGGCGATGTTGGCTGTGATGGTCGCGCCGACTGTTGGTATCAACCCAATGGACATCAACTTTATCCTGTCGTTGGTGGCGATCATTACTATTAGCTCATTCGGTATTGCTGGTGTAGGTGGCGGCGCGACCTTTGCTGCGCTGATTGTGCTGCCTGCGATGGGGCTGCCGGTGACAATTGCTGCACTATTGATCTCGATTGAGCCTTTGATTGATATGGCCCGTACAGCGCTCAATGTCTCAGGTGCCATGACAGCCGGTACGATCACCAGCCGCTTGTTAAAACAGAAAGTGGATGAGCCGGAACTCAATGAGCAAAGCGCATAACCGTTACTCTGTGTAGAGTGGAAAGCCTAAGCCTTGTTGCTTAGGCTTTTTTCGTTTGGGTGACGATTTTTCTTTTAAGCATCTACTCTTCGTTTCGGTCACTAGAGAGGCGCTTCGCTTTGCTTTGGGCAATCGCTTCGACGCGGCGTTGATTGAGCGCTTGGCGAATCTCTGCACCTTGATAACCATCAGCAATGATGTCTTTGACTTCGACGTTCAGCGCCGCTTGGTAGGCTTGTTCGAACCAGATTTTTTGTGGATAGGGTTCGGCTTCAAAGCCTTTTCTTCCCTGGCTATCTGCCATGCAGCAGAGCAGGATATCGTCTAATCGTTCAGGCTTTCGCCAGACGTCAAAGGCATCGAGCACTTTGAGTAACGTTGCCGGCTTGAGCTCAGCGGCGCGATGAATATTGGAGTGGTATTGGCAGACGAGCAAGGCCAAATCGCGGTATTCATTGGGAATCTTTACCCGCTCACATAGATCTCTAATCAACTTGAGCCCGGTATGACAGTGCAATTTGTGACTCGGCCACTCATTTTTCGGCGTGACCCCTTTGCCGAGATCGTGCACTTGAGCGGCAAAACGCACGCTTGCAGAAGGCGACAAGCGCGCCGCACGTTCAGCGACCATTAACGTGTGGATGCCAGTATCGATTTCTGGATGCCATTGCTCCGGTTGCGGTACGCCAAACAGGGCGTCAAATTCGGGCAGCACGACTGCGAGCGCGCCACATTCGCGCAGTACGGAAAGAAAAATGTGCGGGTTTTCTGTGGTGAGCGACTTTTGCCACTCCAGCCAGATTCGCTCAGGGGTAAGTTGAGACAGTTCTCTCGACTCGGCAATGGAGCGCATCAAGCCCAGCGTCTCTTGAGCGACCTCAAAGCCTAAATGATGGAGTTTTGCTGCAAATCGAGCGACTCTTAACACGCGCAGCGGATCTTCCACAAACGCCTCTGAGACATGACGAAGCTGGCGCAGTTCGATATCGTTTAGGCCACCGTAGGGATCAATCAGATGTCCCTCACTGTCTTGCGCGATGGCGTTAATGGTCAAATCGCGGCGGCGTAAATCCTCTTCGAGCGTGACATCTGGTGCGAAGTAGCAATCAAAGCCAGTGTAGCCCGCACCGGTTTTCCGCTCTGTACGTGCAAGCGCGTACTCTTGCTTCGTCTTAGGGTGAAGAAAGACAGGGAACTCTTTACCTACGGGGGTGTAGCCTTGCGCGATAAGATCATCGGGTGTGGCCCCAACGATCACCCAATCCTGATCGTAAACGTCAATATTGAGCAGGTGATCGCGTACCGCGCCACCGACAAGGTATCGTTTCATGGCCACTCCTTCTCATTTTAAAACATAGCCGTTGGCTAATTGGGTGTGCAATGGTACTTTTCTTATCAACAAATGCCCAGCAACAAATAGTCGCCATCCACTCAGAGACGAGATGCATGTACAAACACCACTTTGCTTTTCATGAGCTCCCTTTCTCGATTGTGCCTAGCTCTCGTTTTCTCTATCTCAGCCAGCGTCACAAGGAAGCGATCTTTCGCCTCACCTCTGGTTTAGGGGAAGGGGGCGGTTTTGCCATGTTAACCGGAGAAGTGGGGACGGGCAAAACCACGGTAGCCAAGGCGATGTTGGATGACTTGGATGCAATCGTCGATCAAGGACGCCAGCAAGCCGGTTTTATACTCAACCCAACCTTTTCCGAATCAGAGTTGCTGGAAGCCATCTGTGATGAGTTCTCCATTGCCTATTCTGATGACGCCTCACTGAAGCAGTTGAGTCAGGCCATCCACCAGTTTTTAATTGAGAGTTACGCGCAAGGCCGGCAAACCTTGTTGGTGATTGATGAAGCTCAGCACCTCAGTGCGCAAGTGCTTGAGCAGCTGCGCCTGTTGACCAACCTTGAAACAGAGCAGCACAAGCTATTGAAAGTGTTATTAATTGGTCAGCCTGAGTTGCAGCAAAAATTGCAAATGCCGATCTTGCGTCAGTTGGCGCAAAGGATCACGGGCCGCTATCACTTGCTCCCTCTAGACAGCGCCGAAACCGCGAACTATGTCCGTCATCGGCTGACACTCGCCGGCGGCGATCCTGATCTCTTCTCTTCGCGCTCGCTCAAGTGGATCGCCACCCAAACGCAAGGGATCCCAAGGTTGATCAACTTGGTGTGTGACGCGGCGCTGCGTCATGCCTACTCGAGCGGTGAGCTAAAGCCTAGCCATGACAGTGTGCAGCGTGCCTGTGATGAGGTGATGAGCTTTCAGCCTTCGTTTCAAGTCACTCGCCCTCGCCGCTCGACAAGATCATCCGGTGCACCTTATTGGTTTGCGGCTGTAATAGGTATCGCGTTGAGTGTTGTGGGTTATCAAAGTGCGCCGCTTTGGGCTGATGATCTGATTACGCAGCAAGTCGCCCGCAGTCACCCCATCCAGTACAGTGAACCGACGGTCAACCACGTGCTGCCAGATACGCTGAAAACGGCACTCGACTCCGCCATCAATCTTGAGCAAGGTTTGGCGAACTTGTATCGCGTCTGGGGCTATCAGGCATCCGTGTTGGATAAGCTCTGTTTGGAGAATGAGCAAAGCGTGTTTCAATGCCAACTGACTCAAGGGGATTTAGCCACTTTGGTGCAAGCCAATCGCCCAGTGCTGCTCACGTTGGGGGAGGCAGACTCTCCACGTTATGTGGTGTTGTATCAACTCGATTCAGAGCACGCGACGCTGCTGCTTGACGGGCAGTTGTACACCTTGCCCAGCGCCGAACTGGAGAGGCGTTGGAATGGCGAGTATCGACATATTTGGCGGCGCTATTGGGTAGGTACGCTCAAGCCTGGTATGGAGGGAACGGCCATTGCCGCGCTCGATGACCATCTCTCCTCAATTCTTGACCAACCCTCAACACAAAGTGCACGCTTTGATGAGGCGCTAGAGCAAAAAGTGAGATTGTTCCAACGTTGGCAGGGGCTCACGGTTGATGGGATTGCTGGCTCGAAAACGCTGCGCAAAATTGAGCAGATGAGTCTGTATGAGTCCCCGAGGTTGGATACCCGGATGGTCACAGCCAATCACAGCGCGGATGCGCAGGAGAACCGCTGATGTCACAAACGATGAAAGCGTTGAAGGCGTCCCAGCATCGCTATCAAGCGGCATCTGCAGCTGACGATGTCAACAACTCGCCGATAGACAGCGTTGCAACGCGCCCAAGTATGATGGTCATCAGCTTGCTGATATTGCTGCCTGCCTCACTCGGAGTAGGGTTGGGTGTTGAGCGTCACTACCGTCAAGTGGAAGCCGACTGGCTCCTCAAGCAAACGGCGTCGCCTAGTGTCATTGAGCGCCCTGTCGAGTTCAGCGTTACCCCTTGGCAAGACGAGCAGGCGTTGGCCATGACGTACGAACTCACCCTTTATGATGTACAAGCAGTGCCGAGCTACTCTCGTAGCCATGAGGCCGAGGGTAGTCAACCAATGGATACACCGCCGGTATCTCCCCAACCTAATGTACAGGCTTCACCTCAACCTTTCATTGATGACTTAGATCTCTCTCAGTTATCGCCCGAGTTAGCCCTTCGCGTGCAAAGTGCCCTCAAACCGTCGTCAACACCCACTCCGACGTCGAATGTCAGTCAACTCGCGCAGCAAGGTCTCAAGTGGACGGGGCAGTTACCCGCGCTCAATTTCCAAACTCATGTCTATTCAAGCAAGCAAGATAAACGCTGGGTTAAGGTCAATGGTGTCGAGTATCAAGAGGGAGACTGGATCGCAACCGGGGTTCAACTGCTTTCAATAGAACCGCAGCACTGTATGGTGAGTTTCTCGGGTGAGAGGATTGAAATCCCAGCCTTGTATGATTGGCAAGGGTAGCCCTAGGGCTAGTGTAAAAAACAGAGGGAAAAGAAAAGGTCGCATTGGCGACCTTTTCGTTATCTTGGTTAGGGGATTACGCCCAGCCCGATGGTGAACGCTTTCTGCGCGGGATAATGTGCGGCAGAATCAAACCCAACAGCAAGCCAATGCCAGCCACGCCACCGCCGTACATAAAGTACTTGAGCAGCAAGTCGTCTTTTTGGGTGTCAAGCTGTGCTCTTAGCTTGCGTACCTCTTCTTGAGAAGCCGTCAGTTGCTGACTCATCTCACTGTATCCGCTTTCTAGGTCGGCGATTTGGCGGTTGCGTGTTTCAAGAGAATCGACCAAGCCCGCTTTTTCTTGATCAGAGTTTGCGCGCGCGTTGGCAAGCTTCTCTTTCACTTCTGCCAGCTCTTTTTCTACGCGAGGTAAGCGCAGTGTCACGCTCTCTTGTGAGGTCACGAAACGGCTTTCGACCCATCCTCGGCGTCCTTTCGAGTCTTGGATGTGACTGTAACCGGAATCTTTATTGGACTCGATAAAGGTCACTTTTTCGCCCGCATCGACACTGCCAATAATACGAAATTGATTACTTGGTCCTGAGTGCATGTAAGTAAACAATTGATCAGAGATGTAGCGGTCTTGAGCAAACGCGGCAGGGGCCGCCACAATCGATGCCAAAAGCAGGTAAACCCATTTTTTCACGGTAAATCCTTTAACAGTTTTTTGTGTCTAATTTTTACTAGGGCAAATAGTAAGAATTTTCTAGGGGCTTCGCAACAAAGAAGGGAGGCTGAGCCTCCCTTTCTGCGGTATTGAGTCAATAATGACAGTGTATTAACAGAAGTAAGAATCCACTAACACAGTACTGACAGATGACTTAGACAAACATTGCTTGAATCGCGTAGTAGAACACCACGGCCAGCAGTGCACCGGCTGGGAGTGTCACAATCCAAGACGCAACGATGTTACGTACCACGCCTAGGTTCAATGCTGCGATGCCGCGAGCAAAGCCGACACCCAGTACCGCGCCGACCAGTGTTTGAGTGGTCGAGATAGGCAGACCAGTACCCGATGCCAATACCACAGTACATGCCGTAGCGAGCTGCGCAGCGAAGCCGCGGCTTGGCGTCAGTTCGGTAATGCCGGTACCTACCGTTGCCATCACTTTGTGACCCAATGTCGCAAGACCGACCACAATACCAAAGCCACCTAGCGGAAGAATCCACCAAGCGATGGTGCTCTTACCAGTGATTTCACCCATGTGCTCGACGGTAGAGACGACCGCAGACAGTGGACCAATCGCGTTGGCAACGTCGTTCGAACCGTGTGCAAACGCCATCGCACACGCAGTAATGACCATCAGGACACTGAAGATGCCTTCAACGCCGGCAAATCCGTGGTCATCTTCGCGGCTCGCAAATTTCTTCTGGATGTAGAGGTAGCCACCAATCATGACCAGCCCTGAGAAGCCCGCTGACCACATCCACGCTTCGCTGTTCGATAGGTGAAGACCGACGTGCTTTAGGCCTTTCTTAATGGTCACAAGCGCAATCACCATGGTGGTGATGAACATGTAGACAGGCACAAAACGTTTAGCGTTGATCAGCGGTTTTTCAGTATCGAAAATCAGGCGCTGAGCACTGACGAAAATAACGTAAGCAAAGAAACCGGAAATGACAGGGGTAACGATCCAACTGCCGACAATGCCTTTCACACTGCCCCAGTCCACCGCTTCTGTGCCAACAGAGACACAAGCAAAACCGATGATGGCGCCGATGATAGAGTGAGTTGTCGATACTGGCCAACCCATATAAGAGGCGAGCAGCAACCATGTACCCGCTGCTAATAACGCAGACATCATGCCGTAGACAAGAACGTCAGGTTGATTGGCAAACAGAGAAGTTTCGATTACGCCTTTGCGGATCGTATCTGTCACTTCACCGCCGGCTAAATACGCACCGGCAAATTCAAAGATCATCGCGATAATGATCGCTTGTTTTACGGTGAGTGCTTTTGAACCTACCGAGGTACCCATGGCGTTCGCGACGTCATTCGCGCCGATACCAATCGCCATTAAAAAGCCGAAGGCTGCTGCAATAATAATCAGGACAGTGCCGTAATTCGCAAGGATATCCATCGTAATACCTAGTTGTTGATAACAAGCGGAGCAAATTGGACACGACAAAACCCCACAGCGAATTCAGTGTAGCTCGCTTACTGGGGTGTGCTTATAAAATGCTCTTCGTTATTTGGTTAACTTATGTTTATGAGCGAGACAGCATGAGTTCAAGACGCGCACCAACACGCTGAGCTTGATCTGCAATACCACCGACCCATTCAAGAATCTTGTAAAGGAACATCACATCAATCGGATTCAAATCGCTTTCGATCGCCATCAGTTGTTGGCGAAGTTGGATTTGCATCGCGTCTGTGTCGTCCTCAATCACATCCAGTTGATGGATCATTTCAGCCACGAGAGTCACTTCGCGACCTTTAAATCCAGTTTCCAATAACTCATCGAGCTCATTGATGACTTCTTGCGCTTGGTTTGCGGCGTCGAGACAACGCTTCACGTAAGCAATGAAGTTTTCTTGAAGAGGCTCAGGAATAGTCAGTTGTCGGCCGTAGACACGACCAGCAATATCTTTGGCTAGGTTGGCCAGTTTGTCTTGTTGAGTCAGCAGCTCCAGCATGTCGCTGCGGTCGACTGGCAAAAACAAACCACGAGGAAGTTTGAGACGGATCTCGCGCTTTAGTACGTCGGCTTCTTTCTCTAGGTGAGAAATTTGTGCACGGATTTCTGCGGCCTTCTCCCAGTCACCCTTTGAACTGACTTCAAAGAAGTTCACTAGGTGCGAGCAACATTCGTTCACACACACAACGTGGCGCTGCAAAGGTTTGATAGGGGACTTTGCAAATAACCCCATAATTGTATTTACTGGCATGGTCATTCAACCCAATTAATATAACCTAGAAAAAACAGACACCAATAAGAATGGTGAAATGTTGAGCGATGGCTATAAAGGCGCGCATGTTAACCCATTAAAGTGTGCATTTAAACTGTTTTAGATCATCAATGGGGCGATATTTCTCTCTTGCCGAGTAAGAAAATAGGCAATATCCTTTGGCTATCTGCGTTAAAAGGTAACACTATGGAAACCGAGATAGAACTGAAGTTTTTTGTTTCACCTGAATTTTCAGAGACGTTAAGAGAAAAAATAGCGTTAACAAAAGTACTTCAGCACAGTTGTCGTGAGTTAGGGAATACTTACTTTGACACCCCGGACAACTGGCTACGTCAACATGATATTGGATTAAGAATTCGTCGTTATGATGATGTGTTCGTGCAAACGGTCAAAACCGCAGGACGTGTGGTCGCCGGACTTCATCAAAGACCGGAATACAATGCAGAGCATAACAGCAACGAGCCCGTCCTTACCTTACATCCGCAAGACATCTGGCCCGATGGCCGCGCGATTGAGGAACTGCAATCTCAAATCGCTCCTCTCTTCTCGACCAACTTTACCCGTGAGCAATGGCTGGTTGGCATGCCAGATGGCAGCCAAATTGAAGTGGCGTTTGATTTAGGCTGTGTCGAGTCAGGGGACTTAACCGCGCCGATTTGCGAAGTGGAACTGGAGCTGAAATCAGGCCAGACCGATGCCCTCTTTACCTTAGCGCGCAGCTTGTCAGAGCAAGGAGGGATGCGCTTAGGCAACTTAAGCAAAGCGGCCAAAGGTTATCGCTTAGCATCTGGCTACCAAGGTGACGAAGTGAAACCGCTAAGTTTGGTTGAGACACAGCCAAAAGACAGCGTAGAGACCTGTTTTGTCCAGTCGCTTGAGCATGCGTTGTCGCATTGGCACTACCATGAGCAGATTTACTCTGAGCGCGAGTCGATTGATGCGCTGCATCAAATCAAAAACGCCATCAGTTTTATTCGCCAAGTATTGACCGTCTATGGCGATGTGGTGCCACGTCGTGCCAGCGCCCTGGTTCGACAAGAGCTCAAATGGCTTGAACAAAGCTTAGAGTGGCTTAAGCAGTACGATTACCTTGAAGAGCTGCTGGAAGATAAAGGGCACGCGTTACGTAAACTAGAGGCACGTAAGTTCCTTGTCGCAGAGCTGAAAGAGATTCAGCAGCAGTTGCCTGACAGAGAAGAGATGTTGGCTCTGATTCATTCCGCCCGCTACGCCGGTTTGCTGCTGGATTTAAGCCGTTGGATTTTGACTCGCGGCTGGCAGCCGTTTTTAGATGAGAAAGCCCGTGAAGAGATGGCTGAGGGCATCGAGCGCTTTGCTGTCGCCCAGCTCGATAAAACCTGGTCACAGTTGCTTGAAGTGTTCTCGCCTGAGCAAGATCTCAACGCGCCGGCGTATGTGGAGCAGCAGTACCATCTGATGCGCAATCTATACACAGGGGTGAGTTTTGCGAGCTTGTTCGATGTCGATGAGCGTAACAGCTTCCGCTTGCCTTGGAGTGACTTGCTGCATGGCATCGATGATTTGCTGACCCTTGAAACGCTGGAGCAACTCAGCGACAAGTTAGAGGGTGAGCAGCGCGAGCAACTGTTGCGTTGGTTAACTCGTCAAGAAAACTCCATTTTGCACGCGATGGAGCAGACGCGAATCATCTGCTTAGAGGCTCAGCCTTATTGGCGCCACTAATCTCGCATCATCACCATCACTAGGGAGCTTAAAGCTCCCTTTTTGTTGTCTGAGGAGTGGCTTTTTGCACTTTATTCTCCAATGTATCGAGCCGTTTAATGATGGCTCGTTGATTGGCGAGAATCTCTTTGAGCAGTTGTTCTTTGTGCTCAGATCGTTTGGCTTGCAACTTGGACGGCGAGGTGATCAACGAAGTGATAAGCCCTGAGATCATACCGAACAAGCCTACTCCACAGATGATCAGGGCCGACGCTAAGATCTTACCGCCGTGGGTGACGGGAAAGTGATCGCCATAGCCAACGGTAGAGATGGTGACCAATGCCCACCACAGGGCATCCCCACCGGATTGAATATTGGCGTGATCAGAACCTCCCTCAATCAACAACATCATACTTGAACCAACCGTAAGTAAAACGATCAACAGCAATAAGATCGACGCTAAGGTCATTTCATGACGATTACTTAAGATCTGACGCAAGATGTGCTTACTGGCGCGGATCACCAAGATCACGCGCATGATGTGAAACAGACGTGCGTAGCGCAGGGGTTCAATCATCGGGATGCTGGCGACAAAATCGATCCAATGGCGTTTCATGTATTTCACGCGATCTGTTGCACGGATCAAATCTATGCTCAACTGCAGGATAAATATGCTACAGATTGCGAAGTCCAAGCCGATAAGGACTTGTCGAGTTTCTTGACTGACTGGAAAGAACAATAAGCCTGAAATCACAAATAGTGCGACGAAAGACAAAATTAGTGACAGTAAGCTCATTGGTTTCGTATCGTCTTTGGTATCATCTCTTTTCATACGAGGCTCGAAATAAATAATATGAGTGCGACCGTTCCCTCGCGGTAGGCAGCGATAAGCATTAAGTGTCTGATAAGTACTCAATCACACCGTATCATAGTTGACTTAGCGGAGAACGAACAATGACCAAAATGGCATTTAAGCCATGGGAGCGAGCGATAACGAACGTCCGTTTGATCCCCAAAATGGTGCTACTGATGGTATTCAGCACCGTCCTTATCGTGGCTAAACAGTTGTGGGATGCCAGTACTTTCCACGACTCCTTGCTCGCCGCCACTCAAAATGCCCAAGTGGCGCAAGCGCATTATCAAGCCTACTTAGTACAAGTGGCTTGGCAAACTGTAATTTTGATTGGCGTCTTTGTCGTTATTTTGCTCTTTGCTGCTCGTATTATGCTGCGCCAAACTCAGTATTTGAATGATTCAATCAAACAAATGGCGAATCGCGATCTCTCCAATCCGATTGAAATGGACTGCAAAGATGAATATGGCGATGTGGCGCGTGAGCTAGAAAAAACACGCCGTCAGTTGCAAGAGGTGATCAAACTGCAAGTAGAGGCCTCGCAAGAGCTCTCAACGATGACTGAAGTGATGACTCTCAGCATGTCTGAAACGAAAGAATCGGCGCAAGAAGAGTTCAATGAAATTGACCAATTAGCCACGGCAATGAGTGAGATGACCTCAACGGTACAAACCGTTGCTGATCATGCACAGAATGCTTCTGCACTGACGGAAAGTGCGACAGGGCAAGCGCAAAGTGGCCAACACTTTGTGAAAGGTACGGTCGATAAAATCAGTGCGTTGTCGAAAGATATCGCTGCCTCAGCGCAGGCCGTTAACGAGGTCGAAGAGAGTGTTGAAGCCATCGGCAGTGTTGTCGGCACCATTCAAGGAATCTCAGAGCAAACCAACCTTTTGGCATTGAACGCGGCGATTGAAGCGGCGCGTGCCGGCGAAGCCGGGCGCGGTTTTGCTGTGGTTGCGGATGAAGTCCGTAATCTGGCGCAGCGCACACAGCAAGCGACGGTCGAGATCCAAGATATGATTTCTCAGTTGCAAAGCAGCGCATCCTCGGCGGTTGAGTTGATGGAAAAGAGTGTTGTTGAAGCGGCAGAAGGGGTGGAATTGGTCACCAATGCTGGCGGTGAGCTGGATGGTATCGTATCGCAAGTTAACCAAATCAATGATATGAACTTCCAAATTGCGACGGCAGCGGGCCAACAAAGCAGCGTGGCGGAAGAGATGAACCAGAACCTGACCAATGTTCGTGAGCTGGTGGAAGCCTCTGTGGTGGTGGTAACGGAACTGCTTGAGACGTCAGAAATGATGCAGCGCAATGCCGAAGAGTTGGATGAAAAAATTACCTCTTTCCGTGTCTGACGAATAAATCGCGCAACGACCAATAAAATTGATTGAACCAACGCCCATCGCCTACGCATGGGCGTTTTTTATTGACGCAAGTCTGGTATAACTAACGTCTTCGGTTTTTTATGCATTCGATTGTAAGGACTCCTCATGCATTTGCCTTCCTCGTTGTCTCCTCTTAGTGATAAAGCGTTCGCGGCGCTGCCCAGTGAGGCATTGGCGCAATGGCCAGCCGCGTTGCTCGAGTCGCTCAAGTACGTCCTAGGGTTAAGTCAGTTCGTCGCAGACAATCTGACCAAAGATGAGTCACTGCTGCGTCAGCTGCCAGAGATGCTTACTGAGCAAGATCGCAAGCAGCACTATCGCGCAGATCTTTGCGCGCAACTGGAAACCTGTTCCGATGAGATGCAAGGACAGCGAGTCTTAAGACAGTTTCGTCGTCGTGAAATGACCTACATCGCTTGGCGAGACTTTTGTCAGAGTTGGACATTGGAAGAGAGCCTGAATCATCTTTCGGAGCTGGCTGAGGCGATGATTGTTGAAACCTATCAATGGCAATATAAAGCCTGTTGCGAATTGTGGGGTACACCTTGTGATGAGGCGGGGAAGCCACAGCCGATGTTGATCATTGGTATGGGTAAGCTTGGCGGTGGTGAGCTCAACTTTTCATCCGATATCGATCTGATTTTTACCTATCCAGAAAACGGGGAAACCCAAGGTGCCCGTCGTTCGATTGCTAACGCTCAGTTTTTTACCCGCTTGGGCCAGCGCATTATCAAAGCGCTCGATCAACACACCTTTGACGGTTTTTGTTACCGCGTCGACATGCGCTTGCGCCCTTTTGGCGAGAGTGGCCCTTTGGTGATGAGTTTTGCCGCGCTGGAAGATTACTACCAAGAGCAGGGGCGTGATTGGGAGCGCTACGCGATGATCAAAGCGCGAGTGATGGGGCGAGAGATGTATCCCGAATATCAAGCGCTGAGAGAGATGTTGCGACCCTTTGTTTTCCGTCGTTACATCGATTTTAGTGCCATTCAATCGCTGCGCCGAATGAAATCCATGATCAGCAGTGAAGTACGCCGCCGTGGGCTGAGTAACAATATCAAGCTAGGGGCTGGTGGTATCCGCGAAATCGAATTTATCGCCCAAGTGTTCCAGTTGATCCGTGGGGGCCGAGAGCCGAGCTTAAGGCAGCGTGGATTGTTAGTCACCTTAGAGGGGATTGAAGCACTGGCGTTGCTCTCAAGGGATGAAGTGACCCATCTCACTCAGGCGTATCATTTTCTGCGTCGTTTGGAGAACCTGCTCCAAGCGATGGCCGACAAACAGACGCAAACCTTGCCAGAGTCTGACCTTGAGCAGTGTCAGTTAGCAACGGCGATGGGCTTTGCTGACTGGCCTGCACTAACGCGCGAGGTAGAAGCGCACATGCAGCGGGTTCACCATGTGTTTCAGGCATTAATTGGTGACGATGAAGAAGAGCATGAGCAGAGCGATGTCGCCAAGCATTTTCATGAGCTGTGGGATATGGCAGAAAAACCGGATGTGATGGAGCATATTTTATCTCATGACATCGGGCGAGAAGAAGCCAGTGCGATGGCGATGACCATCATTCAATTTAAGCATGATTTGGCGAAAAAAACCTTGGGCCCACGTGGGCGTGAGGTACTCAACCGTTTGATGCCCAAGATCTTTGCTGCGATCTATTCACATCAGGATGCAGAGTTCGGTTTACCGAGAGTGCTGCATCTATTGCACAAAATTGTCACACGTACCACTTATCTTGAGCTGCTGGATGAACATCCTGCAGCCTTGACGCAACTGGTGCGTTTGTGTACCGCCAGTTCCATGATCTCGGAGCAGTTGGGTCGCTATCCGATCTTGCTTGACGAACTGATTGACCCTCAGCAGTTGTATAACCCTGTCCCGCTTGATAGTTACCGCACCGAATTGCGAGACTTTCTTGCCCGTATCCCAGAGGATGATATGGAGCAGCAGATGGAGGCACTGCGTCAATTTAAACAGATTTGCATCTTGCGTATTGCCGCCGCCGATATCGCCGGTGTCTTACCTGTCATGAAAGTGAGTGACCACTTAACCTATTTAGCCGAAGCCATTGTTGAGTCGGTCGTCCATCAAGCTTGGCTACAAATGGCAGAGAAGTACGGCGAGCCGACGCACCTCAAAGAGAGAGAGGGAAAAGGCTTTGCGGTCGTCGGCTATGGCAAAGTGGGAGGCTGGGAGTTGGGCTACAACTCGGATCTGGATATCGTGTTCATGCACGACTGCCCAGTGAACGTCTACACTGATGGCGCAAAAGAGATTGATGGGCGACAGTTTTATCTGCGCCTTGCTCAGCGCATCATCCATATTTTCTCAACCCGCACAGCCTCGGGGATTTTGTATGAAGTGGATACCCGCTTAAGGCCATCCGGCATCTCTGGTTTACTGGTTAGCCCTGCCGACGCCTTTGATGAATATCAGCATCAAGAGGCGTGGACATGGGAGCATCAAGCTCTAGTGCGCGCCCGCATGATTTACGGTGATGAGCCGCTACAAGCTGCATTTGCTAAAACGCGCCATGAGGTGTTGGCGACGCCGCGCGATGAAGCCAGTTTGCGTAAAAACGTCGCCGAAATGCGAGAAAAAATGCGCGCTCATCTGGGTGGGAAAAAGCCTGGTCGCTTTATGCTCAAACAAGACCCAGGCGGCATCACTGATGTGGAGTTTTTGGCGCAATATTTAGTACTTCGCTATAGCCATGAGAAGCCAAAACTCACGCGTTGGAGTGATAACGTCCGTATTTTCGAATCCATGATGGCGCAAGGTGTGCTTGAGGAATCGGCGGCGCAGGCGCTGACTCACGCCTACACCACCATGCGCAACCAAATTCATCACCGCAATCTGCTCAACCTTGACGCCGATGTCACGCAAGATAAATTTACCGACGAGCGTGCGCTGGTGCAGAGACTATGGGCGCAGTGGTTAACGTTGGAGTCGGCCTTTTAAGGTTTACTAAAGTGACAAAGCCGATACGCGGTGGCTGGCAGAAAAATCGCCCAATTCCGACAATTTGGCATTAAGGCAAGGGTTTAGGGTGGTATGACGCTGTGCTAAACTCTCGCGAGAATTTAATTTTGGAGATCGTTGATGAAACCTATCCTGCCGAACTACAAGGATTCTGGTGTCTTAATCATTGGTGATGTGATGCTGGATCGCTACTGGTACGGACCGACTGGCCGTATTTCACCAGAAGCACCGGTGCCTGTGGTTAAAGTAGAAAATAACGAAGAGCGTCCAGGTGGGGCCGCCAACGTCGCTATGAACATTGCGTCACTCGGCGGACATGCGCACATCGTCGGTCTAACGGGTATTGATGAGCCAGCTCAGGTGTTGAGTGATACGCTGACGGCGCTGAACGTGACCTGCGATTTTGTTGGTTTGGCCGAGTATCCAACCATCACAAAACTGCGCGTGATGAGCCGAGGGCAACAACTGATTCGTCTCGACTTTGAAGACAAGTTTGAAGGTGTTGACCCGTCATTAGTGCTTGCTCGTATGGAGAATGCACTGCCCAACGTCAAAGCGGTGGTGTTATCGGATTACGCCAAAGGCGCGCTCGAGCACGTCCAGCAGTACATTCAAAAAGCGCGAGCGGCGAACGTGCCTGTCTTTATCGACCCGAAAGGGGCAGATTTTGAACGCTACCGCGGCGCAACTTTGTTGACACCTAATATGGCAGAGTTTGAGCATGTGGTAGGCAAAGTGAAGTCCGATGACGACTTGGTGGAAAAGGGCTTAGCCCTTATCGAACAGTTTGACTTGGACGCACTCTTGGTGACGCGTAGTGAGCACGGTATGACCTTGCTACGTCGCGGGCAAGCGCCATTCCATCTTCCTACTCAAGCGAAAGAAGTGTTTGATGTGACGGGTGCTGGCGATACGGTGATTTCCGTGTTGGCTGCCTCGGTTGCCTCAGGGAAAGCGTTGGATGAAGCGTGTGCGTTGGCCAATGCCGCCGCTGGCGTTGTGGTGGGTAAGCTGGGTACTTCTACGGTATCAACCATCGAGCTTGCCGAAGCTGTACATGGCAGCCAAGATACCGATTACGGAGTGATCAGCGAGAAAGCGTTAATTACTGCCGTTAAGCAGGCGCAGCAGAAAGGCGAGAAAGTGGTCATGACCAATGGCTGTTTCGATATCTTGCACGCCGGCCATGTCTCTTACCTCAATCATGCGGCGGAGCTCGGCGATCGTTTGATCGTCGCTGTCAATACTGATGAGTCGGTAAAACGCCTTAAAGGCCCAGGTCGACCTGTCAACCCAACCGATCGCCGCATGGCCGTGCTGGCAGGGCTCGGTGCCGTCGACTGGGTAGTGCCGTTCAGTGAAGATACCCCACAACGCTTGATTGCCACGGTATTGCCGGATCTGCTTGTCAAAGGCGGTGATTACAAGCCTGAAGAGATTGCTGGTGGAGCTGAGGTGATTGCTAACGGCGGTGAAGTCAAAGTGCTCAATTTTGAAGACGGTTGCTCGACCACAGAAATCATTCAAGCCATCCGTGGTGGAAAAGGCTGATCCAACCGAGCAGCACATACCAAAAATACCCAACAAAAATGGAGCCCTTAGGCTCCATTTTTATGTTGACTGCGAGATGTCGATTACTCTTCTAAATCACCGCAGAAACGGTAACCTTCACCGTGAATAGTCGCGATGATTTCAGGCGTGCCTGATACCGATTCAAAGTGCTTACGAATACGACGAATCGTAACATCAACAGTACGGTCATGAGGCTTAAGCTCACGGCCGGTCATTTTCTTCAGAAGATCAGCGCGAGTTTGGATCTTACCTGGGTTCTCACAGAAGTGCAGTAGGGCACGGAATTCTGAACGAGGTAGCTTGTAGCCATCGCCACTTGGGCTCACCAGTGAGCGGCTGTTGATGTCCAGTACCCAACCATTGAACTGGTACTTCTCAACGCTACGTTTTTCTTCTTGCACGGCACTGGCGTTCATCGAACGATTAAGCAGGTTGCGCGCGCGAATGGTCAATTCTCGTGGGTTAAATGGTTTGGTGATGTAATCATCCGCACCGATTTCTAGGCCTAGAATTTTATCCACTTCATTGTCACGACCTGTTAGGAACATCAGTGCCACATTGGCTTGTTCGCGCAGCTCACGAGCCAGTAGCAGGCCGTTTTTACCAGGCAGGTTAATATCCATGATCACCAGATTTACATGGCTCTCAGACAGAACCTGGTGCATCTCTTCACCGTCACTGGCCTCAAAAACAGCGTATCCCTCTGCTTCAAAAATACTCTTTAGAGTGTTACGAGTTACTTGCTCATCTTCAACAATAAGAATGTGCGGGGTTTGCATTGGCGGTACCTAAACTTGTGAAAAAACTGTGCTAATAGAATAAATTCTAGGCAAAAACATAACATACAGGTAATGTCTTGTTGATAATAAACCAAAGACTTTAAAATTACACTGCCTTTAGTTGCCCGCCATCCTTGGTGTCTAACAGACTTGCAGCGAGGTCCCTTAGTCCTCTGTATCCCATTAGTCGTTGAAGCGGATTCTATAATGTTAACAGCATGCTAACAATGCAGAAATGTTAATTCCAATCACTTTGTTGATTTATATCAAGAGTTCTAATGTAACAAATATTAATAGTCTCGAGTAAATGTAAAACTGTTGACGATATGACAATCAATGCTCAGCTGTGGCAAGCCTATCGCGAGCCATTTTTCCGATTTATCAGTACGCCACCTGTTGATGCGTTCGCCATCGTGACGGCGTGGAACCCCGCCAGCCAACGCCTTACCTTAGAGCAAAATCGCCTTCGGCAGCAGGCGATGATCACAAGTCTAGGCGGCGCAGCATGGAGTGAAGTCTTGGTAGGGGATCGCCGTTTTGAATGGAGCGAAGAGAGCCTGGCGGTGACGATGCCGATGCAAACCGCGCTTTCATTGGCCAACCGTTTTGGGCAAAATGCCATTTACTACGTCCAAGGAGAGATGTTGATCTTGGTGTCTTGTTTGCCTGATGGTCGACAAGAATCGCTAGGGCAGTGGCGCACTCGATGCCTATAAAGGTCGATTTACCCTCTGGGGTTACGAGGCGAACGTCAGAGAATCAGTTTTAACAATTGAATGTTTCATGGAGGATATACAATGGATATTACGCCTGATATTTGTGATCAGCACGAAGATAAAGTGACACTGCTTGAGTTACCGCTTCAAAGCTTTGGCCGTAAGTTGGCTTTTTGGGGAGAGATCGTCACTATTCGTTGTTATCACGACAATTCCAAAGTGCGAGACATGCTGAGTCAAGATGGCAGCGGAAAGGTGCTGGTGGTCGATGGGCATGGCTCGTGTCAAAAAGCGCTACTCGGCGATCAGTTGGCGATCATGGCGATCGAAAACAATTGGGAAGGGGTCATTGTTAATGGTGCGGTACGTGATGTCGCGACGATGGCTGAAATGGAGCTAGGCATAAAAGCGCTAGGTACCTGTCCTTTCAAGACTGAGAAGCGCGGTGCGGGTGAAGTCAACGTAACACTCACTATACAAAACCAGATGATTCAACCGGGCGACCATATCTACGCGGATTGGAATGGCGTTTTGATGTCTTCTGAGGCGTTAGAGTGGAGTTAGAAGCGAAAGCCTAACCCGACCTCAACGCCTTGTTGCCACTCTTGATAATCGAGAGTGGCGTGTATATCGAGGTTTTCAGTCAGCTTCATCCGGCTAGACACTTCGGCTGAGAGCGCTGGCTGACGTTTCCCTTCATCGACACTCTCTATGCTGTAAGAGTGCAAGGTACTTTTCACTGAGAGACGCGGCGTAAGCTGGTAACTCACCCCACTAAGAAATCCTGATTCACTGTTTGTGTCACTTTGATTGAGACGCGCACCGACATAGAGATCGATATTGTCGAACAGAGAATAAGAGTAACCGCCATCAATTTTCCAAGAGTCAAAATCTAAGCTGTCATTTTCACTCGAAATGAAGAGCTTGTGCGGTGACGTGTGTTGCGAGGCAGGCAAGGGGGGCAAGGTGACGGCAACAGACGAAAAAGTAGTAAGCAGCAGCAAGAGGCCGATTGTCGTTTTCATACGCCACTCCTTAGCTTATGGTTGTTTCGTTGTCGCTCGATTGATTCGTGCTGTTTTCTCCACTGCCCACATTACGCTTGAGGTGTATTGTCCTTCAAGTCATAACGGAAGGGTAACTATCATTAAAGCACAAAAGTACACCGTATTGAGCAGAAATTATATAGCATTTGGTTATTAGGCGGAGCGTCTGTGGATGATTTGTTATGAGTCTTGTTGCTATGGTCGGCGTATGTGAACCTAGTGCAAGAATCAGCAAATGAAAAAATAGCAAGTTTTCGTTGACTCGCTATTCACAAATAGGTTAAACCTATGTGAAGCAAACACATCAAGTAGAATCAAATATGTTTAACAGCTCAGTAATGACCACAACCATTATTATTACCGACACTATTTATGTTGGGGCAGGCTGCTAAGCGAAGAAAATTCAAAAAAAGGCCTGTATCCAACAAGATACAGGCCTTTTTTTATACCCATTTATTATCATTTGGAGGAAGGGATGCGTGTATTAAAGTTTGGCGGTTCGTCTTTGGCGGACGCCGACCGCTTCTTAAGAGCGGCGGATATCATTGCCAATAATGCCCAACAAGAAGAAGTGGCCGTGGTGCTCTCCGCACCGGGTAAAACAACCAACAAGCTCGTGGCTGTGATTGAATCAGCGTTGAAAAACGGAGAGTCTGAACTGCAAATCGCCGAGCTTGAAGATTCGTTCCGCGACCTGTTCCAAGACATCAAACAAGTGCTACCTTCGATCGATGGCAGTGCCTATAACCATCAAGTCAAAACCTCCCTCTCTCAACTGCGTCAATTTGTTCATGGCATCAACCTACTGGGTATGTGTCCTGATAACGTGAATGCTCGCATCATCAGCAAAGGTGAGCGCGTCTCGATTCAATTGATGAAAGCAGTCTTGGAAGCGAAAGGTCAAGCGGCAAGCTTGATCGATCCGGTTGAGTACCTTTTTGCAAAAGGTGAGCCACTTGAAGCCATGGTAGATGTGGAGATTTCCACTCAGAACTTTCGTCAGAAGCCGCTTCCACAAGGCCATGTCAATATTATGCCGGGCTTTACCGCGGGCAATGACAAAGGTGAGTTGGTCACGTTGGGCCGCAATGGCTCGGACTACTCTGCCGCAGTGTTAGCGGCATGTTTGCGTGCCGATTGCTGCGAGATTTGGACAGATGTTGACGGTGTCTACAACTGCGATCCGCGTTTAGTTGATGACGCGCGTCTGCTTAAGTCACTGAGTTACCAAGAAGCGATGGAGTTGTCGTACTTTGGCGCGTCTGTACTGCATCCCAAAACGATTGCACCGATTGCGCAATTCCATATCCCTTGCCTCATCAAAAACAGTTTTAACCCTCAAGGTGCAGGTACCTTGATTGGCCAAGATACGGGCGAAGACAAGCTGGCGATCAAAGGCATCACGACACTCAACGATTTGACTATGGTTAACGTCTCCGGTCCTGGTATGAAAGGTATGGTGGGCATGGCGAGTCGTGTGTTTGGTGCGATGTCATCGGCGGGCGTCTCTATCGTCTTGATCACTCAGTCATCGTCAGAGTACAGCATCAGCTTCTGTATCGAAGCGCAAGATAAAGCGCTGGCGCAAAAAGCGCTCGCTGATGCGTTTGAGTTGGAGCTGAAAGATGGCTTGCTCGAGCCGGTAGATTTTATCGATAACGTTGCCATTGTGACCCTAGTGGGCGATGGCATGCGCACATCACGCGGTGTGGCCTCTCAGTTCTTCTCGTCGCTTGCGGAAGTGAACGTCAATATTGTTGCGATTGCACAAGGTTCCTCTGAGCGTGCAATCTCGGCGGTGATCCCAGAAGATAAGATCTCTGAATCGATCAAAGCGTGTCATGAAAATCTATTTAACTCAAAGCACTTCCTTGATGTCTTTATTGTCGGTGTCGGCGGTGTGGGCGGCGAGTTGGTGGATCAAATCGAGCGTCAACAAGCCAAGTTAGCAGAAAAAGGCATCGTGCTTCGTGTCTGTGGCCTTGCCAATAGTAAAGGTCTGCTACTTGATAGTGATGGACTGCCTTTGGATCACTGGCGTGATCGTATGAATGGCGCAAGCGAAGAGTTCAGCTTAGCGCGCCTGATCTCGACCGTTCAACGTAATCACATCATCAACCCAGTCTTGGTTGATTGTACCTCGAGCGAAGCGATTGCTAACCAATACGCGGACTTTTTGGCGGCGGGTTTCCACGTCGTTACTCCGAACAAGAAAGCCAATACGGCGAGCATGGCCTACTATCATCAGTTACGCGATGTCGCGCGTAGCTCTCGTCGTAAGCTAATGTACGAAACAACCGTTGGTGCCGGCCTTCCCGTCATCGAAAACCTGCAAAATCTGATTTCAGCGGGTGACGAACTTGAGCGCTTCACTGGTATTTTGTCGGGTTCTCTCTCTTTCATCTTCGGTAAATTGGATGAAGGCATGACGTTGAGCCAAGCGACCAATATCGCTAAAGAGAACGGCTTTACCGAGCCTGACCCACGTGACGACCTGTCCGGTATGGATGTCGCACGTAAGCTGCTTATTCTGGCTCGTGAAGCGGGTATGAATCTTGAGCTTGAAGATGTCGTGGTCGATCAGGCGCTGCCGCCAGGCTTTGATGATTCTGGTACGGTAGACGAGTTTATGGCGCGTCTTCCTCAAGCGGACGCTTACTTTCAAGAGCTGTCAAAGCAGGCAGCCCAAGAGGGTAAAGTACTGCGCTACGTTGGTGAAATCAAAGATGGAGAGTGCCGCGTTAGCATGGCGGCGGTCGATGAGAACGACCCAATGTTCAAAATCAAAGATGGTGAAAATGCGCTGGCGTTTTACAGCCGTTACTATCAGCCCATTCCTTTGGTTCTACGTGGCTATGGTGCGGGCACGGAAGTGACTGCCGCGGGCGTCTTTGCTGACGTGATGCGTACACTTGGCTGGAAATTAGGGGTGTAGTGTAATGAGTCGTGGTATGGATGTAGTGGTATACGCCCCAGCGTCAATTGGCAATGTCAGTGTGGGTTTTGATGTGCTTGGCGCCGCGGTGTCACCTGTGGATGGCACCTTACTTGGTGATCGTGTATTGGTGAAAGCTGGGAATGACGCGTTTGACCTACGCACCGCCGGTCGTTTCGTCGATAAGCTGCCGAGCGATGCGAAAGAGAACATTGTCTATCACTGCTGGCAAGTGTTCTCGCGAGAGCTGGACAAAAAAGGGCAGACCGTATTGCCGGTTGAGATGACGTTAGAGAAAAACATGCCGATTGGTTCTGGGCTTGGCTCAAGCGCCTGTTCTATTGTCGCGGCATTGGATGCACTTAACCGTTTTCATGGACAGCCTTTAGATGAAACCGAACTACTGGCGTTGATGGGGGAAATGGAAGGTCAAATTTCCGGTGGTATCCATTACGACAACGTTGCGCCCTGCTATTTAGGTGGCGTGCAGTTGATGTTAGAAGAGCTCGGTATCATCAGCCAAGAAGTGCCTTGTTTTGATGATTGGTACTGGGTGATGGCTTACCCGGGCATTAAAGTGTCGACGGCACAAGCGCGCGCAATTTTGCCGGCTCAGTACCGCCGTCAAGATATTATTGCTCACGGTCGCCACTTGGCGGGCTTTATTCACGCGTGCCACTCGGGTCAGCCTGAGTTGGCTGCGAAAATGATCAAAGACGTGATCGCAGAACCATATCGTGAGAAACTGCTGCCTGGTTTTGCGGATGCGCGTAAATACGCGGCATCGGCAGGCGCCTTAGCAACGGGCATCTCAGGAAGTGGTCCCACACTATTTAGTATTTGCAAAGACAAAGACGTCGCCGAGCGGGTTGCTCACTGGCTCGAGCAGAACTACGTACAAAATGAAGAAGGATTCGTCCATGTTTGTCGTTTGAACAAACAAGGGTCGACAGTAACAGGAAGTGAGCTATGAAGCTTTACAACATAAAAGAAAATGATGAACAAGTTTCCTTTGGCCAAGCCGTTCGCCAAGGGTTAGGTCGCAATCAAGGCCTATTTTTTCCATCCGAACTGCCAACATTCGATGATGTGGATGCGCTTTTAGCAGAGGATTTTGTTTCTCGTAGCACCAAGATTTTGTCGGCATTGATCGGCGATGAACTGACGCAAGAGCAAGTGCATTCGATGGTGGATGCGGCATTCCAATTCCCAGCACCGATCAACAAAGTGAAAGATGGGGTCTACGCACTAGAGTTGTTCCACGGTCCAACGCTGGCGTTCAAAGACTTTGGCGGCCGTTTTATGGCGCAATCTTTAGCAGCCGTGTCTGATGGCGGTAAAATTACCATTTTAACGGCCACATCCGGTGATACGGGCGCAGCGGTAGCCCATGCCTTCTATGGTATGGAAGACATCAATGTTGTGATCCTTTATCCGAAAGGTAAGATCAGCCCACTGCAAGAGAAGCTGTTCTGTACCTTGGGTCAAAATATCCATACTGTCGCTATCGATGGTGATTTTGATGCCTGTCAGGCACTAGTAAAGCAAGCCTTTGATGATGCAGCGCTGCGTGAAGAGATTGGTCTTAACTCTGCTAACTCAATCAACATCAGCCGCCTAATGGCGCAAATCTGTTACTACTTTGAAGCGGTTGCTCAGTTGAGTAAAGCCGAGCGTGAGAACCTAGTGATCTCAGTACCAAGTGGTAACTTTGGTAATCTTACCGCCGGTCTACTCGCAAAAGCGTTGGGCTTGCCGATCAAACGCTTCATTGCGGCGACGAACGCCAACGATACTGTGCCACGTTATCTAGAGACCGGTCAGTGGGATCCTAAGCCAACTGTCGCGACAACCTCCAATGCGATGGATGTCAGCCAGCCAAACAACTGGCCGCGCATCGAAGAGCTATGCCGCGTCAAAGAGTGGGGCTTGGAGACACTAGGTAAAGGCGCTGTTTCTGATGACCAAAGTGCTCAGTCAGTCAAAGCGTTGCATTCTTTGGGTTACTTATGTGAGCCACACGGCGCGATTGCTTACCGCGTATTGGATGAGCAGCTTCAAGAGGGCGAAACGGGGGTATTCCTTTGTACCGCTCATCCTGCCAAATTCAAAGAAGTGGTTGATAAGATTTTGGATACCGACATCGAACTGCCAGGCCCTCTCGCCAAGCATGCTGCGATGGAACTATTGTCTGAAGATTTAGGCAACGATTTCGACGCACTGAAGCAGGTTCTACGCCGCGTGCAAAAATAAAGTCTAGCTCGGCGTTAGATTAAGCAAAAAGGTCACTCATCGTAGTGACCTTTTTGTTGGGTTTTTTATGTTGGTTTAACGCGATTTAGCGGTTAATCGCAAAGGTGGGCAGTGACAAATGCCAGCGAATCGCCCCTAGACGAATCAGCAAGGTAGACAAGACGCCTGATAAGAAAGCGGTGTTGGTGTCGTAACCCATGCTGAGGGCGGTTGTGTGAAAAGCGCCGCCGACAATACAGGCCGTCGCGTACACTTCACTGCGCAATACCATCGGGACTTCTCGGGCTAAGACGTCGCGTATGATGCCACCGCCACAACCGGTTAGCACGCCCATGATGACGGCCACCAAAGCCGAATCTTGATAGACCATGGCTTTTTCCACGCCAATACCGACAAACGCCGCCAGACCAATCGCATCACATACCGGCAGTATCCACCACGCCACGCGCTTAGGGCGGCGGACGATCAACATCGTCAGCAAGCAGGTCGACAAAATCACCCACAAGTAATTGGTATCGGTGATCCAAAACACAGGCGTGGCACCCAGCGCCATATCTCGAATGGTGCCACCACCAATGGCCGTCACACTACCCAGTACCACTACGCCAAAGGGATCCATTTTTAAACGGCCTGCCAGCAGGACGCCAGAGATAGCAAAGATAGCCGTACCGAATAAGTCAAAAAAGTAGAGCAGCATAGTGTCCATGACACGAGTTTCTCTTCATTTGCAGCAAAAACAGGAGGCGCAATTGTAAGGGAAAGGCTCGCGCCATCGCTAGCGTTTTTCTCGGGCCTGCTGAAAATAGTCACACACTTGCTCAATGGCCTTGAGGGTGCGCATCGTGGGTCGATTGATCCAGTCTGAGTGGAGTGACCATACGTTGTTGGCTTGAACGGCAGTTAACTCGCTCTGCCAACGTTGCCACATGCTGCCATTGGCAATGGCGTGCTCGGAGGTAAACATGACCTCAGGATTGGCGAGCAGCACTTGCTCCATTCCCACTTGAGGGTAGGGCATGGCAGCATCTTCAAATACATTGACGCCGCCACAAAAAGTAAACACTTCGCTCGGCCAGTTTCCTTGCGCGACACTGATGATGGGTGATTCGCTCAATTGATAGAAATAGCGTACAGGTTGCGAGGTGTCGTAGCGCTGAGCCATATCATTCAGCGTTTGCCTAAACTGCTCGGCTCGCTGCTTGGCGACCGATGGGTCGTCAGCAAACTGCCCTAAGCGCTCAATGTTTTCGGCGATGTCCGGGATGGAGTGTGCTTGAGAGTAATAAATATCAAAGCCAAGCTGAGCCAATTTGTCGAGCTCCTTGGCGGGATTTCCGCCCGGCCACGCGAGAATTAAATCCGGCTCCAAGGCAATGATTCTCTCGAGCTTAAAGCCTTGGTAGTTGGCGACTCGCTCTATGCGCTGCGCTTGAACAGGGTAATCGCTGTACTCGGAGACGCCGAGCAGTTTATCGCCAAGCCCAGCACTAAACGCCAACTCAGTTGTGTGAGGGGACAAGCTGACGATGCGCTCGATCGCCCACGAAGGGGCGCTAGTCAGTACCAACAGCGCAAAAAGGGAGCGCAATCTCATTAGAATCCTTGATAAATCATTGCCATAATCAGGCTTTGTAACACAAACCAGACGAGTAATCGTTGGTTGAGTAAAGTCAGGACTTGGGCAACATGAATGGCTGACGGGGCGATTCGCCCGCCGAGTTTCGCTCGGATACGCTTTTTGCTCGCTTGATGTTTGGCATCAGTGGGGTAGATTGCAGGCCCACCCATCGATAACTCCAACTTCGCGCCAACACTCACCAATAACCAAGCTGGGCCGGGTAGCGGCCATTGCCTCGCTTGCTCCCTTAGTAAAAGATAAGTCGCACGGCTACGCTGACCCAGCAATATGAAGAGGCTATAAAGGCGCAGCGGTAACCAGTCGAGTATCGCGACAACGCGCACCGCGGGTAGCCCAAATGGATGAAAGTATTCACGAGAAGGTGACCATGCCCTCGCCAGTTCGACACACATGCGATACAAAAAGGCGCCAGTCGCACCAGAGATGCCATACCAAAATAAGACGCCAATCAGATTGCGTCCGTACGACATCGTCAACGTTTCTACGCCCGCTTTCCCAAGCCCAAGTAGCGACAACGGACGGGTTTCTCGATTGAGATAGGGGCGAATAAGCAGCCGAGCTTGCTCTTTATCATTGCGAGCGAGCGCTTCAATAAAGAGGCGGCCAAAACGTTGGGTATTGCGCCACTCAATCGCCAGCAGCAAAAACGCGAGTTCAAATAGGGCGGGTTGCCAAACCAGAGGTTTGAGCGCGATTAAGACTGCCAGTGTCGGCAGTATCATTAAGCCCCATGCCAGCGTCCCAGAGATGAGGCTTTGTGAGTAGCTGGCGCGGGTATTGACCTTCTCAGCTAACTGCTCGGCAAATTTGTGCCAGAGGATGGCGGGGTGCGCCTCTCTGGGAAAAGGAAGCAGCCAATTGCAAAGCAGGGCGCCCCACATCACCAGCAGTGCGCCCCCAGCGTAGAATTGAGTGAACAGATCTTCCATGATGCTCCACTGCGCTTATTTCAGTAACTGAACCATATTGATCACCATTTCCGAAGAGCTTTGCGCAGCCAGAGGTAAAAACTCTTCAAAGCTCATCGGTGACTCTTTGTCTGCAACATCAGAGATTGCGCGGACGACAACAAAAGGCACCGCGAACTGATGACACGTCTGAGCAATGGCAGAAGCCTCCATCTCTACGGCAATGACAGATGGGAAGTGGGTACGGATAAAGGCTTGACGCTCTGCGGTGCAGACAAACGCATCGCCAGTACAAATCAGACCGCGTAGCGCGTGTTTGTCGTCCATTTTTGCTAGTGCTTGCTCAGCGACGGCCATCAATTTTTCATCCGCCGCGAACGCCGCAGGTTGGCCGGCCATTTGGCCCATTTCATAGCCAAACGCGGTCACATCGGCGTCATGGTGGCGAACTTCACTCGAAATCACGACATCACCAAGATTTAGCGATGAGTCGAACCCGCCCGCAGAGCCAGTGTTGATCACGACGTCTGGTTGATGCTCACTGATCAACAAGGTGGTGCCGACGGCCGCGGCCACTTTACCGATACCAGATTGCAGCAATACGACATCCACACCGTGAAGTTGACCTGCATAAAAGGTGCAGCCTGCCTTAGTCGTGGTTTGGACGTTGTCTAACGCGTCTTTTAGAATCGCAACTTCTTGCGCCATCGCGCCGATAATACCGATTTTCATAATGAATCCTGTTCATTTTCACTAGAATACTGTTTGCCCGACAGTTTATCAGAAAAATGCCGCAGGGCACCCTTTGTCGCCGCGGCGCTACCGCACCCACCATTGGTGCAACCCTTGATAACCAAAATACTTATTGCACCGCCTAGTCGCATCCCCTATAATTCGCGCTCCTCGTGTCGGCTGAATCAGAGATTGGCTGGCACAAATATTAACTTACTCTTATTAGGAGAGAATGATGTCTCTGAATGCAGAAACTAAAGCAGCAATCGTTGCAGAATACGCGCGCTCTGAAGGCGACACTGGTTCACCAGAAGTTCAAGTAGCTCTACTTACAGCTTCTATCAACCACCTACAAGGTCACTTCAAAGCTCACAAAGGCGATCACCACAGCCGTCGTGGTCTTCTACGTATGGTTTCTAGCCGTCGTAAGCTTCTAGACTACCTAAAAGGTAAAGATCTAGGTCGCTACCAAGAGCTAATCAAACGTCTAGGCCTACGTCGCTAATCAGCGTCTGCATAGAATAGTTTGTAAAAAAGGGGCTTATAGCCCCTTTTTTGTTGTCTAAATTTAGCCAAACCTCATTTATGCCGTTATACTACGGGCGGCAAATCCTGATTAGGATTTTCAATTAGCTCATTGCATTACAATTGCCATTTGGGCCAGTCATAGAATTTAGTTTCCAGCTTCTCACCGATAACTTAGCCCTTAGGTTGGGAGTTAGAAACTAAACTCTAGACTGTTTAATTCGTAATGCCTTGAGTCTTAATCCACTCTTTTTAGGTTTCGCATCACGGCGTGAACCTAGACACAAGGAATAACAATGTTCGAAAAACCAGTTGTTAAAACGTTCCAGTACGGTAACCACACAGTTACTCTAGAAACTGGCGTTATTGCACGTCAAGCTACGGCTGCCGTTATGGTCACTATGGACGATACCGCGGTATTCGTTTCTGTCGTAGGTAAAAAAGAAGCGGTTGAAGGTCAAGACTTCTTCCCTCTAACAGTAAACTACCAAGAGCGTACCTACGCTGCGGGTAAAATCCCAGGTGGATTCTTCAAGCGTGAAGGTCGTCCTTCTGAAGGCGAAACACTGACGGCTCGTCTGATCGACCGTCCAATCCGTCCTCTATTCCCAGATGCATTCAAAAACGAAGTACAAGTGATTGCAACAGTAGTATCTGTGAACCCAGACGTTCAACCAGACATCCCAACAATGATTGGTACGTCTGCAGCACTTGCTATCTCTGGTATTCCGTTCAACGGTCCTATCGGTGCAGCGCGTGTTGGTCACATCGACGGTCAACTTGTTCTTAACCCAAGCAACACTGAACTAGAAACGTCTAAGCTAGACCTAGTGGTTGCGGGTACGGAATCTGCGGTACTGATGGTTGAATCAGAAGCGGATAACCTAACTGAAGAAGAGATGCTAGCAGCGGTTGTGTTTGGTCACGATCAACAGCAAGCCGTGATCTCTGCAATTAACGAATTCAAAGCTGAAGTGGCAACACCAGCTTGGGATTGGGTTGCACCAGAAGAGAACACAGCGCTTAAAAACCGTATCGCAGAACTGGCTGAAGCGAAATTGGTTGAAGCATACCAAATCACTGAGAAGATGGCGCGTTACGACCGTATCCACGCTATCGCAGGTGAAGTGAACGAAGTGCTGCTTGCTGAAGATCCAGAAGCAAACACGAAAGAAATCCACACTATCTTCCACGATCTAGAGAAGACAGTGGTTCGCCGCAGCATCATCGCGGGCAACCCACGTATCGACGGCCGTGAAAAAGATATGGTTCGTGCGCTAGACGTACGTACTGGTGTGCTTCCACGTACTCACGGCAGCGCACTATTCACTCGTGGTGAAACTCAGGCTCTAGTAACGGCGACGCTAGGTACGCAGCGTGATGCTCAAATCATCGACGAGCTAACCGGTGAGCGTAAAGATCACTTCCTACTACACTACAACTTCCCTCCATACTGTGTTGGTGAAACGGGTTTTGTAGGTTCTCCTAAGCGTCGTGAAATCGGCCACGGTAAACTGGCTAAACGCGGTATTGCAGCTGTTATGCCTTCTGTTGATGAATTCCCATACACAGTACGTGTGGTATCGGAAATCACGGAATCTAACGGTTCTTCTTCAATGGCTTCGGTATGTGGTACTTCTCTTGCTCTTATGGACGCAGGTGTACCAATCAAGTCTTCTGTTGCGGGTATCGCAATGGGTCTTGTTAAAGAAGGCGACGACTTTGTTGTTCTTTCTGACATCCTTGGTGACGAAGACCACCTAGGTGACATGGATTTTAAAGTAGCGGGTACTAACACGGGTATCACTGCACTTCAAATGGACATCAAGATCGAAGGTATCACTAAAGAGATCATGCAAATTGCGCTTAACCAAGCTCAAGGTGCACGTAAGCACATCCTATCTGTAATGGATGAAGCTATCTCTGGTGCTCGTGAAGACATCTCTGAATTCGCTCCTCGCATTCACACCATGAAGATCAGCGCAGAGAAGATCAAAGACGTGATCGGTAAAGGTGGTGCAGTTATCCGTGCTCTAACTGAAGAGACAGGTACAACTATCGAAATCGAAGACGACGGTACTATCAAGATTGCAGCAACGGAAGGCGCGGCAGCGAAAGAAGCTATCCGCCGCATCGAAGAGATCACGGCTGAAGTTGAAGTTGGTCGCATCTACACGGGTAAAGTGGCTCGTCTAGCTGACTTTGGTGCATTTGTAACAATCCTTCCAGGTAAAGATGGTCTAGTACACATCTCTCAAATTGCTGACAAGCGTGTAGAGAAAGTGTCTGACTACCTTGCAGAAGGTCAAGAAGTTCAAGTGAAAGTGCTTGAGATTGACCGTCAAGGCCGCGTTCGTCTAAGCATGAAAGAAGCGGTAGAGAAAGCGGAAGAAGCGGCAGAAGAGAAGCCAGCGTCTGACGCATAATCGCGTTTGCCTCCTAAGGGGGTAAATTAGATTATTACTCTAAAAGCATGTTATAAAGGGAGCATTACGCTCCCTTTATTATTTTCAGGGATTTCGCTAAGCCTCGCTTAGCTACAGGAGTATCTATTTGTGAAATGGTTTCAAACCGCAACTCTAGGCCTGACCCTTCTCATTACCGCAGGCTGTGCCACTCAGTCTCACCAAAATGCGGAGTGGCTCTACCCTCCCATGGCTGTCCCTCTGCAAGCCAGTGTTCAACAGGAAGTGCAAATAGCGCGTTTGAGTCAGTTACTGCAACGTACGGATCTGAATGATGATGTGCGGGCGAAGATGCTTTACGAGCGTGGAAACTACTATGACAGTGTTGGTCTGCGTGACTTAGCTCGACTCGATTTCAATCAGTCTTTGTCACTGAATCCCGCGCAGCCCGATCTGTTTAACCTGCTTGGTGTCTACTTTACCCAAATTGGTGAATTCGACGCAGCGTACGATGCGTTCGATTCGACGTTAGAGCTCGATCCTGAGAACTCTTATGCGGCGCGCAATCGAGCTATTGCCTTGTACTATGGCGATCGACTTGATCTTGCGCTTGAAGACATGAACAAGCATTTTGCCGAGGATCCGAGCGATCCGTTTCGCGCGCTGTGGCTCTACATCATTGAAGCGGAGCGTGCACCAGAGCAAGCCCGCGCTACCTTGCTTGAGCGTTATCATGACCGAGATGAGCAGTGGGGATGGGTGCTGGTGGCGATCACGTTAGGTGAAGTGTCGGAGCAGCAAGCGTTTAAAGCGATCTTAGCGGGAACCCGTGATAACACGTTGCTGGCTCAGCGTCTCACTGAAGCGTATTTCTACCTAGGCAAGCGCTATCAAAGCGAAGGGGATTTCGCTAGTGCAATCTCTTTATATAAGCTCGCGATCTCCTTCAATGTGTATGAGTATGTCGAGCACCGCTACTCTTTCTTGGAGCTGAGCCGGATTTATAACCAAGTGAAAGCGGAACAGCTCGCCAAAGCGAAGCAGCAAGCCATAGAGGCAACGCAATAATGACAAGGCCATCGCAATGCGATGGCCTTCTTCGTTAGTCTAGAGTTTTCACTTTAAGCCCAGCAATTTGATGCCAGTAGCCATTGCATTGGCGATCGTGCAACATCTGAGGTTTTTGACCTTGTTCATTGGCTTTAAACTCGCTGACGTGTGAAAAGGTCTCCAATCCGAGTGGGCTTAAGCGCACCACATCGACCAAGCCTTGCATGCTCGGCAAGTCATTGACCAAGTTATAGCAATAACCGGATTGCGTTTGAATGCCATTAAGATTGAAGACCTCTTGCCCCTCCTGGCTGCGTACCTTGAGACCCGTCGGGTATTTGATGCAGCAGGTTTCGCAGTCATCCTTGGCGCGGTTTTCCGCACGCGCGGTAAAACAGCGCGCTGAATAGGCCAAAGGCAGGTAACCGTGGCTGAACACTTCAACATCAAATTGGCCGCGAATGCCTAGATCCTCACATTGCGATAAGGTGTTTGAGAGCCACTCTCGCGAGAGCTCAACGGGCATGCACCAGCGTATCATCCCCTGTTTAAGAAACAGCTTTAACGTGTGGGCGTTGTAGGTATTGACCGCAGGGCCGACCACAAAAGGCACTTTGTGTTGTGAGGCGAGCTGAATCGCGGAGACATCGTTCGCTTCAATAGCGAAGTCACCATTGTCGATGTACTTTTTCATCACGTTGACTTCACTCGGCGCTTCTAGAAGTGCCATGGTGGAGAGCACCACCTGTTTACCTGCTTGGCTCAGCTCTTGCGCCAAGTCAAACCAGTGGCTAGGTTTCATCTCACGTCGTTTAGAGCAGACGCTTTCGCCTAAGTAGAGAATATCCGCATCGCTCTGCTTCGCTTGTTGATAAAAGTCTTCAACGTTCTGCTTTGGCCAGAAGTAGAGTAAGGGACCAAGGGCGTATTTCATCGTGTTTTCCATATCAGTCTCTACTGCCATTTACGGTGGTATGCACCCAGTGTGGTTTGTGTCCCTTCGGAAACGTTCGCAAGGGCTGCATCCCACTGCGGTTCCACCTGATACTGCTCTGGCGCGGATTGGTAGCGGTCAATAGCAGCGCGCCATGTTCGCGTGACTTGCTCGACGTACGCCGGGCTGCGCTGGCGTCCTTCAATTTTGACCGAAGCCACATTTGCCGCAAACAGCTCAGGTAGCATAGACAAAGTATTCAAGCTGGTCGGCTCTTCAAGGGCGTGATAGCGCTTGTGTTCTCCTGCGATCTCTGCGTCAAAACGCCCTTTGCACAGGGTAGGGTAGCCAGCGTTTTCGCCCGCTTGATAGCGATCAATCAGGATATCATTGAGGCGTGATTCCAATCCTTGCTCGGTCTCTTGCCAGCGGACGTATTTCGCGGGTGAGCAGGCGCCAACGGTGTTGGGGGACTCTCCTGTCATGTATGAGGAGAGGTAGCAACGACCTTCCGACATGATGCACAAACTGCCAAAGGCAAACACTTCCAGTTCGACATCTGAGGTGATGTTGCGAGACAGCTGTTTTACCTGATGAATTGAGAGAACACGAGGCAGCACGACACGTTTGACGTTGAAGTTCTGTTGGTAGAATTCGATTGCGGCGACATTGGTGGCTGAAGCTTGGACCGACAAGTGTAGCTCAAGATCTGGGTATTTATTGGCGGCGTAATCGAGCACCGCAATGTCTGCGACGATCAAGGCGTCCACGCCTAAATCGGCTGCACGATCGACGGCGTTGGTCCAGCGTTCAAACCCATTCGGATGAGCAAAGGTATTCAACGCAATATGAATTTTTTTGTTGTGGTCATGAACGTAGTCGACCGCTTTGTCGAGCTTCTTACCTTGAAAGTTGAGGCCTGCGAAGTGACGCGCATTGGTGTCATCTTTAAAGCCGATGTAGACCGCGTCAGCACCGCAATCAATCGCGGTTTTTAAAGCAGGAAGATTGCCTGCTGGGCATAGGAGTTCCATTGCACATTACCCGTTCTTAATCCGCCACGTCCAAGGCGTGGGCGAAGAGGTGTCAAAGTATGCTGGGCATTTTATGAAGGTTTATGAATAGCAAATTTGATGTGAGGCAGGTTTGAGCGAATTCGCTCTGAAAATAATCACTTAGTGGTAAAAAATACCGCAGGGTTAGTTCTTGTGACGGCGGTTTTGCGCGAACAGCTCTTCAATGTCCTGTTTCGGTTGAGGGCGATGAAAGTGGAAACCCTGAATCGCATGACAATTGAGATTAGAGAGCAAGGTCGCTTGCTGTTGGGTTTCTACCCCTTCGGCCACCACGGTTAAGCTCAACGATTTACCGAGATTTATGATGTTCTCGATGACGGTGATCTGCTTAGGTAGCGTGTCGATGTCGGTGATAAAGGCACGGTCTATTTTGAGCTCATCAATCGGAAAGCGTGCCAAATAAGAGAGTGACGAGTAGCCGGTACCGAAGTCATCAATCGACAAGGAAAAACCAAGCTTTTTGATCGCGTTGAGCATCTGTAGCGTGTGCTCGCTGTCACTCATAACGGCGCTTTCAGTCAACTCAAAGGTGATGCAGTTAGGGTCCAGCTCAGTGGTACGCAAGAGCTTTTCCATGTAGTCGATAAGCTTAGGGTTGCCAAACTGCTCGGGTGACAAGTTGATGGCGACACGTCCCGGCAAAATGCCTTGTAGCTTCCAGCGTTTGACCGTATTGAACACATCACGCATCACCACGCGTCCAAGGTGCTCAATCAATCCAGCGCGCTCGGCCACCGGAATAAAGGCGCCAGGGCTGATGTAGCCTTCAACGGGATGTTTCCAACGGATCAGTGCCTCGGCGCCATTGATACTAAAATCGCGCGCGTTCACTTTCGGCTGATACCAGACCTCTAACCCGTTTTGCTGGAGCGCTTTTTGCAGCTCAATTTCGAGCCAAAGGCGCATCCGCGCTTCTTTGTTCATTTGATCGTTGAATTTGATCAAACGATTTCGGCCGCGATCTTTCGCTTCGTACATCGCGGTGTCTGCATTTTGCAACAAAATGCGTGCGTCGTTGCCATCGCCTGGATACGCAACACTGCCGATAGAGCAGGCTAAGCGCTTACTAAAGTGGTGCAAATCAAAAGGTTGGTTAATCAGCGAGATAATACGCTCAGAGAGCATCTCGGCCATGCGGTTGTTTTCTGGCTCGGGCAGAATAAGGCCAAATTCATCACCGCCCAGATGCCCCAAAATCGCTTGGGGAGGCAAGAGACGTTTTAGTCTTGATGAGACTTCTTTGATCACTTTGTCACCGATGTGATGACCCAGTGAGTCATTGATATTTTTAAAGTTATCAATGTCTAGATAGAGCATAATCAACGGCGTTTCGTTGTGAATCAGTTGCTCAAGGCGCTTGGTAAACCCAAAGCGGTTGTAGAGACCGGTTAGTGAGTCGAGGTGCGCATCCTCTTTACTGGTTGGTGAGAGTGTTTTGTTACTCACTTCGGCATCTTGAATCAGCACTATTTGGGTGTTGCCACCAAGCAGTTTGGTTGCGCCTGCGTGTAGCTGGACTTTACGCTCAAAACCACAGCGCGGCCCGGTTAAACAGACCAAAGGCGCTTTGACGATCTGGTTTTCTAGCGATTTGGCAAAGACGGTCTTGGTTTTCTCGTCGACAAACAGGCGAGAGAAGCTTTCGCCCAGCAGTTCTTGAATCATCTCAAAACCGAGTAGACGCAGCGCTGCGGGATTGGCCGACAGAATGCAGTCATCTTCGACCAGCAGTAATCCATCTGGCAGTATCGTGGTTAAGGTGCTGAATTTACCTTCTGACTCTTCGAGAGAGCGAACCAAAATTTGTTTTTCAGAGGTATCGATGGCATGAAAGACGATGTGTTCGACTTTGCCTTCAGTCTCAACGGGAGTCAGACTAAAATGAACGCTGGTTTCGAGGTCGATGTCATCAAGGGTGATTTCTGCCTCTAACGTTTCGCCATTAAACGCCCGCTCATAATAGGGTTTGAGCTGTTGGTAGAACTGTTTACCAAGAATTTCGCTGTCGCACATTCCGACCATTTCCGCAGGCGTGAGGCCAGAAAGGTCGCAGTAACGCCCATTCACCAAAGCATAGTGATGTTGGTTATCTAAGATCGCAAAAAAAAACGGACTCTTCGCCGTTATTTTTGTAAACCAATGCTGAAGTTGTTGCGAGAGCATCAAGTTTGTACCAGTTCTCCGAGGATTCTTCTTAGTAAGCGGCATATTTACTAAGACGTCAATACAACTATAACGACCTTTGTGACGTGATGACAAGGAAGAGAAGGATAAAGACTGTTTTTTGATAAATAACAGGATTTCTCTCAGTGACATCCACTATGATGGCGAGTTGTGTTTGACAAATTAACGGATCATCAGCGTGATTAACAAGATTCGCACTCAGCTAGTTCGTAATGCCGCATCAATTTTGCGATCTCCAATCCACTTCTTGCCTCATTTTGTTCAAAAAAGAGCCTTGTTGGATGGACTAAACACGGTGTTTAAAGAAGCCCTCGAAGACGGCGATTTTGACTTCTTGCAAGACAAATGGCTTAAAGTCGCGATCAAAGATCTCGATCTCTGCTGGTTCATCAGTTATCAAGATGAACAGCTACAGGTTGCCGATACTCCGATGACCGCCGATGTGACCTTCAGTGGCAACCTCAATGATTTGGTGTTGATTGCAGGTCGCAAAGAAGATCCAGATACGCTCTTTTTCCAACGCCGCCTTTCTATCGAGGGGGATACCGAGCTTGGTCTGGAAGTCAAAAACTTGATGGACAGTGTTGATCTCACGCTTTTACCTAAACCCTTGCAAATGTGCATGAATCAACTGGCCGACTTTGTTCAGAAAGGCGTACAATCTGAGACCTTAAACAAAGAGGTTGTCCATGCTTATTCGAACTGAAGCGCCCGCTGATATTCTGTCGGTCGAAAAATTACTCCAAACCACTTTTGACACTGACGCTGAAGCCAACTTGGTGATGAGCCTGCGAGAAAACGGCAATCGCACTTTGTCTTTGGTCGCGTGCAACGATGAGGGTGACGTCGTCGGTTATGTGTTGTTTAGCCCAGTAACCGTTAATGGTGAAGAGAAAAACTGGCAAGGGCTCGCGCCTTTAGCGGTGGCGAACGCGTATCGCAATCAGGGGATCGCGGCACAATTGGTTGAAGAAGGGCTCGCGTCACTGCATGAGTTTGGTTATCCCGCCTGTGTGGTCTTGGGCGATCCGAACTATTATGGCCGTTTTGGCTTCGAGTCAGCGGAGAAGCATCAGTTGCATTGTCGTTGGGATGTGCCGGCTGGCGCGTTCCAAGTCATAGAGTTAGCAGCAGGTGAAGTGCAAGGTGTACAGGGCTTGGTGGACTACAGTCCGGAGTTTACCGCCCTCTAAGTGGCGGTTTGAACAAGATTTATCCATGAAAAGCTTGGTTTTGTCCTTTTTTTAAGCGTTCGACACGATAAAGCCAATTTTTTCAAAAATACCACTTGTCAGCGTTATGTCGTTTCGCTAGTATTGCTCCGCCTTCAACGAGGAGGTCGCTAGCCTTGTTCAGGACGACTCCTAGAACGGCGCTGGCTCAACAATTTGGAACATAGGTGGAAAGCATGTTTACCGTTCTACTTGTGATTTACCTGTTGGCAGCGGTTGGTGTAATCGGCCTCGTGCTGATTCAACAAGGTAAAGGCGCAGATATGGGAGCCTCATTCGGTGCAGGCGCATCAAACACAGTGTTTGGCGCAAGCGGCTCAGGAAATTTCCTAACCCGAATGACTGCAATTTTTGCAACAGTATTTTTTGTTATCAGCCTAGTGCTTGGCAACATGTCGACACACAAGACAGAGTCTCAGTGGGTTGACCCAACACAAGGTCAAGTGATTCAAGCTGGTGACGTGAGTGAAGTTCCTGCACCTACAACGGGTGACGAAATTCCTCAATAAGCGATAGCTCGCTTAAGTAAGATTTATGCCGAGATGGTGAAATTGGTAGACACGCTAGCATGAGGTGCTAGTGCCTTTGGTGTGAGGGTTCGAGTCCCTCTCTCGGCACCATTATTTACAAACTTGTAAAACACCTTGGAGAGCGTATAATGCTCGACAAGTCGGACGCGGGGTGGAGCAGCTTGGTAGCTCGTCGGGCTCATAACCCGAAGGTCGTCGGTTCAAATCCGGCCCCCGCAACCAATTCCTATATTGAGATTTGACCAGTTCTTATCTGATGAAAATTAGGATGTTGCAAGTTTTCGCAGGCTTGATTATGTCGAATAGTCACTGCGAGTTAAATGATGAAATACATCGTTTAACGTATCAGGGTCCAGCAACAAAAAACCCCGACTATATCGGGGTTTTTTGTTATCTGAACTTTTTAAAAGTTCAGAGCTTGCTTGGAATTTAAATTGGGCTCTGAGCCCTTTTTTTGTTTCTGGAGTGGTTTAAATGACTGGTTTAGAAAGACAACTTACTGAAATGCTTGAAGCTCCTGTAGCAGCATCAGGTTATGAGTTAGTTGGATTAGAATTTATTCGCGCAGGCGAACACTCAACGTTGCGTATTTTTATTGACCATGAAAATGGCATTACCGTCGATGACTGTGCAGAAGTGAGTCGTCAGGTCAGTGCGGTGATGGACGTTGAGGATCCAATCACAGTGGCTTACAACCTAGAAGTGTCTTCACCAGGTTTAGAAAGACCACTTTTCAAAGCGGCACATTATGAGCAATTTATTGGTCACGAGGTCAGCATCGTTTTGAAAATGGCTATCGGTAACCGTCGTAAGTGGAAAGGTGTTATCCACTCTGTCGAAGGTGAAACAGTGACGATTACTGTGGATGGCAACGATGAAGAGTTTGCATTAAGCAACATTTCAAAAGCTAACCTGATCCCTAAATTTTAAGCGAAGTCTTAGAGGCTATTTAAAATGAGTAAAGAAATTTTAGCGGTAGCAGAAGCGGTATCGAACGAAAAAGCGGTACCTCGTGAGCGTATTTTTGAAGCATTAGAAATCGCACTCGCTACCTCGACTAAGAAAAAGTACGAAATCGAAATCGAGGTTCGCGTAGCTATCGACCGTAAAACCGGTGAGTTTGATACTTTCCGCCGTTGGTTAGTGGTGGAAGAGGTTGAGCATCCAACGAAAGAGATCTCACTAGAAGCGGCGCAATTCGAAGATCCAGAGCTGCAAGTTGGCGATTACGTAGAAGACGAAATCGAGTCGGTGACGTTTGACCGTATTACGACGCAAACTGCGAAGCAAGTGATTGTTCAGAAAGTTCGCGAAGCAGAGCGCGCACAGATCGTTGAACAGTTCATCGACAACGAAGGTGAGCTTGTGACTGGCGTGGTGAAGAAAGTGAACCGCGACACCATCATTCTTGATCTGGGTAACAACGCGGAAGCGGTTATTCTGCGTGATGACCAGTTACCACGTGAGAACTTCCGTCCTGGTGACCGTGTACGTGGCCTACTGTACCGCGTCGCGCCAGAAGCGCGTGGCTTCCAGCTATTCATCACACGTTCTAAGCCAGAAATGTTGGCAGAACTGTTCCGTGTTGAAGTGCCAGAAATCGCAGAAGAAATCATCGAATTGAAAGGCGCAGCGCGTGATCCTGGTTCTCGTGCAAAAATTGCCGTGAAGACCAACGATAAGCGTATTGATCCTGTCGGTGCCTGTGTGGGTATGCGCGGTGCGCGTGTTCAAGCCGTATCGGGTGAACTTGGTGGTGAGCGTATTGATATCGTGCTTTGGGATGATAACCCAGCGCAGTTCGTGATCAACGCTATGGCGCCGGCTGATGTTGCTTCCATCATTGTTGATGAAGATACGCACTCAATGGACATCGCGGTTGAAGCGGACAACCTAGCTCAGGCGATTGGCCGTAACGGTCAAAACGTTCGTCTCGCCTCTCAGCTAACGGGTTGGGAACTGAACGTGATGACGGTTGAAGATCTTCAGAAGAAACACGCTGAAGAGTCACAAGCGTCTATCGAAAACTTTATGAAGTACCTAGATATTGAAGAAGACTTTGCTCAACTGCTTGTTGAAGAAGGCTTCTCGACTCTAGAAGAGATCGCTTACGTGCCCGTAAACGAGCTACTAGAGGTTGATGGTTTGGATGAAGATCTTGTTGAAGAGCTACGTAGCCGTGCCAAAGAAGCATTGACCACGATCGCCCTAGCACAAGAAGAATCGTTTGAAGGTCTAGAGCCTGCAGAAGATTTACTAGGTCTTGAAGGCCTAGAACGCGAAATGGCATTTAAACTGGCAGCAAAAGGTGTCTCCACATTGGAAGATCTTGCTGACCAGGGTATTGATGACCTAGAAGGTATTGAAGGCCTAACTGAAGAGCGTGCGGGCGAGCTGATCATGGCAGCACGTAACATCTGTTGGTTCGGCGAAGAAGCATAATTTCCCAGCAAGGAGGAGCGGCATGACGCAAATTACCGTTAAAGCACTAAGTGAAGAAATTGGTACGCCAGTAGACCGCCTATTAGAGCAACTTGCTGACGCAGGAATGAAAAAAGCGAGCACAGATCAAGTCACAGAAGATGAAAAACAGAAACTGCTGACTCACCTGAAAAAAGCGCACGGCGACACCAATGGTGACGCTGAGCCAACTCGCTTAACCCTGCAACGTAAAACTCGCAGCACATTGAGTGTTAATGCGGGTGGCGGCAAAAGCAAAGAAGTCAACGTTGTGACTCGTAAGAAACGTACTTACGTGAAAGCGAGCACAATTGAAGATGAAGCGAAACGTGAGGCTGAAGAAGCCGCTCAACGTGAAGCTGAAGAAGCGGCAAAACGCGAAGCTGAAGAAGCAGCAAAACGTGAAGCCGAAGAAGCAGCAAAACGTGCAGCAGAAGAAGCAGCAAAACGCGAAGCGGAAGAAAAAGCGAAACGTGAGGCAGAAGAGAAAGCCAAACGTGACGCTACCGAGAAGGCGAAACGTCAATCTGGACAACAGAACGAACGTAGCGCTGAAGAGAAATCTAAGCAAGAAGCAGCGCGAAAAGAGGCCGACGAGCTTAAACGTCGTCAGGAAGAAGAAGCTAAGCGTAAGGCTGAAGAGGAAAGTCAGCGCCAGCTTGAAGAAGCTCGCGAATTGGCTGAGAAGAATAAAGAGCGTTGGTCTGCTGCTGAAAAGAAAAAGGGTGATATGGAAAATACAGATTACCATGTAACGACTTCAACCTACGCACGTGAAGCCGAAGATGAAGCAGATCGCCGTGAAGAAGCGGGTCGTCGTCGCAAGAAGAAGAAACTCTCTAGCAAAAACGATGATCAAGAACGCAACGCTCGCCCTGGACGTGGTAAAGGCCGCGCGAAAGGTCGTCTAGCGAAGCCTTCTTCTATGCAACAAGCGTTCGACAAGACCGCTTCGGTTGCAAAAGCAGACGTTGTGATTGGTGAAACCATCGTGGTTTCTGAACTGGCAAACAAGATGTCAGTGAAAGCAACAGAAGTGATTAAAGCGATGATGAAGATGGGCGCAATGGCGACCATCAACCAAGTGATTGACCAAGAAACAGCGCAATTGATCGCTGAAGAAATGGGTCATAAGGTCGTGTTGCGTAAAGAGAATGAGCTTGAAGAAGCGGTTCTAAACGATCGTGATAGCCACGCTGAAGCGACACCTCGTGCGCCAGTTGTGACCATCATGGGTCACGTTGACCACGGTAAAACATCGACGCTTGACTACATCCGTCGTACACACGTGGCTTCAGGCGAAGCGGGTGGTATTACCCAGCACATCGGTGCTTACCACGTAGAAACTGAAAACGGTATGATTACCTTCCTTGATACTCCTGGACACGCGGCGTTTACCGCAATGCGTGCTCGTGGTGCTCAAGCGACGGATATCGTTGTTCTTGTGGTTGCAGCAGACGATGGCGTAATGCCACAAACGGTTGAGGCTATCCAGCACGCGAAAGCGGCAGAAGTGCCTCTAATCGTTGCAGTGAACAAGATCGATAAAGAAGATGCGAACCCAGATAACGTTAAGAATGAGCTTGCTCAGTACGACGTTATTCCTGAGGAGTGGGGCGGCGAGAACATGTTCGTTCACATCTCTGCGAAACAGGGTACCAACATCGACGGTCTTCTAGAAGCGATCCTTCTTCAGTCTGAAGTTCTTGAACTTACAGCTGTGAAAGAAGGCATGGCGTCTGGTGTTGTGGTTGAATCGCGTCTAGATAAAGGTCGCGGTCCAGTGGCTACAGTACTGGTTCAGTCAGGTACCCTAAATAAAGGCGACATCGTTCTTTGTGGTCAAGAATACGGCCGTGTTCGTGCAATGCGCGACGAGCTAGGTCACGAGATTACTGAAGCTGGTCCATCTATCCCTGTGGAGATTCTAGGTCTATCTGGTGTTCCTGCATCAGGTGATGAAGCAACAGTAGTACGTGATGAGCGTAAAGCACGTGAAGTCGCTAACTACCGCGCTGGTAAGTTCCGTGAAGTGAAACTGGCTCGTCAGCAGAAATCCAAACTTGAGAACATGTTCTCTAACATGGCTGCAGGTGAAGTGGCTGAGCTGAACGTGGTACTAAAAGCGGACGTACAGGGCTCGGTTGAAGCAATTGCAGACTCACTACTGAAACTTTCTACTGACGAAGTGAAAGTGAACATCGTGGGTTCTGGTGTGGGTGGTATCACAGAGACTGATGCAGTACTGGCTGAAGCGTCTAACGCTATCATCCTAGGCTTTAACGTACGTGCGGATGCATCAGCTCGTCGTGCGATTGAAGCGGCAAGTGTTGACCTACGTTACTACTCAATCATTTACCAATTGATTGACGAAGTGAAACAAGCAATGGGCGGTATGCTTGCTCCAGAATTCAAGCAAGAGATCATTGGTCTTGCTGAAGTACGTGACGTATTTAAGTCACCGAAACTGGGCGCAATCGCTGGTTGTATGGTCACGGAAGGCGTGATCAAGCGTAACAACCCAATCCGCGTACTACGCGAAAACGTTGTTATCTACGAAGGTGAGCTTGAGTCCCTACGTCGCTTTAAAGATGACGTTCAAGAAGTTAAGAACGGCTACGAATGTGGTATCGGCGTTAAGAACTACAATGATGTTCGCGTCGGTGACCAAATCGAAGTCTTCGAAACAGTGGAAATCAAACGTACACTGGACTAATTGACTAACATTACTCTCAAAGGTCGAAAGACGAGAGCAATGGGTTGTTGAATACACCATGGGGGGCTGGCTTGACCATCCCCCCATTCTTTCTAACGTGAGAAAAGAGATGTCAAAAGAATTTAGCCGTACTCAGCGCGTTGCGCAGCAGTTACAAAAAGAATTGGCGATGATCCTCCAGCGTGAAGTCCGTGACTCACGTCTGGGCATGGTGACCATTTCCGATGTCGAAGTGTCACGTGATTTAGCCTACGCCAAAGTGTTTGTCACCTTCCTGTGTGTTGGCGAGCAAACCCCAGAATCGTGTCTGGCAGCACTGCGTGAGCACGAAGTACACATCCGTATGATGTTGGGCAAGCGTATTCGTCTGCGTCTGACACCAGAAATCCGCTTCCATTACGACAACACCTTAGTTGAAGGTATGCGCATGTCTAACCTCGTCAGTGAGGTGATTAGTCAAGACAAACGCAAACAACACGACGCAGGTCGTGATGAAGAGGAAGAGAACTAATGGCACGTCGTCGTAAAGGTCGTCCTATTGATGGTGTGATCCTATTGGATAAACCCACAGGGATTTCATCCAACGACGCACTGCAAAAGGTCAAACGCATCTACTTTGCGGAGAAAGCAGGCCATACCGGGGCGCTCGATCCTCTGGCAACCGGCATGCTGCCGATTTGTTTGGGCGAAGCGACCAAGTTTTCTCAGTTCTTGCTCGATTCGGACAAGCGATACCGAGTGATTGCCAAGCTGGGCGAGCGAACCAACACCTCCGATTCAGATGGAGAAGTGGTCGAAACGCGTCCTGTGAATGTGGATCTCCCTACGCTCGAAGCATGTATCGACAAGTTCCGCGGGGAATCAGACCAAGTACCGTCAATGTTCTCGGCCCTGAAATATCAGGGTAAGCCGCTGTATGAGTATGCTCGTCAAGGCATTGAAGTTCCTCGCGAAGCGCGCAAGATCACCGTGTACGAGATTATCCTCCACCGCTTCGAAGGCGATGAAGTCGAGATGGAAATACACTGCTCGAAAGGCACTTACATCCGCACTATCGTAGACGATCTTGGCGAAATGCTAGGTTGTGGCGCGCATGTGACCATGCTGCGTCGCACGGCGGTCGCTAACTACCCGTACGAGAATATGGTGACGCTAGAGCAGCTTAATGAGCTTCTTGAACAAGCGCATCGTGAAGAGCGCGCGCCGCGTGAGTTACTTGACCCGCTGTTGCTCCCGATGGACACCGCTGTTGAAGATCTGCCTGAGGTGAACTTGATTCCTGAATTGGCCGATCTCGTCATGCATGGTCAGCCTGTGCAAGTTTTCGGCGCTCCGACAGAGGGTACGGTTCGCCTGACGAAAGGTGAAGAGAAGTGTTTTATCGGCGTTGGTGAAATGAACGACGACGGTAAGATTGCGCCAAAGCGTCTCGTCGTATTCAGAGACCCGGTTTAATACCGATATAAGCCTCTCTCAACGACAAAAAACCGAAGCACTATCAGCGCTTCGGTTTTTTATTTTAAGCGTCTTGGTTACTCTATGAGCCCTTCGGCTTTCAGGATGTCACGAAGTTGTTCTGCGCGTTTGCGATTGACGCCAAAATCAGAGTAACCCACACGCGACTCTGAGCGCACTATTAGCGCTCCGTCGGTCATTTTTAGCTCCAAGTCATCGACGAAACGCAGGATTTTTGAGGTGCACTCAATACGTAAGTAACCTTCATCGCTGACCGCAGTTTTTGCGCCGGGTAATTGCAGGGCGGCGCGCTCAATCGCATCGATGTTGGCCTCTTTAGTCAGAATAAAGGGTGCGAGAGAAAACTTCTCTCGCGTATCCTGAGTAGAGACACAATTAGGTTTGTCACCACAGGGCTCGGCGCTTCTGTCTGTCATTGTCGTCACTCCTTGGCTGCAACCCGCAAGAGCGATGGACGCGAGCAGCAGAGTGGTTAGGGTTTGCCATTGAGGTTTCATTGGTACTCCTTACTAAGAGGGCGCTTCACGGACTTTAAGAAGGTTATACTTCTAGAAAGTCTAAGATACCTTCTGCGGCTTTGCGTCCTTCATCGATGGCCGTGACCACAAGATCGGAGCCGCGCACAGCATCACCACCAGCAAAAATCTTCTCGTTACTGGTCTGGTAACGGTAAGTTTGTTCAGATGCCGCTTTAATTCGGCCCCACTGATCCAGCTCTACACCGTAGGGTTCTAACCAGCTCATTTGGTGCGGTTGGAAACCAAACGCCATAATGACTGCATCGGCGGCCAGTACGTGTTCGCTGCCTTCGACCGGCTCTGGGCGGCGGCGCCCAGCAGCATCTGGTTCACCCAATGCCGTTTTGACCACCTTGACCCCAGTGACCTGACCGCTTGCGTTGACTTCTAACCCCAAAGGCTGAAGGTTAAACATAAAATCTACCCCTTCTTCTTTAGCGTTTTTCACTTCGCGCCTTGAGCCGGGCATGTTTTCTTCATCACGGCGATAAGCACAAATCACGTTTGCAGCACCTTGGCGGATAGAGGTGCGTACACAGTCCATCGCGGTGTCTCCCCCGCCGAGGACGACGACATTTTTCCCGGCCATATCAATAAACGGTTTGTCGTCTTTAAGGTCCATCACTTTATAGGTATTGGAAATCAAAAACGGCAGCGCGTCATACACGCCAGGCGCGTCTTCATTCTCAAGTCCAGCGCGCATATTTTTGTACGTACCCACCCCTAAGAAGACCGCATCGTAGTCGTTAATCAGCTCACTCATTTGAATGTCTTTACCGACTTCGACATTAAGACGGAACTCAACACCCATGTCACTAAAGATACGACGACGGTTTTCCATCACCCCTTTTTCTAATTTAAAAGAAGGGATACCAAAGGTGAGCAGCCCGCCGATTTCTGGGTAGCGATCAAACACGACCGGTTTCACGCCATTTCTGACTAACACATCGGCTGCTGCGAGACCTGCAGGGCCCGCGCCTATGATGGCGACTTTTTTATCCGTCCACTCGACTTTAGACATGTCGGGCTTCCAGCCCATTTCGAACGCTTTGTCCGTAATGTATTTTTCAATATTGCCGATGGTCACCGCGCCAAAGTCATCATTGAGGGTACAGGAGCCCTCACAAAGACGGTCTTGCGGGCAGACGCGTCCACATACCTCGGGCAAGCTGTTGGTTTGGTGAGACAGCTCAACGGCTTCAAGGATACGCCCTTCATTGGCGAGCTTTAGCCATTGCGGAATGTAGTTGTGAACCGGACATTTCCATTCACAGTAAGGGTTACCACAATCTAAGCAGCGATCCGCTTGGGCAGTCGCTTGCTGCTTGGTAAAGGGTTCATAAATCTCGACAAACTCTATCTTACGGATCTTAATCGGTTTTTTAGCCGGGTCGACACGCTGGACATCGATAAATTGGTATACGTTCTGGCTCATACATCCTCCATGACTTATTGTGCTTGAACGCGAAGTTCAGCAGCGCTACGACTTTGGTGACCAAGCAAGGTATTCAGATCCGCTGCTTGAGGTTTAACTAGGTAGAACTTCGGAATCCATTCATCAAAGTTCGCTAGGATATGCTCGGCGTGTGCCGAACCGGTTTCCTCCAAGTGCTCGGCAATTAAGCCGCGTAGATGCTCTTGGTGGATATAGAGGTCGGCCAACGAAATCGCTTCTACCGACTCGTTATTCACTCGCCCTGCAAAGTCTTGATTATTATCTAGTACATAAGCAAAACCGCCCGTCATACCCGCGCCGAAGTTGACGCCTGTCGCGCCAAGAATCGCGACGATGCCACCAGTCATGTATTCACAAGCGTTATCACCCGCGCCTTCGATGACGGCAATGGTACCTGAGTTACGCACCGCAAAACGCTCACCCGCCGTTCCTGCAGCAAACAGTTTGCCGCCTGTCGCGCCATATAGGCAGGTATTGCCTATGATGGTCGCTTCATGGCATTTGAAGGCCGTACCCAAGTGAGGTTTGATGACCAGTTTGCCACCTGCCATCCCTTTACCCACGTAATCGTTGGCATCACCCGTGAGGATTTGTTCAACGCCGCCAGCGTTCCAGACACCAAATGATTGACCCGCTGTACCATCAAGGTAAATCTTGATGGGTGTGGCAGCCATGCCTTGGTTGCCATAGCGTTTGGCGATTTCGCCCGACAGACGTGCGCCCACTGAGCGATCGGTATTGATGACATTGTAGAAGAAGCTTGCGGGCTGCTGCGCTTCGATTGCGCTCATCGCATCATCGACCATCTGTTGGTTTAAGTGCGCTTTGTCAAACGGCGCGTTCGGCTCAGTCCAAAACAGCGGATGGCCTTCTGGAGAAACCGGCGCTTCGAGGATATTCGATAGATCCAGTTTTGCTTGTTTCGCCGTCATCCCTTCCACCGCTTGCAGCAGATCGGTGCGACCAATCAGATCCGTGAGTTTTTCAACGCCTAATTCGGCGAGTAAGCCTCGCACTTCCTCAGCAAGGCCGGTGAAGTAATTCATTACCTGTTCGGGTAGGCCTTTGAAGTACTGATTACGCAAGGTTTCGTCTTGTGTCGCGACGCCCGTAGCACAGTTGTTTAAGTGACAGATACGCAGGAATTTACATCCCATCGCAACCATAGGCGCAGTACCAAAACCAAAACTCTCCGCACCGAGGATGGCCGCTTTGACCACATCGAGACCGGTTTTTAAACCGCCGTCGACTTGTAGGCGAATTTTATGACGCAAACCATTTGCGACCAGCGCTTGTTGGGTTTCCGCTAGACCGAGCTCCCATGGGCTGCCCGCGTATTTCACTGAGGTGAGTGGGCTGGCGGCGGTTCCGCCGTCGTAGCCAGAGATTGTGATAAGGTCAGCGTAAGCCTTTGCCACACCGGTGGCGATAGTGCCCACTCCCGGCTCAGAGACCAACTTAACGGAAACCAAGGCCTTTGGATTGACCTGTTTCAAATCGAAAATCAGCTGTGCCAAATCCTCGATGGAGTAAATGTCATGATGAGGTGGAGGTGAAATTAGGGTCACACCTTGGACGGAATAACGCAGTTTGGCAATTTCTGCCGTCACTTTGTGTCCGGGCAACTGACCACCCTCTCCGGGCTTGGCACCTTGCGCTACTTTGATTTGCAACACATCAGCATTGGTTAGGTAGTGGGGCGTAACGCCAAAACGGCCTGAAGCAACCTGCTTAATGCGTGAGTTTTTCTCGGTACCAAAACGGCGAGGATCTTCACCGCCTTCCCCAGAGTTGGAGTAGCCGCCTAGTCGGTTCATCGCCGTAGCCAGCGCTTCGTGCGCTTCGGGGCTTAGAGCGCCAATGGACATGGCGGCAGAGTCGAAGCGCTTGAATAGCTCCGTTGTTGGCTCAATGCGCTCAAGTGGCAAAGGCGTCTCGGCTTTTTTCAACGTCATCAAGTCACGCAGCATGGCAACCGGGCGCTCGTTTACTTGCTTGGCGTAGCTTTGGTAATCTTGGCTCTCGCCAGAGCGCACCGCTTTTTGCAATGTGCCGACGACATCCGGGTTGTAGGCATGGTATTCACCACCATGTACGTATTTTAGTAGCCCGCCGTGGTCGATAGACTTACGCTTCGCCCACGCTTTGCGTGAGAGATTAAAGAGGTCTTGTTGGAAGTCGTCAAAGTTGGCCCCTTGAATACGAGTAGTGACGCCTTTAAAGCACAATTCGACCACGTCTTTGTGTAAGCCGACCGCTTCAAACAGCTGCGAGCAGCGATAAGAGGCCACGGTTGAAATGCCCATCTTGGACATGATCTTATACAGGCCTTTATCAATACCGTATTGGTAATTCTGCATCACTTCTCGGTAGCTCTTCTCTACCGCACCGTCATCAATGAGTTTGCCTAGCGCTTCGTAGGCCAGGTAAGGGTAGACAGCAGTGGCGCCGAAACCGAGTAGTACCGCGAACTGGTGTGGGTCGCGCGCAGTCGCCGTTTCGACGATGATATTGGCATCACAACGTAAGTTGGCATTGATAAGACGGGTTTGTACCGCACCCACTGCCATGGCTGCAGGAATCGGCAAACGGCCTTTGACTAACGCGCGGTCTGACAACACCACTAACACCGTTCCTTCACGCACGACTTGCTCTGCCTGTGCACATAAATCATCAATCGCTTGTTTGAGATCTTTCTGAGTCGGATCGTAGTTGATGTCTAAAATGGTGTTGCGGTAGTGGTCATCATCAAGCCCAAGCAACTGCTGCATGTCTGAGTAGAGTAGAACCGGAGAGCCAAACGTGACTCGATGGGCGTGACCATCGGTTTCACAAAAGACATTCATCTCTTGGCCGATACTGGTCGCCAATGACATCACGTGCTTTTCGCGCAGTGGGTCGATAGGCGGGTTGGTCACCTGAGCAAATTTCTGTCTAAAGTAATCGGTCACTAAGCGCTCTTTGGATGACAGCACTGCCATTGGCGTGTCATCACCCATAGAGCCGACGGCTTCTTGCCCCATATCGCCGAGTACGCGCAGCACTTGATCGACTTCTTCATTGCTCATCGCAAACTGCTTTTGATACGTTTTTAAAAGATCGTTATCGAAGCTGCGTTGGCCGACTTGATCGTCTGATAACTCAGCAAATGGCGTCAGCTTGCGAACGTTGTGCTCCATCCATTCGCGATAAGGGTGACGGCTCTTGAGATCGTTGTCTATCTCGCTCGATTGCCACAACTTGCCTTGGCGCGTATCGATCACCAAGAGCTCACCGGGGCCGACACGACCTTTTTTCGCCACTTCATCTGGGGCGTAGTTCCAAATGCCGACTTCAGAGGCGAGGGTGATCAGCTTATCTTTAGTGATCACATAGCGGGCAGGGCGCAAACCATTGCGGTCTAAGTTACACGCCGCGTAGCGTCCATCGGATAGAACGATGCCTGCTGGGCCATCCCAAGGCTCCATGTGTTTGGAGTTGAAGTCATAGAATGCGCGCAGATCGGCATCCATATCTGGGTGGTTTTGCCATGCAGGCGGCACGAGCATACGCATCGCGCGGAAGATATCCATTCCACCAGCAAGGAACAAGTCCAGCATATTGTCTAGACTCGAGGAGTCTGAACCGGTTTCATTGACAAAAGGTGCCGCCGTTTGCAAATCCGGAAGAAGCGGCGAGGCAAATTTGTACGCACGTGCGCGCGCCCACTGGCGGTTGCCTTCAATGGTGTTGATTTCACCATTGTGCGCCAGGTATCTAAACGGCTGCGCCAATGGCCAACGAGGTTGGGTGTTGGTAGAAAAGCGCTGGTGGAACAAACAGATAGCCGATTCCATGCGCAGATCCGCTAAGTCGAGGTAAAAGCGCGGTAAGTCTGCTGGCATACACAGACCTTTGTAGACAAGGACCTGAGTCGACAAGCTACAAATGTAAAAATCGCTGTCATCGTGAATCTGTTTTTCGATGCGGCGGCGTGCAATATAGAGGCGGCGTTCAATGTCGCGCTCACGCCACCCTGCCGGTGCTGAAATAAACACCTGTTGAATGTTCGGTAATGAGTTTAAGGCGATGGGACCAAGGACCGCAGAGTTGGTTGGCACTTCGCGCCAGCCAGCGACTGATAAGGTTTCTTTGGCTAACTCTTTGTTAATGATGTCTTTTGCAGATTGTGCTTTGACAGGATCTGGGCTGAAAAAAATCATCCCGATGGCGTATTGCTTACCGAGATTGAAACCTTTCTCTTTGGCGATCAGACGCAGATAGGAATCGGGTTTTTGCAACAACAACCCACAACCATCGCCGGTTTTTCCGTCGGCGGCGATGCCACCACGGTGGGTCATGCGATCCAATGCTGAAATTGCGGTACGAACTAGCTTGTGGCTAGGTTCACCTTCCATGTGTGCAATTAAACCAAATCCACAGTTGTCTTTTTCAAGACGAGGATCATATAGAGCCATTGCAATTCTCCCTTTGCTTCGCTGTCTTCCAGACAGTACTACCAACGTATCCAGCTTGAACTCAAAAAGGGTTGGTAAATATGACTAACTATGCTTTCAAATTGTTAAATTTTGCATAAATATACACAAAATTATCTTTTATTATTTTACAAAATTGGATGAATTCATTTTCATCGACTTCACAACGTATAGCTTATGATGAAAAAGGTCAAGTTTTTGGTGAATGATCACGCTAGGCGACTATTTACCAAGTAATTGACTGAAAAAAGTGCGCCAAATCAGAGGGATAGAATTCTTGTTGTTACATTTTTGTAACAATGAAAATGTGAGGGATAAAAAAAGACCAGCACAATGTGCTGGTCAACTGGATAGGTTTGGAAGGATGTCAGTGTAAGCGGTTATGCAGAGAGCATAAGTGAATCCGCTTTCGCTTCAAGGTGGGTTCCCCCCATCAGGTACTGGTCGATAGCACGTGCACACTCTCGACCTTCATTGATACAACGTACCACCAAAGATTGGCCGGTACGCATATCACCTGCGGCAAAGACACCCGCTTGATTGGTGGCGAAGTCTTGTGTGGCGACGTTGCCACGCTCATCAAGCGCTACATCAAGCTGAGCAAGAACGCCGGTCGGTTCTGGATGCAAGAAACCCATTGCCAAGAACGCCATATCACATGGAATCACGCGCTCACTGCCTTCGACTTCTTTGAAGCTCGGGCGCTCGCCCGGTTTTGCGTCTTGCCAAACAATGTCAGCGATACGCAGACCGGTGACGTCACCTTGGTCATTACCGATAAACTCTTTGGTCAGAATATTCCAGTGACGATCAACGCCCTCTTCGTGTGAAGTCGAGGTACGTAGGATCATTGGGTATTGTGGCCAAGGCATGTTCGCTGGACGTTTCTCAGGCGGAATCGGCATGATTTCCACCTGGGTGACGCTGGCAGCGCCGTGACGGTTAGAAGTGCCGACACAGTCTGAACCTGTATCACCACCACCAATCACCACCACGTGTTTACCGGCGGCATGAATCTCTTCACCTTTGAGATCCATGTTGTTGGCGCGGCGGTTATTTTGTGCGAGGAACTGCATCGCAAAGTACACACCGTTAAGCTCGCGCCCCGGGACTGGCAAGTCGCGCGGTACGGTTGAACCACCGGTGAGCAACACCACATCGTACTCTTGACGAAGCTGCTGAGCGTTGACATCAACACCCACGTGTTGGTTGACTTTAAACTCAACGCCCGCTTCGGCCATCAGATTGATCTTGCGATCAATCACTTCCATGCTCAGTTTAAAGTCTGGAATGCCAAAGCGTAGCAATCCGCCCACTTTTTCATCACGCTCAAACACGGTGACACTATGGCCGGCGCTGTTCAGCTGCTCGGCTGCTGAGAGACCCGCCGGGCCACTACCGATGATCGCCACCGTTTTACCTGTGCGAGAGCGTGGCGTTTTCGGTTTGGCGTACCCTTCACGATACGCCGTTTCTACGATGGTTTTCTCAATGTTACAGATGGTGATAGGGTCTTGGTTGATCCCCAATACACATGCACTTTCACACGGCGCAGGGCAGACTCGACCAGTAAACTCTGGGAAGTTATTGGTGGAGCTTAGAATGTTCCACGCCTCTTCCCAGCTATCACGGTACACAGCATCATTGAACTCAGGAATGATGTTGCCAATGGGGCAACCGTTATGACAAAACGGCACACCACAGTCCATGCAGCGTGATGCTTGCGTATTGATCTTGCTACCAAATTCGTCGTTCAGGACGAACTCTTTGTTGTTCTTGATGCGCTCTTTGGGGTCGATCTTTTGTGGAAGTTCACGACCATGCTCTAAAAATCCAGTCGGCTTACCCATTACACTGCCTCCGTTTCTGCTTGTTCTGCCTCAGCTTGACGTTTTTGAAGCACCGCTTTGTAGTCACGTGGCATGACTTTCACCATCGCCGCTAAGCTTGCTTCAAAGTTGTCTAAGAAAGACTGAGCCACTTCACTTCCTGTGAATTGAACGTGTTTCGTCAACATATCTTGTAAGAAGGCTTTGTCTTCTTGTTCGATAGGATCCAAATCGACCAACTCTGGGTTGAGTTTGGATTCAAAGTCACCCGACTTATCCCAAACGTAAGCGACACCGCCACTCATGCCCGCGGCAAAGTTGCGACCAGTCGATCCGAGGATAATCGCCGCGCCACCTGTCATGTATTCACAGCCGTGGTCACCCACGCCTTCGACAACCACTTTCGCGCCCGAGTTACGTACACAGAAGCGCTCACCGGCCATACCGCGAATGAAGGATTCTCCGGAGGTTGCTCCGTAGAAACAGACGTTACCTACCACAATGTTGTCTTCGGCAATAATGCTTGATTTGGCATCTGGGTAGAGCACCAAGGTACCGCCAGATAGGCCTTTACCCCAGTAATCGTTCGCATCGCCTTCGACTTCAAATTTGACGCCTTTCGCAAGGAACGCACCGAACGACTGGCCAGCACTACCGGTAAACTTAACGTTCATCGGTTGAGGCAGACCTTGATCCTTATACACCTTGGAAATCTCGTTAGACAACATGGTGCCAGCAGAGCGGTCAGTGTTGACGATCGGGAACTCAGCGTTGACCGCTTCGCCTTTTTCGAGCGCAGGGATCGCCGCTTGAATCAGTTTACGGTCAAGCACTTGCTCTAGGTTGTGATTCTGTACGGTCTGGTTGTAGACGCCGTCTTGCTCGCGCGGTTGCTCAACGTGTAGCACAGGAGATAAGTCTAAGTTCTTGTATTTCCAGTGCGATACGTCTTGACGAATCTTCATTTTCTGACCTTGACCGACCATCTCATCAATGGTTCTAAAGCCAAGTTCTGCCATGATCTCGCGTAAGCCTTGTGCCATATATTGGAAGAAGGTCACGACGTCTTCGACGCGGCCGTCAAAACGCTCACGCAGCGTTTTGTTTTGTGTCGCAATGCCCACAGGACAGGTGTTCTTATGACACTTACGCATCATAATACAGCCTTCAACTACCAGTGCCGCGGTTGCGACACCCCACTCTTCAGCGCCCAGCAATGTGGCGACAGCGAGGTCACGAGGCGTTTTCATCTGACCATCCGCTTGAACGACGATACGGTTACGTAGGCCGTTTTTCAGTAGTGTTTGGTGCGTTTCCGCCAAACCTAATTCCCAAGGAAGGCCCGTATGGCGAATCGATGACATCGGAGAGGCTCCGGTACCGCCGTCGAAACCTGCGATAAGCACAACGTCTGCTTTGGCTTTCGCAACGCCTGAGGCAATCGTGCCGACACCCGCTTCGGAGACCAATTTGACGTTCACACGGCCAGCGCGGTTCGCGTTCTTCAAGTCGTAGATCAGCTGAGCCAAATCCTCGATAGAGTAAATATCGTGGTGTGGCGGTGGAGAAATCAGACCGACGCCCGGTGTTGAGTGACGAGTGGCGCCGATCCAATCATCGACTTTGTCACCCGGAAGCTGACCGCCTTCACCCGGTTTCGCGCCTTGCGCCATCTTGATTTGCAGTTCATCTGCGTTGGTGAGGTAGTATGAAGTTACCCCAAAGCGACCGGATGCGACCTGCTTGATAGCTGAGCGTTCCCAGTCACCGTTTTCTTTGCGCTCAAAGCGCATTGGGTCTTCACCACCTTCGCCCGAGTTAGACTTTGCGCCCAATCGGTTCATCGCAACGGCCAGCGTTGAGTGCGCCTCGTAAGAGATCGAACCAAACGACATCGCGCCGGTAGCGAAGCGTTTCACGATGCTTTCAATCGGTTCTACTTCGTCGATGGGAATTGAGCCAGCAGGGTGCTTAACAAACTCCAACTGGCTACGCAGCGTCACCGCGTTGTCGCCTTGCTTATCCACCGCGGCCGCGTATTGCTTGAACTGCTCGTAATCTTTGTTGCGTGTTGATTGTTGCAATAGCGAAATCGTCTCAGGGTTGAAGAGGTGCTTTTCACCGCGCTGTTTCCACTGGTAGACGCCGCCAACATCCAACATTTGCACTGGGATTTCGCGTTGGGGGTAACCGACACGGTGACGAATGAGGACTTCTTTTGCGATGTCATCGAGCGTCAAACCTTGAATACGAGAGACGGTACCCGTGAAGTATTTGTCGACCACGGATTTGTGGATACCAAGCGCTTCAAAGATCTGTGCGCCATGGTAAGACTGCAAGGTTGAAATGCCCATTTTAGAGAAGATCTTCAGCAGGCCGCCGTTGATCGCCTTGCGATAGTTATCAAACAGATCGCGTGGGCTGGCTTCTGGATCGAGCTTCTTGGTGCGTTGCAGCTCAACAATGGTCTCAATCACCAAGTACGGGTTGACGGCATTGGCGCCGTAGCCAAGTAGCGTCGCGAAATGGTGCGTTTCACGCGCATCACCGGTTTCAACCACAATGTCACACTTCGCGCGTAGACCTTTGCGGATCAGGTGATGGTGAACGGCGCCGACGGCCAACATGGCTGGAATAGCCGCGTGGTTTGAGTTCACTGCGCGGTCTGTGAGTAGGATGATTGAGTAGCCATCGACCACCGCATCTTCGGCGTATTGACAGATACGCTTCAATGCACGCTCTAGTTTGCCTTGATCTTCATTGGCTTGGAACACGATATCGAGCGTTTTCGCCTGTAGGTGTTCGTTGTCGATCGCACGCAATTTCTCTAGCTCAGAGTTCGCGAGCACTGGCGATTCCAGTTCCACTTTTTGACAGTGAAGCGGAGTTTCAGTCAGCAGGTTATGATCTTTACCTAGGTAGGTATTGAGTGACATCACCATACGCTCACGGATCGGGTCGATCGGTGGGTTGGTAACCTGAGCAAACAACTGCTTAAAGTAGTTGGATAGATGCTGAGACTGGTGAGACAAGACAGCCAATGGCCAGTCTGCGCCCATGGCAGACAGTGGCTCTTTGCCTTCTTTCGCCATTGGAACGATGATTTCATTCACTTCTTCAGTGCTGACACCAAACGCTTGTTGACGATGGAGAAGGCGCTCTGGAGAAGGCTGGCTGAACTGGTTGCTCGCATCAGGCAGTTTCTTCAGGCTAAGTAGGTTATCTTTCACCCACTGTTCGTAAGGTTGAGCACCTGCGATGGTATCTTTGACTTCTTCGTCAGAGATAATGCGACCTTGTTCTAAATCCGCAACGAAGATACGACCAGGCTGCAAGCGGCCGCGGAACTCGACGTTCTCTGGGGCAATATCCACAACACCAGACTCAGACGCCATCACAAGGAAGTTGTCTTTAGTCACGGTGTAGCGAGACGGGCGCAGGCCGTTACGATCGAGCGTTGCGCCTACTTGGACACCATCGGTAAAGCAGACTGACGCTGGGCCGTCCCAAGGTTCCATGATGTTCGCGTGATACTGGTAGAACGCGCGACGTGTCGGATCCATGGTTTTGTTTTCTTGCCACGCCTCTGGGATCATCATCATCAATGCGTGTGGCAGGCTACGACCAGAGAGGACCAGTAGCTCAAGTGCCATATCGAAGTTTGAAGAGTCCGAGCTGCCTTCTTGACAGATAGGCAATAGCATGTCGATTTCTGCTTGTGTAAACAGATCCGACTCGATGATCGCCTCACGGGCTTTCATCCAGTTTAAGTTACCGCGAACGGTGTTGATCTCACCGTTGTGGGCGATATAACGGAAAGGTTGCGCCAGACGCCATTTCGGGAAGGTGTTGGTAGAGAAGCGAGAGTGTACCAAGGCTAGCGCCGTCACCATGGTTGGGTTTTGCAGGTCGAGGAAGTATTGAGGCACTTGCTCTGTGGTCAACTGACCCTTATACACCAAGGTTTTGTAAGACATGGAGTTGATGTAGAAATCATCACCAATGTTCGACACGCTCTCAAGGCAGACGCGTACCGTGTAGTTACGCAGCACGTACAGCTTGCGCTCAAGCTCTTCTGGCGTCATACCTGGGCCGCCAGTGACAAACACGTGCTCGAACTGAGGCTCAGTGCTGAGAGGATCGGCGCCTATCATGGAGTTGTCGGTTGGCAGTACGCGGTAGCCAATGATTTCTAGGTCGAGACGCTTGGCGTTTCGCTCTAAAATGTCACGACATTGCTCGCGTTTGTATTCATCTTTCGGGAAGAGAACTACGCCAACGCCGTATTTTTCAAAAGAAGGCAGTTTGATACCGAGCTTTACTGCTTCTTCTAAAAGAAATTCATGGGGTTTTTGCAACAAGATACCCGCACCATCACCACTACAAGGGTCACAGCCTTGACCACCGCGGTGTTCCATGCGAGCGAGCATATCGAGTGCTTGAGTCACAACTTCGTGTGATTTACGGTTTTTCAGGTGAGCAACAAAACCGATACCACAGGCGTCATGCTCCAGTTCTGGAGTATATAGACCCTGAGAACTTTGCTCTCTATCTACCATAGATACATCCTTCCAGTTCAATTAGACGCAATTACCCTATTCCGCAGGGGCGTCTTGTCCTTGATTTGTATGATTCGAAGTCAACCGAGGTGGGAGACTTAGATTCCGTTCCGTATCTCGCAGGAAAAATATTGCGAGAAAAACAATCCTTGGTGATATCCGTGTTTTTATTGTCACTATGTAGTGATTTATATAGGTGGGAGGTGGATACCGCCGATGATTTTGCAATTTTGTCTGTAATAAAAATCACAAAAACTGTAAGTATCCTACAATTTTGTCAGCAGCAAATGCAATGAAAACTCGCCCTTGTCGCCCACTTTTTTCGCATGAACATGCACCATTGCGTTTAACTTTTGCGTAACATTTAGCGAAATGCCTGTATTTAATGAATGTTTATTGACTCTGATTAAAGATGCACCTGTTTGAAATCGGTAGATTCCTCTCCGAATTATTTTCATGATTGTAATTTTTTTACATAAATCTTAATGAGATTTATTTACGTTTGGGTGAGAGATGCAGCTACACGAATTAGTCAATACCATTGGTCAAGATCTCCAGCGTCGCTATAAAGAGAAAGTGCACAAGCTGACCTTGCACGGTGGGTTCAGTTGCCCGAATCGCGACGGGACGATTGGCCGTGGTGGCTGCACCTTTTGCAATGTCGCTTCGTTTGCTGATGAGCAAGCTCAAGTAAAAAGTATTCAAGCCCAGCTCACTGACCGAGCGGGGGAGATTCGTCGCGCGAACAAGTATCTGGCTTATTTTCAGGCTTACACCAGTACCTACGCTGAGGTGCAAGTGCTCAAGTCGATGTATGAAGAGGCGCTCAAAGCGGCGGACATCGTCGGATTGTGCGTAGGAACGCGGCCAGATTGTGTGCCTGATGCGGTGCTTGAACTGCTCTCTGACTACGTGGAGCAAGGCTATGAAATCTGGCTAGAGCTTGGCTTACAAACCGCCAACAACGACACCCTTAAACGCATCAACCGTGGCCACGATTTTGAGTGTTATGCGCGTATCACCGAGCGCGCTAGAGCGCTCGGGATCAAGGTGTGTACTCATCTGATTGTGGGCTTGCCGCGCGAAACACGCGATGACAACCTGGAGACTTTGCGCCAAGTGTTGGCGGTGGGTGCCGATGGCATCAAACTGCATGGGCTGCACATTGTCGAAGGCAGTACCATGGCTAAAGCGTGGCGAGCAGGTAAACTGCAGGCGCCTGAGCTTGATGAGTATGTTGCTATTGCCAGTGAAATGATCCGCATGACGCCACCGGAAGTGGTCTATCATCGCGTCTCTTCGGCGGCACGCAGACCTACCTTGTTGGCACCGCTTTGGTGTGAAAACCGCTGGCTGGCGATGACGGAAATTGGGCGCTCACTCAATGCGTTGGGTGCGCAAGGCTCGTTGATTGAGCGTCCATTCGTTTACACAGCGCCGCAACTTGCCACGCCCTAAGCCTTGTCGCTTCACACATCCCACATTTAAACGTTCACGAGTCAGAGAAGCCTTAGCAGCCCAAGGGCAAAACAGGTAGTATGAAACCACTGTCCATCATGAGGCAGTGGTGATTCTAGGCTCGGAGCGTTTAATGAAACCGATAAAAAACCTCGCTCAGTATTATGTCGACCTCTTGGTCAAACTTGGCATTTTACGTTTCTCAATTTTGCTTGCTTTGGCGTTGGTGGCACTGGCCGTTGTGGTCCAGGTGGGGATCACGCTGGTGTTAAGTGGCCACGTGGATGATATTGACATCGTTCGCTCAGTCTTCTTTGGTCTACTTATCACGCCTTGGGCGGTCTATTTTCTTTCTGTGGTGGTGGATCAGCTTGAAGAGTCTCGTCAACGTTTATCCAAGCTCGTCTCTAAACTCAAAGACATGCGTTCAAGAGACCAAGAGCTGAACTACAAACTTCAACAAAACATCGAAAAACTCAATCAAGAAATTGAAGAGCGGATCAAAGCCGAATCGGCGCGCGAAGAAGCGATGAAAGATCTTGAAAATGAGGTCTATCAACGTGAGCGCACTCAAGTCGAGTTGGCGGAGCGAACCGCGCTGCTGCGATCCTTCATCGATGCCTCACCCGATCTTATCTATTATCGTAACGCCGATGGGGTCTTTTCTGGATGTAACCGAGCGATGGAAGAGTTGACTGGTAAGAAAGAGAGCCAGTTGGTCGGTTTAACCCCTTGGGATGTTTATAGCCGAGAAATCGCGGAACCGATTGTCGATACCGACCAAAAGGTGTTTGCTGACAATCGCGCGTTGACCTACGAACAGTGGCTGGAATACCCAGATGGACGCAAAAATTACTTTGAGCTGCGCAAAGTACCGTTTTACAGCAAGGACGGTCGTCATTTAGGGTTGGTGGGTTTTGGCCGCGATATCACCGAGCGTAAACGTCATGAAGAGTCGCTGGAGAAAGCCAGTCGCGATAAAACCACGTTTATCTCCACCATCAGCCATGAACTGCGCACCCCGCTGAATGGCATTGTGGGGTTGAGCCGAATGTTGCTTGATACGCAGCTCAGTGAAGAGCAGCGCAAGCACATGCAAACCATTAACGTCAGCGCGATTACGCTCGGGAATATCTTCAACGACATCATCGACATGGATAAGTTTGATCGTCGCAAATTGGAGCTCTACCCAGAGCCGATGAACTTTGAAGAGTTTGTGGCAGAGATGGAGAGTATCTCTGCGCTGATGGCCTCGCAAAAAGGCCTACGTTTTGATCTTGAGCGGCTAAGCGAACTGCCTCACGGTATCGAAGTGGACGCGACTCGTCTGCGTCAGGTGTTGTGGAATTTGATCAGCAACGCGATGAAATTTACCAAAGAAGGTGGGGTGGTGATGAGCGTCAGTGCAGAAACAGACGACGCCCATGCCTACATTAGCTTTGAGGTGGAAGACAGTGGCATCGGCATTCCAGAGGCGGAGCTCGATAAGATCTTTGCCATGTATTATCAAGTCAAATCGGAAACGGACAACCTGCACGCAGTCGGGACGGGGATTGGTCTTGCGGTCTCTAAACAACTGATCAACATGATGGAAGGTGACATTACCGTCAGCAGTGAAGAGGGCTTTGGCAGTACCTTTACTGTGACGCTCAAAGCGCCGCTTGTCTCTTTGAATGAACCTGAGTCTGTGACGCAAGCCGCGTCACAAGAGCTTAATATCTTTATGGTGGAAGATATCGAGCTGAATGTCACCGTAGCACGTTCATTACTTGAAAGCCTCGGCCATGAAGTGACGATTGCGATGGATGGTGCTGAAGCGATGGAGATGTTTGATCCAGAGATCTATGATCTGGTGTTCCTCGATATTCAATTGCCCGATATGACCGGTTTTGATGTGGCGAGTTATTTCCGTCGCACATACTCTCACCTGCCGCCTTTGGTCGCGCTCACGGCTAACGTGATAAAGGATAAGAGCGAGTATCTCAATCAAGGGATGGACGATGCGATCAGTAAACCGCTGTCGGTGAAAGCGGTGTTAGATGTGATCGCTAAGTTCTCCGAGGTGCCATCGGGCAGTGAGCCAACAGAGAGCGAAACCGCGCCTGACACCCACGAGCATCTTGAAGCCTATCAGCAGCTACTCGATATCGATATGTTGGAGTCTTATGTCGGCATCGTCGGGCCACAGCCCGTGCTTGACAGCATCACCATGTTTGAAGAGATGATGCCAGAGTATTTGCAAGTGCTCGATTCCAATATGACTGCCAAACATCAAGAGGGTATCGTCTCTGAAGCGCATAAGATCAAAGGGGCAGCCGGCTCGATAGGTTTAAAACGCATTCAAAGTGTGGCGCAAAAGGCGCAATCACCCCAATTACCCGCTTGGTGGGAAAACATTGATGATTGGGTTGAGGAAATGAAAAACGAATACCAGTATGATATTCAAGTTCTCAAAGACTGGTTAGCACAAAGGTAACGTGATGAAAAAGTTAGTCTCTCTTGTATTGGGCAGTGCTTTGCTGCTCGGATGTGCGGCACAAGATGTGGTGTGGAACAGCAGCGATCAACTCGACGTCGCTGAGGCAACCGTGGTGCTCGAAAGCAACCTCTGGTTGGATAAAATGCCCACTGTGGGTGATGACATCAAAGATACGCTGCACGGGGCCTTGTACCTCAGAAGCAATGCCGTTTTACCTGCGGAGCTTGATGTGGAAACTGTCACGCTCAAGCAGGGCGATCAGCTTTGGCAGTTGACGCCAGACCAATTTGATTTGCGTACTCAAGATGAGCATCACTGGGAAGTGGCCTTCAGTCAGCCGTTCGATGTGGGCAGCGAAGAGCCGATTGATGTAGCCGTCGCTCTTACCTACCAAGGTATGGTGAAGTGGCTGGTGCAAAACCAAGTGACGGTTGATAAGGTCTACTAAACGCTATTAGGTTAGAAGAATCGAGAAAAAAATGGTTGGCCCAAAAGCCAACCATTTTTTATTGTCAGTCACGTGTGGGCTTAGCTTGACGCTTTCAAACCCGCGTTGATATCAAGAATGTCTTGCTCACTCAAGGTACCAACAGCTTGACGCAATTGAAGTACGCTTAGGATGTAATCGTAACGTGCATTGGAGAGGTTTTTGTTGGCATCGTACAGACGACGTGTTGAATCAAGTACGTCAACAATGGTACGTGTCCCGACATCAAAGCCCGCTTCTGTCGCTTCCAGCGCGGATTTTGCAGAGACGACGGTTTGTTCGTAAGCACGTAGGGCACCAATCGAAGCGCTGATGTTGTTGTTGAACGCACGGACATCTTTCACCACGCTGCGGTAGGTCGCTTCAAGTTGTTGGCTGGCAGCAACGTAGTTGAATTCCGCTTGCTTGGTGAGCGAGGTCGTCGCGCCACCGGTGTAGAGTGGTACGCTAAGGTTAACGCCGATATTAAAGTCGTTAGTGGTGCCGTTGGCGCTGACATGTTTATCTAGGTCTGTGTAGCTGTAACCGCCGTCGAGGGTCAATGACGGTAGGTGACCAGAGCTTTGCAAAGAGATGTTGTCTTTTGCCACATCTTGCGCGATGCGCGCTGAGAGTAAGCTGAGGTTCTTCTGCTGCGCTTCTTCCACTAGGGCGTCAATGGCCGCTTGAGTTTTCGTTGCCGAGAAACGGTCAGTATCGAGCACGTACAGTTCAGAGTGCGATTGACCCGTGATTTCACGTAGCCCTTCATAGCTGTTGGTCAATGTGTTTTGCGCCAGCACTTCATCAGCCAGCACTGAGTCGTATTGTGCCTGGGCATCATGCACATCTGTAATCGCTGACAGGCCCACTTCAAAACGCTGCTTAGTCTGCTCAAGCTGACGACCAACCGCGGCTTTTTCCGCTTGGACAAATTCGAGGTTGTCTTGTGCGCGCAACACATCAAAATAGGCAGTGGCAACACGTAGGATCAACGCTTGTTGGATCGCCGCATAAGAGGCGTCTTGTTGACGGGCGCTTTTCTCCGCGGTGTCCAATGTAATCCAACTGGTGCGGTTATAAAGTTGCTGTGAGAAACCAATACCCGCCGTCAACGAGTTCACATCTGTATCGTATGACGAGTCCGCATCGGGTTCTTTTTCACCACGGGTCAGGTTGTAACCTGCCGTTAAGTTAATTTGTGGCAGTAGCGTGGCGCGACTGGAAGTCACCGCTTCAAACGCTGCATCACGCTGAGCCGCTGCACTCAAAAGGGTGGGATCATTCTCTTTTGCCTGATCGTAGATTTCTGCCAGCGTGTCAGCTGATACTTGAGTGCTTAAGCCGCCTAACGCTGCGCTAATAAAAAGGGGAAGCAGTTTCTTCATTGGTCCTATTCCTGCCTATATATGAAAAAGTTGACTCATGGAGTTTAACCCAATTTGTTGTCATTTTGCTCGAATCTTTTCAGAGTTTTACATGTAATTGTCCAGCTGTGCAATATAAAAAATTAATCAATTTAAATAAATCTATAAATTTTGCACAAAAAGTTGAGCTAGGCCCTTGGAAGTTCAGCAATTGACTGAGTAAACTATAAGATTCACTCAGAGAGGTGCCAAATGCAACAACCGAGCCCGCAGAAAACGCATTTTACCCGACGCGATATTGAAATCATCTCGAAGAAGACGCTATTCGACGGTTTCTTTAAAATGGTCAAATATTGTTTTAGACATAAGCTATTTGAGGGTGGCTGGAGTGAACCCATTGAGCGTGAGATGTTTGAACGCGGCCATGCCGCGGCGATGCTCCCTTACGACCCAGAGCGGGATCAAGTGGTGATCATCGAGCAGATTCGTGTTGGCGCTCTAGAGCATGATTGCCCTTGGCAGTTAGAAATTGTCGCCGGCATGATTGAGCCTGGCGAGCACGCCGAGTCGGTGGTGCGCCGGGAAGCGGTGGAAGAGGCAGGGATTGAAGTAGGGCGCCTTGAGAAAGTGACCTCTTATTACCCATCGTCTGGTGGATGCTCTGAAAAGCTGGATGTTTTTGTTGGAGAGGTGGATGCCTCTAAAGCGCATGGCGTTCATGGTTTAGACTATGAAGGAGAGGACATTCGAGTGCACGTGATGAATCGTGAGCACGCGTACCAAGCGGTGTTGGATGGTTCGATTGAAAATGGTGCCTCGATCATCGCGCTACAATGGTTGCAATTGAACCAGCAACGAGTCCGAGCCAACTGGGCCACTAAGGCATAACTCACTTGAGAGAATGATGACACAAGTAGCAATGAAGAAACCGTATCATGTTGATTTAGCGGATCTGATGCGGACTTATGAGACCAATTACGCCAAGTTGAATGCCTTGCTGCCTGCGCAGCCGAGCATCGACGACGTTCGCTGCTATGAAGCGGCGAGCATGACGTATCAAATTCAAGTGTGCGAAGTCACAAAGTACACAACTTTGGTCGATATTTGTCAAAGTGATGACGTTCCAGTATTTCCATTGCCAAAAATGTCTGTCAGGCTCTACCACGATGCTCGCGTGGCGGAAGTGTGTGGTTGCGAGCATCTAAAACGGGTGAACCCTCGTTACGACTATCCGAACGATAAGATGGTTCAACAAGATGAAAAAGTGCAACTCAACCGCTTTTTAGGCGATTGGCTGTCGTTTTGTTTGAAGCAGGGCATTAGTAAAGCTCCGTTAAATATCTAGGTTTATATTTTGAAAGTAGTGTCTAATACAGCGCAGAATGGCAGTATCAAATTAGTTCAGATTACCGATACGCATCTTTTTGAACCCGAAGATGGCAGCTTACTGAGCGTAAATACGCGCGACAGCTTCCACGCAGTGGTCAACGCCATTGTCGAACGTCACGTCGAGTTTGATGCCATTCTGGCGACTGGCGATATCTCTCAGGATCACACCGAAAAGTCGTATCAACGCTTCGTCAATGGTATTGCTCCGCTTGAGAAAACGTGCTTTTGGCTACCGGGCAATCACGACTTTAAGCCCAGTATGACTTCGGTATTGCCAACCTCACAAATTCAGCCTGCTGAGCATGTGCTGCTCGGTGAACACTGGCAACTTATCTTACTTGACTCGCAAGTGGTTGGCGTTCCTCATGGCCGTTTAAGCGACAGTCAGTTAGATCTGCTCGATAGCAAGCTGGCACAATACCCAGACAAACACGCTTTGGTGCTATTGCATCACCACCCAATTCTGGTTGGTAGTGCATGGCTTGATCAGCACTGCTTAAAAGACGCAGACAACTTTTGGCAGGTGGTGAGTAAACACAACAACACCAAAGCGGTACTGTGTGGTCATGTCCATCAAGATATGAACGTGAATCATCAGGGCGTACAAGTGATGGCGACGCCGTCTACTTGCGTGCAATTTAAACCCAACTCGAACGACTTTGCGCTTGATGTGCGCTCACCAGGCTGGCGAGAACTGATTCTTAATGCCGATGGCTCGTTTGAGACTCGTGTTCAGCGATTGCCAGAAGGGCAATTTCAACCGGACTTTAGCTCAGCAGGATACTGATCATGAAACCTTCAATGCTCTTGTACATTCACGGCTTTAACAGCTCACCTCAGTCGCTAAAAGCCAATGTGATGCGAGACTATTGCCAGTTTCACCGCCCTGATATTCGAGTGGAGATCCCCCGTCTGCCCAGCTTTCCTGAGCAAGCGGCCGCGCATTTGCTGGCGATTGTCGAACAGCATCGACATGACTATCAGATAGCCCTGGTGGGCAGCTCGCTCGGTGGCTATTTGTCGATGTGGCTCAATCAAAAGTTTGGCTTTAAAGCGGTGGTGATTAACCCTGCTATCAAGCCCTATCAACTATTGGCGGATTTCTTAGGCCCTCAGAAAAACCCCTACACTCAAGAAGAGTATTGTTTACAAGCGTGCCATATCGAGGAGCTTAAAGCGCTCGAGACTGAGGTGATTGCAAATCCGAGTGATTTTTGGCTGCTGCAACAAACCGGCGATGAAGTGTTGGACTACCGTCAAGCCGTGAGCAAATTAGCTGGCGCGAAACAGACCGTTATCGAAGGCGGCGATCACAGTTTTGTCGGCTTTGAATACTACCCTGCGGCGATTGTGGAGTTCCTAGCGCTCTAGCCCTCATTGAGGGAAGAGTCATAAATTTGCTTGTTACTTCGCTGTCTCACTTGACATAGTTGATACTCTTCCAGACTATGTTCCACCTATACTTGTGCGGTTTTGGCAAAAGTGTTGATTTGTCACACGAGCCACTTTTTCAATTCGAAGCCTGATTTCATCAGCGCACAGTCATGTTTTCATTCTTTATAACGAACTCCGTATTATGACTGAACAATATAATGCGAAAGACCTCTCGGTTCTTGAAGGTCTCGACCCAGTACGACATCGTCCTGGCATGTATACCGAAACAGAGCGACCCAACCACTTAGCGCAAGAAGTGATTGATAACTCAGTGGATGAGGCTCTCGCTGGACATGCTAAGAAGATCAAAGTCATTCTGCACGCCGATCAATCATTAGAGGTGATTGATGATGGCCGCGGCATGCCGGTGGATATTCACCCAGAGAAAGGAATTTCTGGCGTAGAACTCATCATGACCAAGCTTCACGCGGGTGGTAAGTTCTCCAACGACAACTACAAATTCTCTGGCGGTCTCCACGGGGTGGGGATCTCTGTGGTAAACGCGTTGTCAAAACGCGTGGAAGTGATCGTTAGGCGTCAAGGGCAAGTGCACGAAATTGCCTTTGAACATGGCGCCGCCGTCACCGAACTCACGGTGACGGGCACCTGTGGTAACCGTAATACGGGTACCGCCGTTCACTTCTGGCCAGATGCCAAATACTTCGACAGCGCTAAGTTCTCTGCCCTTCGCTTGGTCAACAACCTGCGCGCAAAAGCGGTACTTTGCCCAGGACTTGAGATCACTTTCGTCGATCAAGTTAACAACGAAGAGCATAAATGGTTCTACGAAGATGGCCTAAAAGATTATCTCGCAGAAGGGGTAAAAGGCTATCCGGTCTTGCCTGAGGAACCGTACATTGGTGAATTCGTCGCTGAAACGGAAATGGCCAATTGGGCCGTGATTTGGCAGCCAGAAGGCGGCGAGATGATCACGGAAAGTTACGTCAACTTGGTGCCGACCAAACAAGGCGGTACGCACGTCAATGGTTTACGCCAAGGCTTGTTGGATGCGATGCGTGAATTCTGTGAGTTCCGCAACTTGCTGCCACGCGGCGTCAAACTGACGGGCGATGATATTTTTGATCGCTGTTCTTACGTGCTCTCGGTCAAGATGCAAGATCCGCAATTTGCAGGCCAAACTAAAGAGCGTCTCTCTTCGCGCCAAACCGCAGCGTTTGTCTCTGGGGTGGTCAAAGATGCCTTCAGTTTGTGGCTGAATGAAAAGCCGCAATTGGCGGAGCAACTGGCTGAAGTTTGTATTGCCAATGCTCATCGCCGCATGCGAGCGAGCAAGAAGGTCGTGCGTAAAAAAGTGGCCTCTGGCCCAGCCTTACCGGGTAAACTAACCGATTGCTCGGTGCAAGATCTCAACCGAACCGAAATTTTCTTTGTCGAGGGTGACTCCGCGGGCGGCTCTGCCAAACAGGCGCGTGATAGAGAGTTCCAAGCGGTGATGCCACTGCGGGGTAAAATTCTCAATACGTGGGAAGTCTCGGCTGACCAAGTGCTCGCTTCGCAAGAGGTGCACGATATTTCCGTGGCACTAGGCATTGACCCAGACAACGACAATCTAGAAGGACTGCGTTATGGCAAGATCTGTATTCTTGCCGATGCGGATTCCGATGGTCTGCATATTGCCACGCTTCTGTGTGCGCTGTTTACTCGCCACTTCCGTGCGCTGGTGGAAGCGGGACACATCTATGTTGCTATGCCTCCTTTGTATCGTATCGATTGCGGAAAAGAAGTGTTTTACGCGCTGGATGACGATGAAAAAGAAGGCATCTTGGAGCGTTTGTCGAAGAAAAAAGCCAAGATCAACGTACAGCGATTCAAAGGTCTGGGTGAGATGAACCCACTGCAATTGCGTGAGACCACTATGGACCCGAACACCCGCCGTCTGGTGCAGCTAACCATTGATGACAATGAAGCGACATTAGAGATGATGGATATGTTGTTGGGTAAAAAGCGTGCGGATGACCGCCGCTCATGGTTACAGAGCAACGGCGATTTGGCAGAGGTATAGTGAATGTCGACAGAAATTACCTATGATGGTGTCGAACAGTTGCCAATGCGCAAGTTCACGGAAGACGCCTATTTAAACTACTCAATGTACGTCATTATGGACCGTGCGTTACCTTATATCGGTGACGGATTAAAACCGGTTCAAAGACGCATTATATACGCCATGTCGGAGCTCGGTCTCTCGGCATCGGCGAAATACAAAAAATCCGCTCGTACGGTGGGTGACGTGCTGGGTAAGTATCACCCGCACGGCGACTCAGCCTGTTACGAAGCGATGGTGTTGATGGCTCAGCCCTTCTCTTACCGTTATCCATTGGTGGACGGTCAAGGGAACTGGGGTGCGCCGGACGATCCGAAATCCTTCGCTGCGATGCGTTATACCGAAGCGAAATTATCAAAGTTTGCGGAAGTATTGCTGGGTGAGTTAGGTCAAGGCACCGTTGAGTGGCAGCCTAACTTTGATGGCACGATGAAAGAGCCGAAAATGCTGCCGGCACGTTTACCGCATATCTTGCTCAATGGCGTCACCGGTATTGCAGTAGGTATGGCCACTGATATTCCGCCGCACAATGTGCGCGAAGTGGCTGAGGCAACCATTCACCTGATTGACCACCCGAAAGCGGACCTCAATGATGTGATGGGCTTTGTGCAAGGCCCCGATTACCCAACCGAAGCTGAAATCATCTCGCCCAAAGCGGACCTAGAGAAGATTTATCGCACCGGTCGCGGCAGTGTTAAAATGCGCGCGGTTTGGCACAAAGAGGGCAGTGATATTGTGATCACCGCGCTGCCACACCAAGTCTCTGGCGCGAAACTGCTTGAGCAAATCGCCGCCCAGATGCGAGCGAAAAAACTGCCGATGGTGGATGACTTGCGTGATGAGTCGGATCACGAGAACCCAACGCGTATCGTGGTGGTGCCACGCTCCAATCGCGTTGACTGCGACCAATTGATGAATCACTTGTTTGCCTCAACGGATCTCGAGAAAAACTATCGTGTGAACTTAAACATGATCGGTTTGGATAACCGCCCTCAAGTGAAAGGGTTGGTGCAGATCCTCTCTGAGTGGATCGAGTTTCGTCGTTCGACGGTGCGTCGCCGCCTGCAATATCGCCTGGATAAAGTCATGGCGCGTTTGCATATTTTGGAAGGCTTGCTAGTCGCTTATCTCAACTTGGATGAAGTGATTGAAATCATCCGCACGGAAGATGAGCCAAAAGCCGTGTTAATGGCACGTTTTGGCATCACCGACATTCAAGCTGACGCGATTTTGGACACCAAACTTCGTCATCTCGCCAAACTGGAAGAGATGAAGATCCGTGGTGAACAAGATGAGCTACAAAAAGAGCGAGAAAAACTGGAGCAGCTGCTGGGTTCTGAACGTCGTCTCAACACCTTGTTGAAGAAAGAGATCAAAGCCGATGCTGAGAAGTACGGTGACGACCGCCGTTCACCTATGGTCGAGCGTGAAGAAGCCAAAGCGCTGACAGAGCGTGATTTAGTACCAAGTGAACCGATCACGGTCGTATTGTCAGAGAAAGGCTGGATTCGCCACGCGAAGGGCCATGATGTGAACGTGGAAAGCTTGAACTACAAGTCTGGCGATAACTATTTCGCTCATGCCTGTGGTAAGAGCAATCAGCCGGCGGTTTTCCTTGGCAGTGATGGTCGCAGTTACTCACTTGAATCGCACTCGTTACCTTCGGCGCGTAGCCAAGGTGAGCCGATCACCGGTCGTTTGAATATCAGTGCAGGTTCGACTGTTCGTCAGGTTGTGATGGGCGAAGAAGATCAGCTGTGGTTGGTGGGCTCTGATGCCGGTTACGGATTTGTTTGTAAAGGCAGTGATTTATTGTCGAAAAACCGCAGTGGTAAGGCGCTGGTCACCTTGCCTGCCAACTCGGAAGTGATGCCACCTCATGCCGTGGGCGATTTAGACAATGATGAAATTTTGGCCATCACCAACCAAGGTCGCATGCTCTTGTTCCCAATTAAAGACTTGCCTCAGCTTGGTAAAGGTAAAGGCAATAAGATCATTAATATCCCTGCCGCCAAAGCCAAAGAGCGTGAAGAGATTGTCTCTCACCTTATCGCAATGCCAAAAGGGGCAACCGTGACGCTGTACGCCGGTAAGCGCAAGTTGGGCTTGAAGCCTAACGACCTCGACAACTACCGTGGTGAGCGTGGTCGTCGTGGTGGTTTGCTGCCACGTGGCTTGCAACGAGTGACAGCCATTGAGATTGATGTAGGCAACGTCAGTTCGGACAGCGATACGTCGGAGTCTTAACGCTAAGATTATCGTGAAAGAAAAGCAAAATGCCCACCTTATTCGATAAGGTGGGCGTTTTATTTGGTTTATGTGTGGTCTAAAAGTCGCGTTAATTGAGACGAGTATCTTCGGCAATGGTCACAGACAGTGTCTTCTCTTCCCCTTTACGCAGAATGAGAACATCCACAACCGTACCCGGACGAAGTTCTGTCACTATGTCTAACACACTTTGACGACCATTGATCTTATTGCCGTCGATTTTCAAGATGATGTCTTGCGATTCAAACCCAGCTTGCGCGGCAGGTCCATTCGGGTCGACCCCCAACACCACGATGCCACCGAGATGCTCATTGCCGAGTAAACGCGATGTCACTGAGTTGATGTCTTGACCATCGATGCCGATATAGCCGCGAATTACGCGTCCATCGGCGATGATTTTTTGCATGATTTTATTTGCTAACGAGTAGGGAATCGCAAAAGAGATACCGTAGGTTTCGAGCTCGGTTGCTTGTTGGAAAGAGGCCGTATTGATGCCTACCAATTCACCACGAGTATTGACCAAAGCGCCCCCCGAGTTCCCCTCGTTGATCGCCGCATCGGTTTGAATAAAGGCTTGGTGACCATCGGCACTGATGGAGGAGCGACCGGTTGCGGAGATAATTCCAAATGTGGTGGTTTGCCCGAGATTGTATGGGTTACCGATGGCAAGCACCACATCACCAACTTTTGGTGTGTATTCTGGATTGAGTGGAATAACCGGCAGGTTACTGCCTTCGATCTGCAATATCGCGATGTCCGTACGGCGATCTTTCCCGACTAATTGCGCAGCGGCAACGCGACCATCTTGTACTGCGACGATGATTTGATCCGCCTGAGCGACAACATGATAATTGGTGATGATATAGCCTTTTTCACTGACGATAACCCCAGAACCTAGCCCCTGTGTCGAGAGCTTAGTGCGATCGGATTCGGTGTATTTTCGACTGTAAATGTTGACCACGGCTGGCGCAGCATTTCTAACCGCTTGGTTAAACGAAATTTGTTCACGGGAGAAGAGAGGAAGGTCAGTTGGCACATGTTTCGGTAAAATATTGGAGCGCAACGACGGAATCGCCAATAACAAGAGCAATGCTGTGATTAACCCCAATCCGACTGAGCGCAATAAAAATCGCAGCATGCTTTCCTCATTTGTTATTCATTTTCAACAGGTAAGTTGGCCAAGAATAGCACTAACCCCGTCAGACGTGAAGTTAGTGAGCGGCGCAGTGCGAGCATCAACAAAAAGGCAGCCGTGAGAAGGCTGCCTTAACGAAAGAAAATTTCGAACGGGTTAGCGAATCACAAGGTACAAGGTACGCTCACCACGTTGGATATTGAGTGCCAATACGCCCGGTTGTTTTTCCAGTGCGCTGCGGAACTCAGCCAAGTTTTTCACTCGTTTGCGATTGACGCCGATGATGATGTCGTCCGCTTGAAGCTGATACGCTTCCGCTTTCGAGCCTTTTTCAACCGAAGCCACTTTCACCCCTTGAACGGTGTCGCTCGCATTGGTGTTGGTCAGTTGAGCGCCCGATAGTCCTTCGTGCAGCTTATCGGCGGTGGTTTTCACATCGGTTTGTTCGCCTAGGGTGACATCGAAGGATTTTGACTTACCGTCACGCACGATACCCAAGGTGATCTGTTTGCCCGCGCCTAAGGTGGCGACTTTCGCTCTCAGTTCACTGAACGAGTTGATCTCTTTACCATTGACCGACACGATCACATCACCGGCTTGCAGCCCCGCGTCATCGGCAGCACTGTCCGGCACCACTTGTGAGACAAAGGCGCCTTTACTTGACTCATAGCCTAGTGCTTCTGCCAGCTCTGAGGTGATTTCACCGCCTTGTACACCCAACATGCCGCGTTTCACTTCACCGAACTCAAGAATTTGATCGGTTAAGTTGGTCATCATATTCGATGGAATCGCAAAGCCAATCCCGACGTTGCCGCCGTTAGGACCCAAAATAGCAGTGTTGATACCAATCAACTCCCCCTTGAGGTTGACCAAAGCCCCCCCAGAGTTGCCACTGTTGATCGCCGCATCGGTCTGAATAAAGTTCTCGAAGTTTTCGATATTGAGACCACTGCGTCCCAAGGCCGAGACGATACCCGAGGTCACGGTTTGGCCGAGGCCAAACGGGTTACCTATCGCGACGGTAAAGTCGCCGACGCGCAGCTGATCAGAATCCGCGATGGTGACTTGAGTGAGGTTCTTGGCTTTTTCTAGCTTGAGCAGGGCTACATCTGACATCTGGTCGCCCCCGACCAGCTCGGCATCATATTCACGACCATCATGCAGTTTTACGCGAATTTTTTCCGCGCCGTTGATGACGTGGTAGTTGGTCACGACGTGCCCTTTTTTAGCGTCAATAATGACGCCTGAGCCTAAGCCACGAAATGGACGCTCTTGCAGTTGCTCGGTAGGGAAGTCTGGACCAAAAAAGAAGCGGAACTGATCGGGGATCTGTTGACGTGATACTTGGGTACCTTCAACAGAAATGCTCACCACAGCGGGCGTCACTTTCTCAAGCATCGGGGCAAGAGAAGGAAGCTGCTCTCCATTGACGGAGAGTGGTAGGGCAGCGCTCGCCGGCATGGGGGCGATGATGGAACTTAAGCTTAAGGATAGAACGGTTAAGGCAAGCAAAGGTTTTTTCATCGGATACTCCTATTAAGTGAAGGCTCTCGTCTGATATTTGTACGTCAAAATCAAAACTCAATGGCCACTCATGGGAGTTATGACTCAAAAACCTTTGTAAAGTTCATGAAATTCAATCAAGAAGCTTTAGCAGACAGCACTTCTTTTTCATCGACGACAGGTTTCTTTTGTTCTTTAAGAAGACCCGTCGCACCTTGAGCGTAATCTTTAGGTGCCTCATCCATTGGTGTATCCACACTGTGTGTTTGCTCGGAAATTACCTCAGATTCTGTACTGGCTTGCTCTGTGATTTTTTTAACAAAAGGATTGTCTTGTTCAGGAATATTCGGCAAAAGCTCGCCAGAAGTCTTAGCCATGTGCTGGTAAAGCTTGGTGTACTCTTTGCCGAGGGCATCAAGCATTTCAGCCGTTTGGGCAAAGTGATCGGTAAGGTCTTGCTTTTGTTGCTCGAGTTGAAACTTAGTGTTGTCGAGGTCTTTTTGGATGTTCTTCTGTTTTTTGTAACCTGGAGTGCTGATACGGGAAAAAAGCACGCCTAAAACAGCACCAACAAGCAAACCTACGAGGGCGTAAATCCAAGGCATAATGGCTCCTTATGATTGTTATTTAACATGTTTTTTACGGATTGATTACACATGCTGTTTTGACATGGTACTATGACTTCCTGAGCCGATAAAGAAAAATGCGTGTGCTCTCGTTAGCAGTTTCAACGACTCCCTAATAGGCCGTGAAGTCATGACACCACTAGAGATTTACCAAAACGATATCCAAAAAAACGGTTTTCAGTCTGACCCTGCTCAGTTGCAAGCGGTGACAGCGCTGGATCGTCTCTATCACCAATTTATTGATTATCAAGCGCAGCCCCAGCCTCAAGTCACCGGCTGGAAAGCATGGTTTGGCAAGCGCGCTGCCACGCCTGTGATAGCGCCGAAAGGTCTCTATTTTTGGGGGGGCGTCGGACGAGGAAAAACCTATCTGATGGACACGTTTTTTGATGCGCTGCCCTCTGAGAAAAAAATGCGTGTGCACTTTCACCGTTTTATGTATCGAGTTCATGATGAGTTGAATCGACTAGGGGAAAGGAACGATCCGTTAGAGGAGGTCGCCGACATCTTCAAGGCAGAAGCGGAGATCATCTGTTTTGATGAGTTTTTCGTGTCGGATATCACTGACGCGATGATCTTGGGTACCTTGTTTCAAGCGCTGTTCAAACGCGGCGTCATTTTAGTGGCCACGTCCAATATTCCTCCCGATGATCTTTATCGAAATGGTTTGCAACGTGCGCGCTTTATGCCTGCTATTGAACTAATCAAAACGCACTGTGACATATTGAATGTCGACAGCGGCATTGATTATCGCTTGCGCACCCTTGAGCAAGCGGAAATTTACCATTTCCCTCTGGATGATAAGGCCAGTCAAAACCTGGACCACTACTTTCATCAACTGGTGGGTGATGGCAAGGTCGGTGAAGTGCGCATTGAGATCAACCACCGTCAGATAGACGTCGTACAAAGCGCTGAAGGTGTCCTGCATGCGACGTTTGCGCAGCTGTGTCAAAGTGCACGCAGTCAAAATGATTACATTGAGCTCTCTAAACTCTACCACACAGTGTTGCTGGCTGATGTGAAACAGATGGGCCACACCATAGACGATGCGGCGCGGCGTTTTATCGCGTTGGTGGATGAGTTTTATGAGCGTCATGTCACCTTGATTATCTCGGCGGAAGTGCCACTCGATGCGCTATACACCGGCGGGCAATTGGCGTTCGAATTTAAGCGCTGCCAGTCTCGTTTGATCGAAATGCAAAGTCATGAGTACCTAGCGCGCGAGCATTTAGCGTGACACGCTTGCGAGGGAAGGGAGAGGCGAAAAAAAAATGCAATTTTCACTGAAAAAAAGGTGATTTTTTCTACTGACTTCTCTATAATCTTGCGACCCACCGTTACTGCAGACCTTGATTATCGAAGGTATTTCGAGATAACGGGTCGAGAGAACCAACCACTCGAAGGGGTGTTGACTGGACTCTTAGTCAGTGGGAGCGAAAGCTCCTTTAAGTGTAAATTTAATAAATTAACGGGTTATTGTTAGCATGAAAACTTTCGTTGCTAAACCAGAAACTGTAAAACGCGACTGGTACGTTGTAGACGCTGAAGGTAAAACTCTTGGCCGTCTAGCAAGTGAAATTGCATCTCGCCTACGTGGCAAACACAAAGCTGAATACACTCCTCACGTTGACACTGGTGATTACATCATCGTTATCAACGCTGAGAAAGTTGCTGTAACAGGCAACAAGGCTAAAAACAAAGTTTACTACCGTCACTCTGAGTTCCCAGGTGGCCTAAAATCAATCACTTTTGAAAAGTTGATCGATCGTAAGCCTGAAATGGCGCTTGAGCTAGCGGTTAAAGGTATGCTTCCACGTGGTCCTCTAGGCCGTGCTATGTACCGTAAGCTTAAAGTTTACGCTGGCGCTGAGCACAACCATGTTGCTCAACAACCACAAGTACTAGACATCTAATCGGGGATTTCGAAAATGGCAGAGAATCAATACTACGGCACTGGCCGTCGCAAAAGCTCAGCTGCACGTGTTTTCATCAAACCAGGCAGCGGCAACATCGTAATCAACAAGCGTAGCCTTGATGAGTACTTCGGTCGTCCAACTTCTCGCATGGTTGTTAAACAGCCTCTAGAGCTAGTTGAATTGACTGAGAAACTAGACCTATACGTGACTGTTAAAGGTGGCGGTATTTCAGGTCAAGCAGGTGCTATCCGTCACGGTATCACTCGCGCTCTAATGGAATACGATGAGTCTCTACGTCCTACTCTACGTGCAGCAGGTTACGTCACTCGTGACGCTCGTTGCGTTGAACGTAAGAAAGTTGGTCTACGTAAAGCACGTCGTCGTCCACAGTTCTCTAAGCGTTAATCTTTCTCGCAAAGATTGGCGTCCAGTTTTTACTGGATTGTGGTCTCAAAAGCCTGGCTTCACGCCAGGCTTTTTGTTTTTTAGCCTCCCCCATTCTGGCTTTCCTACTACGCTTCTCAACTCTGCTTCAGCCGCTGTTCATCTTTTGTGACGTCATAGGCGAATTACTTGATGAATGTTACAAAAAGGTAGCTTTATCTTGTCAAAAAGTAGGGTTTTATTTATCATTTGCCATCAAATAAATACAACTAAATTCGTATTTTGTTAGCCATGCTCTTTAAGGGATTTTAATAGGGTCACGAGGCCCAGACCATAGGGAGCAAATGGGAGAATGTTTGGATGAGCAATGCGCCTTTAAATAACGGCCGCAGACGTTTCTTGACTGCGACAACTGCGGTTGTCGGTGGTTTAGGAGCTGCTGCTGTCGCCGTTCCTTTTATAAAATCTTGGAACCCAAGTGAAAAAGCAAAAGCTGCGGGTGCCCCTGTTGAAGTGGAAATCGGAAAGCTCGAAGAAGGGCAGATGGTTCGTGTTGAGTGGCGTGGTAAGCCTGTCTGGGTTGTCCGTCGTGCACAAGCCGTCGTCGATGGATTGAAAAACCTCGAAGGCCAACTTCGAGACCCGCAGTCAGGCGAAGAACAACAGCCTGAATATGCACAAAATGCCTACCGTTCTATCAAACCAGAGTACTTCGTTGCTGTGGGGATTTGTACACACCTAGGTTGCTCGCCGACTTATCTACCCGACACTTTTAGTGAGCAAGTGCAAGGCGTGAAATCCGGTTTCTTCTGTCCATGCCACGGTTCAAAATTTGATATGGCTGGTCGAGTATTCCAAGGCGTTCCGGCACCACTAAATCTAGTGGTCCCTAAACATATGTACCTGAGTGATACCAAAATCATTATCGGTGTTGATGAAACTGGGGAGGCATAATGCAAGCTCTACTTGATTGGGTAGAAAAACGCATACCCGCAATGAATGCGTACAAAAAGCACCTGTCTGAGTATCCAATGCCGAAGAACTTTAACTTTTGGTATCTGTTTGGCTCTCTAGCAATGTTGGTGTTAGTGAACCAGATCCTGACGGGGATTTGGTTAACCATGAACTACGTGCCATCAGGCGATGGGGCGTTTGCATCGATTGAATACATCATGCGTGACGTGGAGTACGGTTGGTTACTTCGCTACATGCACTCCACAGGCGCGTCTGCGTTTTTTGTTGTTGTCTACCTGCACATGTTCCGTGGTTTGATCTACGGCTCATATCAGAAGCCTCGTGAGCTGCTTTGGATCTTCGGTATGTTGATCTTCTTGGTCTTGATGGCCGAAGCATTCATGGGTTACCTGCTGCCTTGGGGTCAAATGTCCTACTGGGGTGCTCAGGTTATCATCTCACTCTTTGGCGCGATTCCGGTCATTGGTGATGATCTCACCCTTTGGATTCGTGGTGACTACGTTATCTCTGGCGCGACATTGAACCGTTTCTTTGCCTTGCACGTTATCGCTCTGCCAATCGTGTTGCTGCTGCTGATTGTGCTGCACGTTCTTGCGCTGCACGAGGTGGGTTCAAACAACCCAGATGGTATCGAAACTAAGCTGCCAAAAGGCTCAATGGGTGACGATTACCAACCTCAATTTAAATTCCATGAGTACTACACGAAGAAATACGACATCATCGACTCTATCCCGTTCCACCCTTACGGCACGGTGAAAGATCTGATTGGTGTAGCTGGCTTCTTGTTCCTGTTCTGTTATGTGTTGTTCTTCAACCCAGAAATGGGCGGTTACTTCCTTGAGCCGCCAAACTTTGAAGCGGCAAACCCACTGAAAACGCCAGAGCACATTGCCCCTGTTTGGTACTTTACGCCATTCTATGCCATCTTGCGTGCGGTGCCAGATAAGCTTATCGGTGTTCTTGCTATGGGCGCATCGATTGCTGTGCTGTTCATTTTGCCTTGGCTTGACCGTTGTAAAGTTCGCTCTTACCGCTACCGCAGTAAGTTCCATTTATTCAATATCATCCAGTTCACCATTAGCTTTATCGCCTTGGGTATTTTGGGTGCGCTTCCAGCGACCCCGACGTACACACTCCTTGCGCAGATCTTTAGCTTGGGTTACTTCATGTTCTTCGTCTTGCTGTTCTTCTACAGCAAAAATGAAGCGACGAAACCATTACCAGAAAGGGTGACATTCAAATGAAAAAATGGATTGTAGTTTTATTTGCAATGCTGCCATCGTTGGCAATGGCAGCGGGTGTGAGCGTTCCACTCGATAAAGCGAACAACGACATCTCAGATCAAGCGTCGTTGCAAAACGGTGCCAAGCTCTTTATGAACTACTGTTTTGGCTGTCACTCAGCTCAGTATCAGCGTTATGAGCGTGTTGGACGTGACATTGGCATTCCAGTGGATCTGCTCAAAGAGAACTTGATTTTTGACCCAGAAGCCAAGGTTGGCGACTTGATGGAAAATGCCATTCCTGAAGAGTCGGCCGCTAAATGGTTTGGTGCGCCACCGCCTGACTTGACGCTTGTCGCTCGAGTGCGTGGTACGGATTGGTTGTACACTTACCTACGTTCGTTTTATGAAGATCCCGCACGCCCATTTGGGGTCAACAACGTCGTGTTCCCAAGTGTCGGCATGCCGCATGTATTGGAAGAGCTGCAAGGCATTCCTAAACCCGTTTATGGAACCAAAGTCGTGAATGGTGAAGAGGTACAAGTGGTCGTCGGTATTGAATCGGATGGGACCGGCGAGCTTAACCAAGAAGAGTACGACAACGCGGTACGCGATTTGGTGAACTTCCTTGAGTACTCCGGTGACCCAGTCAAACTTGAGCGCCATGCGCTAGGTTGGTGGGTAATGGGCTTCCTAGTGATCTTTAGTATCGTGGTTGTGCTGCTCAAGAAAGAGTATTGGCGTGATGTGCATTAATTGTGCTATCATACTGCGCTAATTTCCAAATTTTTATGTTGACAATGGAGGCTTAGCCTCCATTGTTTTATTTATGTAAGTGTGCTGGAGGGCTCCATGGCTGTAGCTGCCAATAAACGTTCTGTGATGACTCTATTCTCAAGTGCATCTGATATGTATAGCCATCAGGTACGTATTGTTCTAGCAGAGAAAGGCGTAAGTGTTGAAGTAGAGCTTGTTGATGAAGCAAACCTACCTGCGGAACTTGGTGAACTGAACCCATACAAATCAGTACCAACCTTAGTGGATCGTGAGTTGTCACTGTATGACTCAAAGATCATCATGGAATACTTGGACGAGCGTTTCCCTCATCCTCCATTGATGCCGGTTTACCCGGTTGCTCGCGGTAACACGCGTTTGATGATCTACCGTATCGAGAAAAACTGGTACTCATTGGCTGAAAAAGTGCTTAACGGCACAGCTGATGAAGCAGAATCTGCACGTAACAAACTCAGAGTGGATCTTTTGACTCTTGGCCCAGTCTTCGCGGAATACGAATACTTCATGAGCGAAGAGTTCAGCTTGGTCGATTGTTACCTTGCTCCTTTATTGTGGCGTTTACCACAAATGGGAATCGAACTGGTTGGCCCAGGCTCAAAAGAGCTGAAGGTTTACATGAACCGTGTCTTTGAGCGTGATTCATTCCTAGCATCCTTGACTGAAGCTGAACGTGAAATGCGTCTAATGCGTTAATGGTTGGCATGGATATCGAGAAAATGACCCCACGCCGACCGTATATGCTTCGTGCATTTTATGACTGGTTGGTGGACAACGATTTAACGCCTCACCTTGTTGTTGAAGCAACATTACCAGGCGTTCGTGTACCGGAAGAGTTTATTCAAGATGGCCAAATTATCCTCAATATTGCGCCTCGCGCTGTGGGTAATTTGGAGCTGGGCAATGAGGCGATCACCTTCAGCGCCCGTTTCAGTGGCCGCCCACACTCTGTGATTGTGCCTCTTTATGCTGTTCAGGCCATCTATGCCCGTGAAAATGGTGCAGGGACAATGTTTGAACCCGAAGATGCTTACCTTGGTGAGATTGAAGAAAGCTTGGAAGATGAACCTCTATTCCCACTGTCTGTAGCGACTGAGGAAGAGGTCGAAGAGACTGAGCCAAGTGATGAACCACCTAGGCCCAAAGGTCGACCGAGTTTGCGTGTCATCAAGTAACGCGAATGAAACGATAGCAAAAAGCCGCATTCTGATGCGGCTTTTTTTATATATCGATTAGGGAACAGCTCGATTAGGGATAAGCGACGAGTCGTTTATTCGTTGCTTTCTGCAATCTGGAAGGCGCGGATGACTTGTTTTACCCCAGAGATATTGCGCGCAATGTCGGTCGCTTTATCGGCATGTTGTGGTGAGACATAGCCAAGCAAGAAGACCTCTTTATCCTCTGTGATCACTTTGATTTTGATGCCGCTCAGCTCAGAGTCGGTCAAGATCGCTGATTTCACTTTGGTTGTGATCCAACTGTCATGACTCACTTCGCCAGCACTCAGCGGTGCTTTGATGCGAATTTGGTTATAGACGGTTTTGACGCCTTTCACTTCACGAGCTTTTTGTTCAATTTGCTCACTCAACGCCGCATCGTTTGCTTGCCCCATTAGGACAACTGTTCCTTCGTAGGAGCTGGCGGTAACACGAGCATTACCGCGAACTGGCTCTTTGTTTGCGATTCCCGCCACTTCGAACTCAATATTATTATCGTTCCAGATCTCTTGTGTGGTGCGTGGGTCAATCACAATGGCGGCCGTTGTTGCAGCGCCAGCAATAAACAACCCGGCACAGCCTGTCAGGGATAGGCTGGCAATTAAAACAAAGATAATCGTTTTCAATGACTTCATGGCTTACTCTTCGTGAGCAGGAAACAACACTTGGTCAATAAGATCGCACAAGCAGTGCAAAGTCACCATATGAACCTCATGAATTCGCGCGGTTCTGTGAGATGGAATGCGAATTTCCACATCATGCTCACCCAGTAACCCAGCCATCTCGCCACCGTCTTTGCCGGTTAACGCGATGATGGTCATATCGCGAGTCACTGCCGCTTCCATCGCTTTGATGATGTTCTTGCTGTTACCGCTGGTTGAGATCGCCAGTAAAATATCGCCAGGTTGGCCAAAAGCACGCACTTGTTTTGAGAAAATCTCAGTGTAGTGGTAATCGTTGGCGACGGCGGTCAGCGTTGTGTTGTCGGCAGTCAGCGCCATCGCGGGCAGGCTAGGTCTTTCTGTTTCAAAGCGATTGAGCAAGCAAGAGACAAATTGTTGTGCGTTCGATGAGGATCCACCATTACCGCAACATAGAATCTTGTTACCGTTGAGTAAGCTTGCCACCATACCTTGCGCTGCGTGAGTGATCGCATCGGGTAGCGCTTCTGCGGCGGCAATTTGAATTTGAATGCTTTCTTTGAAACTGTCTTTAATGCTCTCTAGCATTGATTATCCTTGAGTGATTGCGTTTTTTATCCATTCGATTTGGCTACCTTGCTCATGAATTGCCACTAGGTCAAATCGAAAATGGGTATCGTGCACCGAAAGGCCATGCTTGAGGAGCCACACATTGGCGGCTCGCACGAGTTTTTGCACTTTACTGTAGGTCACGGTTTCAGCCGCATGACCAAACGAAGTGCTCTTTCGGTAACGAACTTCAACAAATACGATGGCGTCGCCATCGCGCATGATCAGATCTAACTCGCCGCTTTTCGCAGTAAAGTTGCGTTCAAGCGCGACTAACCCCTGATTCAGCAGGTGCTGCTCAGCCAGGCGTTCATAGTGTTCGCCGTGCGCGCGTTTATTGCGCACTACCGAGTTGAGCCCAGCTGATTTCACGTTGTACGACACAGTGCTCATCGATACTCAGAATTCCTGTTTGTCCTTCGACTGAGTAGCCTTCGATCACTTTCATTTGTGGCAGCACTTCCATCAGGGTGTAGGCGTCCATCCCCATCGCTTGAAGTCGTTTCTCCGCGTGTGAGCTGTTGGCCCACAGACTGTCCATCTGCTGCTTCAGGTGGGCATCAGGGTGGATAAGGAGTGGAATATCACTGTAGCTGACGCCCGTCAAATCCTCGTACTGACGTTGGCCGCTGTTGCTGCGAGAGTTAGAGTAGAGTGCAGGAGGCGTCGTGTCTGGGTTGATCGCCACTTCGATGAAGGGTTTGATTAGGGTAATTTCGGCACTGGTCGCCACGATGTACACCGCATCCACATCTCGACGGCTACGTGGCTGTGTTTCAAGTGGGACATTCAGTAGTGATTCCATTTGTGCGATGTTTTGCTGGCTCTCTTGCAAACCAAAAATGGTGTTGATGTTCTTTTGCAACTGGCGCTTGTCACCGAAGAGGCTCACTGCCACTTTATTCTCACTGTATTTATCCCACTCTTGTTCGAAGGACTCGACGACGCGCTCGCCCAAACGACCTTGCGGCGCAAGGATGAGTGGGTAGCGAGCGCCTTGTTCAAACAAGTGCTTCGCCGCTTGTGCCACCTCCTGTTCAGGAGAAAGCGCTAAGTAGCAGGTGTTGTGACCCAAGTTGGTTTCATCTGGAATATTGAGAGCCAACATCGGCAGTGAGTGGGCACTGGCTTGTTGTGCTTCTTGCAGCGCTTCGATGTTCTCTTTCAATAGCGGACCAACGATAAAGTCGATGTTCTTTTCGATTAGCGTCGCGTCTAAGTTCGCCATATCCAGTGTATTGGTATCAATGACGGTCAGGGTCGCGTTCTCATCACGCGCATCATCATTCATCATATTGAAAATAAACCCATCGCGAATCAATTGCGCTTGTTTAGCAAACTTGCCAGATAGAGGCAGCAGCAGCGCAGTGTTTACGGGTTTTGTAATATCGAGTGCCAGAATATCGCTGAGGGCTTGTGGCGTGTAAAGCGCGGCTGGATGGTCAGGATTACTCGCCATCCAACGTTCCAAGCGTGATTTTAATTGCGGAATGTTGCTGGCAAACGCTTTACTGTCATTGGCCAATTCTAGCCAACCTGTCAGTACGGTTTCATTCGGTGCCACGCGCAGTTTGGCAAGTTCAGACAGCGAGTACTGCGACAGGTTCTGCCAGACGCCATCGGCGATAGAGGCTTGCTCTGAGGCATTGAGTAGTTCGCTTTGGGCAATTAAGGATCGCGACGCGTCAAGGTAGAGACCTTGCTTGCTCTGCAGCGCGGCGCGTTTTTGATAGTACTCTTGCCACTGCTGACGAGGCAGTGACCAAGACACTGGAAAATTCAGCTGAGACAAGGCATCGCTGTGCTGACCTTGACTGATGAGCAAGTCGGCACGAGTCAATTGCCACTCTGCTTGCTGCTGTGGCGTGAGGCTTTGTCTCGCAAGGCGCTTAATCAGTAACTCTGACTGCACCACGTCACCGGCCTCAACGGAGGCTTTCAGTGCCATGATCAACCAATCCACTTGCAAACTGCCGGTCGTGCTGTCTGCCCGCATTAGGTAGGTTTCTACCGGTTGAGAGGGATCGAGTAAAATATCGACAGACTGCGGCGTTTTCGGCGATGAGGAACACGCAGCCAATGTAATAGCGAGTGCTACAGGAGTAAGTAAGCGTGTTACACTTGGGCGCTTATGGTGATTGTTAGCCATGAGTTCTTTCGTAATTCCGTATAAAATTGTGTCTATATTAATCGTTGAAGTGATGGTAAACAAATGACAGATAGCAAAACCTTACCGACAGAGGTGCCAACCCTCTACATTGTACCCACCCCGATCGGTAATCTGGGCGACATTACTCAGCGAGCGATAGAGGTGTTGTCATCGGTGGATTTGATTGCTGCAGAAGATACCCGTCACACGGGTAAGCTGCTGTCTCACTTCAATATCCCAACTCGAACTTTCGCCCTCCATGATCATAATGAACAGCAAAAAGCGCAAGTGTTAGTTGATAAATTGTTAGCTGGGCACTCCATTGCGCTGGTCTCGGATGCAGGAACGCCACTGATCAGTGACCCAGGTTACCATTTGGTCACTCAATGTCGTCAAGCGGGCGTCAAAGTTGTGCCTTTGCCTGGAGCATGTGCGGTGGTCACAGCATTAAGCGCCTCCGGTCTCCCCTCTGACCGTTTCAGTTTTGAGGGATTTCTGCCTGCCAAAAGCAAAGGTCGTAAAGACAAGTTCTTAGAGATCGCAAAGGCAGAGCGAACCTGTATTTTTTATGAGTCGCCACACCGCATTCTTGACTCTCTTGCTGACATGCTGGAGATCTTAGGCCCTGAGCGTGAAGTGGTGTTAGCGCGAGAGCTGACGAAAACGTTCGAAACCATTCAAGGCATGCCACTCGGTGAGCTCGTTGATTGGGTGCGCAGTGATGAAAACCAACAAAAAGGCGAAATGGCGCTGTTGGTTCATGGTTACCGTGCCGACAGTGATGACGGCCTGCCGGATGAAGCTACCCGCACCCTGGCTATTTTGACCCAAGAACTGCCGTTAAAAAAAGCTGCGGCGCTGGCGGCTGAGATCTACAACCTGAAAAAAAATGCACTCTATAAGTGGGGGCTGGAACACCTCTAATCTAGCCAAGTTGTTGGTTATTTGGGCGCTCACACACATTCCCCTAGACAGGATGATGGCTTCTCTATACAATCCGCCACCGGAGTCGACTCGGTAGCCGCTGCTTTATTGATGTCCCCTTACCTTGTGTGGGGGAGACTGATGAAGGGGAGGAAAGTCCGGGCTCCATAGAGCAGGGTGCCAGGTAACGCCTGGGGGGCGTAAGCCTACGACAAGTGCAGCAGAGAGAAGACCGCCGATGGCTCAATTTCTTCGGAATGAGCACAGGTAAGGGTGAAAGGGTGCGGTAAGAGCGCACCGTGCGACTGGCAACAGTTCGTAGCAAGGTAAACTCCACCCGGAGCAAGACCAAATAGGCCTCCACATTGCGTTGCTCGCGTAAGGGGGCGGGTAGGTTGCTCGAGCCAGTGAGTGATTGCTGGCCTAGACGAATGGCTACCACCGTGCAAACGGTACAGAACCCGGCTTATATGTCGGCTCCACCTTTTTAAGACCCATCGTAACTTAGGTTATGATGGGTTTTTTGCTTTACGCTGACGAAATTTATTTTGTAAGCAATAAACTTAGCGCAAAATCACGCCTTCCTTGTGTCTAAAGGTGGCGAATGAGCGTTAAATCAGTACACTGGAACCCTTAGCGCGTGAATGCGAGAGCAAACCGAGATAACTATGACCGAAGCATTTAAACACATATCCGTCTTACTTCATGAATCGATTGATGGATTGGCCATTAAACCTGATGGCGTCTATATCGATGGCACATTTGGACGAGGTGGTCATAGCCGTACGATTTTATCTCAGCTTGGTGAAAACGGACGCCTTTATAGTATTGACCGTGATCCACAAGCGATTGCAGAAGCCAACAAGATTGATGATCCGCGATTTACCATCATCCATGGCCCATTTTCAGGCATGGCTGAATACGCGAAACAGTATGATCTCGTGGGTAAGGTGGATGGTGTGCTGCTTGATCTTGGCGTGTCATCGCCACAGCTTGACGACGCAGAACGCGGCTTCAGCTTTATGAAAGATGGCCCCCTCGATATGCGTATGGATCCTACTTCCGGCATGCCTGTCTCTCAATGGCTCGCACAAGCAGACCTTGATGATATTACTTGGGTGATTCGTGAGTTTGGCGAAGATAAGCATGCTCGCCGCATCGCCAAAGCCATTGTTGCCTATCGTGAAAACGAAGAGAACGAGCCCTTGGTGCGCACCGGTCAGCTGGCGAAGCTGATTTCCGACGCGGCTCCGAAAAGCTTCAAAGAGAAAAAACACCCAGCGACGCGCGCCTTCCAAGCCTTTCGAATCTACATCAACAGTGAGCTTGAAGAGATCGACACCGCACTCAAGGGCGCCGCGAGCATTCTTGCGCCGCAGGGACGCCTGTCAGTGATCAGCTTCCACTCTCTTGAAGATCGTATGGTGAAACGTTTTATCCGCAAAGAGAGCAAAGGCCCAGAGGTGCCACATGGCATCCCAATGACTGAAGCGCAGATTCGTGCGCTTGGTAGTGCCAACCTCAAAGCGGTGGGTAAGGCGATTAAACCGAGCCAACAAGAAGTTGAGCTCAATGCGCGCTCGCGCAGCTCGGTGCTAAGGATTGCCGAGAAACTGTAACCTCCTATGAGTCAGGCAAAAGGGAACCTCGCTAAAATTATCGCACTCGATCTACTGACTGTAGGTCGAGTGCCGCTGCTTTTATTGATGTTGATTTTTTCCAGCGCTATGGCGGTGGTCTTTACTACCCATCACACGAGACAGGCGGTCACTGAGAAAGATAGTGCTCTTGGTGAGCGAGAGCGCCTTGATAACGAGTGGCGCAACTTGATCTTGGAAGAGACGGCTCTGGCTGAGCACAGCCGAGTCCAAGATGTGGCGATCAAAGAGCTCGAGATGAAGCGCCCCGATTCAGACAAAGAAGTCATCATTACACTCCCATGAGCAAAAAGAACGTCGAACCCATCAAACCGCAAGAAACGGACACTCCGGCGAGCCTAATTCGCTGGCGCTTTTATTTGGTGCTATTTATTGTGTTCTGCATTTTTATGGCGCTCGTTGCTCGTATTGCGTTTATTCAGGTGGTTGAGCCGGGTAACTTGATCAAACAGGGCGATCTTCGCTCAGTGCGCGCGAAAACCTTACACTCGGCGCGCGGCATTATTTCTGATCGTAATGGTGAGCCGCTGGCGGTCAGTGTGCCCGTTGAGGCTGTGTGGGCCGATCCGGTCAACATTTTCAAACATGGTGGCCTGAGCGATATTGATCGTTGGCACGCGCTGGCCGATGTATTGGGCCTTAAGCGCGAGGAGCTGATCGACAAAATTAATCGTAACCGCTCAAGGCGCTTTGTCTATTTGCAACGGCAAGTTAGCCCAGCCATGGCCAATTACGTGCGAGAGCTGAAGCTGTCTGGCGTAGGATTAAAAGCGGAATCACGTCGCTATTACCCCGCGGGCGAAGTCAGTGCGCACTTAGTGGGGGTGACGGGAATTGATGGTCACGGCCTCGAAGGGGTTGAGCGCAGTTATGATAAATGGCTCACCGGAGAGGCGGGTAAACAGATCATTCGTAAAGACCGTTATGGCCGAGTTGTTGAAAATATTTCACTCGAAGAGCGTGAAGAGGGCAAACCGCTTGAACTGACCATCGATCAGCGCATTCAAGCGATTGCGTATCGAGCGATTAAGCAGTCGGTCGCCGATCACCGTGCGACGTCAGGATCGGCTGTGGTGCTTGATGTACAAACGGGCGCGGTGTTGGCGATGGTGAATGCGCCGTCCTACAACCCCAACAATCGAAGTGACCTTCAATCAGCGAAAATGCGCAACCGCGTGATCACCGACGCATTTGAGCCGGGCTCAACCGTGAAACCCTTTGTGGTATTAGCGGCACTTGACAATGGCAGCGCCGATGCCAATACAGTTATCGATACCGGCAATGGCGTGTTTGAAATTGGTGGCAGCAAGGTTAGAGATACGTCGAAAGTGGGCAAAGCCGATCTGACGACCATCTTGCAGAAATCGAGTAACATCGGCGTGACCAAACTGGCACTCGATATGCCGCTTGAGGCTCTGCTTGGTATGTACAGTTCGGTCGGATTTGGTCAACCTTCGGGATTAAACTTGGTCGGTGAAACCTCCGGTATCTTCCCCAATCGCCGTCGCTGGTCGAAGTTTGAAATTGCGACCTTATCATTCGGGTATGGCTTGACCATTACCCCGCTCCAACTGGCGCATGCGTACTCCACCTTGGGCAACTTCGGCGTCTATCAGCCCGTGCACATCATAGAGAACAACCAACAAGATTTTTCACGTCAGGTCATTGACAGCGAGCACGCGAAAATGGTGTTGAGAATGCTAGAAACTGTCACACAGCCGGGCGGCACTGCAACCAAAGCGGCAGTACCGGGCTATCGAGTTGCGGCGAAAACCGGCACATCACGCAAAGCGATCGCGGGGGGATACGGAGATGAATACTTCGCCTATACCGCGGGGGTAGCGCCGGCCAGTAAACCGCGAGTGGCGCTGGTGGTAGTGATTAATGAGCCTCAAGGTGATAACTACTACGGAGGCTCGGTCGCGGGTCCCGTGTTTGCTGAAATTCTCAAAGGGACATTGCAACTGCTCAATGTCGCCCCTGATGAAAACCGATTTAAAAATGAGTAAGTGAGAGAGCCAATGCCAACAACACTCACATTAACGCAATTATTACGACCTTGGCTTGAGTTGGGCGATGAGCTCGCGATACCTGTTCGCCAACTTGAGCTCGACAGTCGCCAAGTGACCAAAGGATTGACCTTCGTTGCCATCCAAGGTCACGCTTTGGATGCGAGGAAGTTTATTCCGGCTGCGATTGCTCAAGGGGCCAATGCCGTTATTGCACAGGCGTGTTCGCGTGCTCCGCATGGTCTGGTGGAATACATTCAGTCGGTGCCCGTAGTCTATGTTGATGCACTTGATCAGCGTTTATCTCAGTTGGCGCTCTCCCTATATCCAGTCGCAGGGAATCATCTGATTGGCGTCACTGGTACGAACGGCAAAACCACAGTGACGCAGCTCATCGCTCAATGGTTAGAGCTGCTAGGGCAGCGCGCGGCGGTGCTCGGCACTGCGGGTAATGGTTTTCTCGAGAACTTGCAGCCTGCGGTCAATACCACAGGCAGTGCCGTGACGATTTGTCAGATGCTGTCTCAGCTTCAGCAGCGAGGTGCACACTACACTGCGATGGAAATCTCCTCTCATGGTTTGGTTCAAGGCCGGGTGAAAGCGCTTCCGTTTGCAGCGGGCGTGTTTACCAACCTAAGTCGTGATCACCTCGATTACCACGGCACGATGGATGAATACGCTCGTGCTAAGCAAATGCTCTTTACTGATCATGCCTGCCAGCACGCGATCATCAATGCCGATGACGCCGTCGGTGCTCAGTGGCTGACTGAGCTTGATCACGCGACGGCGGTTTCTCTCTCTCCAACGACCCACAAACGTGCCGTGTTTGCTCATCATGTATTGTATTCAGAGCAGGGTATCGAGCTGCACTTTGATGGTCTCTATGGCCAAGGTGAGCTTCAGGTGCCCCTCATCGGCCAGTTCAATGCCAGTAACGTGCTTGTGGCGATGACGACGCTGCTTGAATTGGGTTTTGATAAATCCGCCTTGATGGCGACGGCGCCTCAACTAGAGCCCGTCATTGGACGTATGGAGCTGTTCGCTTCACCCGGGAAAGCGAAAGTGGTGGTCGATTATGCGCATACGCCAGACGCATTAGAAAAAGCATTGCAAGCGCTGCGCGTTCATTGTCACGGCAAACTGTGGGCGATTTTCGGTTGCGGCGGCGATCGGGATACGGGTAAGCGTCCAATGATGGCTTCGATTGGTGAACAACTGGCTGATCAGGTCATTTTGGCCGATGATAACCCACGTAGCGAGGATCCTAAGGCCATCGTGCAAGATATGCTGGATGGCATGGCGAGGCCACATCTAGCGATTGTCGAGCATGATCGCTATCAAGCCTTGCGTTACGCGCTCGCCAACAGCCAAGCGCAAGACATTATCTTGCTTGCAGGCAAAGGCCATGAAGATTATCAAGTTCTGGCAGATAAAACCGTGCACTACTCTGATCGTGAGTCGGCGGCAGAGCTATTGGAGTCTCCTTTATGATCACTATGATGTTATCTCAATTAGTCGAGCCACTGTCGGCGGAGTTGATTGGCCAAGATGTGGCGATCGAGAGTGTGTCAACTGACACGCGTGCCATCGAAACGGGCGCGCTGTTTGTTGCCTTGGTCGGTGAGCGTTTTGATGCGCACGATTTTGCGGCCAAAGCCGTTGATTCCGGCGCGGCGGCGCTGTTGGTCAGTCGAGTTTTGCCGCTTGATATCCCTCAGCTATTGGTCAAAGACTCCAAAGTGGCGCTAGGGCAGTTAGGCGCCTTCGTTCATCAGCTATGCCAAACCCCGACGGTGGCGATCACAGGAAGCTGCGGTAAAACCACGGTGAAAGAGATGGTCGCTAGCATCATGACTCTTCAAGGACAAGTGCTGTTTACTGCGGGTAACTTCAACAACGACATTGGTGTGCCGTTGACCTTGCTCCGTTCGACACCGGAAGATGATTATGCCGTGATTGAACTCGGCGCCAACCACATTGGTGAAATCGCCTATACGACCGCCTTGGTCAAACCCGATGTTGCCCTCGTGAACAACGTTGCGGCGGCGCATTTAGAAGGCTTTGGTTCGATTGAGGGCGTGAAGCAAGCAAAAGGGGAGATCTACCAAGGGCTTGCGCCTGGCTCTGTGGCGATCGTCAATCTCGATAGTCATGGTGGTGAGCATTGGAGCGGTGTCTTGGCCGATAAACAGGTCAAAACCTTTTCTATGACCGATGCAAGCGCAGATTACTTTGCTACTCACGTGGTGTTAAACGCGATGGGTGAGGCAAGTTTTATTTTGCGCACTCCAAGTAGTGAGCTGAGCGTCAAACTCGGTATTATTGGTCAGCACAATGTTGCCAACGCACTGGCTGCGGCGGCTCTGGCGAAAGAGTTAGGTGCCAGCGATGAGATGATTGTCAAAGGGCTAGAAAGTCTTGCCAAAGTGAAAGGGCGCGTTGAAACCGTCGCATTGACCGACGAGATTCGTCTGATCGATGACAGCTACAACGCCAGCGTCCCCGCCATGAAAGCGGCGGTGGATCTCTTGTCGAGTTTTGATGGGACGCGCTGGCTAATTTTGGGGAATATGGCAGAGCTTGGTGACGAAAGCCTTGCACTTCATCGTCAAGTCGGTGAACATGCTGCCCCCTTTAACTTCCCTTATGTGTTGACCTATGGTGATGACGCAGAGGTTATCAGCCAGGTTTGCCAGGGGACACATTTTTGCTCTCATGAGAGCATGATTGATTATATTAAGCAGCAGATAAAGACGCACCAAGGGCCACAAACTTTGCTGGTCAAAGGTGCCAATAGCGCCGGTATGTTTAAAGTCGCGGCTGCTGTGAAGGAGATGTTTGCATGATTATTTGGCTTGCGGAGCTGCTACAGCCATACTTTTCATTTTTTCGCCTGTTTGAATATTTGTCGTTCCGAGCCATTGTCAGTGTATTGACGGCCTTAGCGATCTCTTTGTGGATGGGGCCTCGTATGATTCGCCGATTGCAGATGTTGCAAATTGGTCAGGTGGTGCGTAACGAAGGGCCAGAGTCACACTTTAGTAAGCGTGGCACGCCAACCATGGGCGGTGTGATGATCTTAACAGCGATCATGACAACGGTTCTGCTTTGGGCGGATCTGGCTAACCCATATGTTTGGGCTGTGCTCGCCGTACTTGCGGGCTACGGCGCCGTGGGGTTTGTCGATGACTATCGCAAAGTCGTGCGCAAAAACACCGATGGCTTGATCGCGCGCTGGAAGTATTTCTGGCAATCCGCGATCGCATTAGTGGTGGCGTTTGCACTTTATGCTCACGGTAAAGATACCGCAGCGACACAACTGGTGGTGCCCTTTTTCAAAGATATTATGCCGCAGTTAGGTCTGTTCTATATCGTGCTGACTTATTTTGTGATTGTCGGCACTAGCAACGCGGTCAATTTAACCGATGGTTTGGATGGGTTGGCGATCATGCCAACGGTACTGGTTGCTGCAGGTTTTGCAGCCATTGCCTGGGCCACTGGTAACGTTAATTTTGCCAATTACCTGCACATTCCATACGTGCCTCACGCATCAGAGCTAGTCGTCGTGTGTACGGCGATCGTGGGAGCGGGGCTAGGCTTTTTATGGTTTAACACCTACCCTGCACAAGTCTTTATGGGCGATGTCGGTTCACTGGCTCTTGGCGGTGCGCTTGGTACGATTGCCGTGTTGGTGCGTCAAGAGTTTGTATTGGTGATCATGGGCGGCGTGTTTGTGATGGAGACCTTATCGGTGATCCTTCAAGTGGGCTCATACAAACTGCGTGGACAGCGTATTTTCCGTATGGCGCCGATTCACCATCACTACGAGTTAAAAGGCTGGCCGGAACCTCGGGTTATCGTTCGTTTTTGGATCATCTCTATCGTACTTGTTTTGATTGGGCTGGCGACGCTGAAAGTTCGCTAATCCCCGCTTTGTTTCGCCAATAGGATAAAAGGAATGGCCATGCGCGAGTCTATTCATGCCAATCTCTCTCGATGGGAGTCGATTCACCACGTCGTCGTGGTTGGCTTGGGTATCACCGGTTTGTCGGTGGTGAATTACCTTAAGCGTTTACCGAATGCGCTCGACATTAAGGTGATCGATACGCGCCAGTGCCCGCCGGGTCAAGAGTCGCTGCCGAGTGATGTTGCATTGCACAGTGGTGGATGGCAAACGCAATGGCTAGAGCGTGCAGACTTGGTCGTGGTCAACCCGGGTATTGCGTTGGCAACGGCTGAAATTCAGCAAGTGATTGCTAAAGGCACGCCAGTCGTGGGCGACATTGAGCTTTTTGCTTGGCATGTCAGCAAACCGGTGATCGCGATTACTGGCTCGAATGGCAAAAGTACCGTCACGGATCTGACGGGGTTGGCGGCGAACGCTGCGGGCGTCAAGACCGCCGTGGGTGGAAACATCGGCGTTCCCGCACTGGATCTGCTAAAGCAAGAGGCGGATCTTTACGTTCTTGAACTGTCGAGCTTTCAATTAGAGACGACCTCTTCTTTGCATCTAGTGGCCGCGGCTTTTCTCAATCTGAGTGAAGACCATATGGACCGCTACTCTGGAATGGCGGCGTATCGTGCGGCCAAACTGCGCATTTTCGACCATGCCATCAAAGGGGTTGTGAATGCAGACGACAAGCAAACCTACCCAGATCACAACGCTTGCGACCTAGTGACGTTCTCACTCAAGCAAGAGGCGGATTACCATTTACGTCAATCTCAAGGTCGTGACTGGATTGTATGTCAAGATAGTCCTATTTTAGCGACCGATGAGCTTGCTCTGGTGGGCCAACACAATGTTGCGAATGTGATGGTGGTATTGGCGCTGCTAAATCAAGCGGGTATAGAGCTCCAGGGAGCCTTACCGGCTATCAAGGCTTATCAAGGTTTAACACATCGTTGCCAAGTGGTGGCTGACAAACGCGGCGTTAAGTGGGTCAATGATTCTAAAGCGACCAATGTTGCCAGTACGTTGGCGGCGCTATCTGGGCTATCCTTGACAGGACGACTCTACCTACTTGTCGGCGGTGTCGGTAAAGGGGCGGATTTTTCCGAATTGGCATCGCCACTGTCGAAGCTCAACGTGCAGCTTTGCTGCTTTGGCGTGGATGGTGAGGCGTTTATGCCCTTGCATCCTAGTGCCAAACGATTTGACCGTATGAGTGATGTGATTGAGTGGGTCGCCCCTCAGCTCAGCGAGGGTGACATGGTGATGCTTTCACCGGCTTGTGCGAGCTTTGATCAGTTCAACAACTTTATGGTGCGCGGTGATGCATTCCGCGAGCTTGCTCTCACCTACGCATAACAGCAAGGACGATATGCCGATTTCCAGTGCCATCCACAGAGTGCAACATTGGCTCACCAGTGACAGCCCAGACTCACTGTACGATCGACAATTGGTCTGGATTGCGCTTGGGTTAATGTTGACAGGTCTGGTGATGGTGACATCCGCATCGTTTCCTATCAGTTCACGTCTGACTGACCAGCCTTTCCACTTTATGTTTCGCCATGCGCTGTTTCTTGTCCTCGCGCTCGGAACGTCCGCGGTTATTTTACAAGTTCCGATGCGAAAATGGCTCGACTACAGTACTTGGTTGCTGCTGCTGTCTATTTTCTTGCTGTGCGTGGTGCTGGTGGCGGGAAAATCAGTCAATGGCGCTTCACGTTGGATTCCGCTAGGGCTGTTTAACTTACAGCCTGCCGAAGTGGCGAAATTGTCACTGTTTATTTTTATGTCCGGATACTTAGTGCGTAAACGCGATGAGGTTCAATCGAGCTTCTTTGGTGGGTTTATTAAGCCCATCATCGTGTTTGGGACATTAGCCGGTTTGCTACTTCTTCAGCCCGATTTAGGCACCGTTATCGTGATGTTGGTGACGCTGTTTGGCATGCTGTTTATCGCCGGAGCCAAGCTGACTCAGTTTCTTGCCTTGATGGTGGTCGGCATTTCAGCGGTAGTCGGATTGATTTGGATCGAGCCTTACCGCATGCGCCGCGTCACCTCGTTTCTCGACCCGTGGGAAGACCCTTTCGGCAGCGGTTACCAATTGACGCAGTCATTGATGGCTTTTGGCCGAGGTGAGTGGTTTGGTCAAGGCCTTGGTAATTCAATTCAAAAGCTCGAATACTTACCTGAAGCGCACACAGATTTTGTGTTTGCCGTGTTAGCCGAAGAGTTGGGCTTTGTCGGCGTTGTGCTCGTGCTAATGCTGATTTTTAGCTTGGTGATCAAAGCCATTTTTATTGGCAGAAAAGCGTTTGAGCACCAGCATCTTTTTGGCGGCTATCTGGCATTTGGTATCGGCATTTGGTTTGCGTTTCAAACCTTAGTCAATGTCGGTGCGGCGGCCGGTATGGTACCGACCAAAGGTCTCACCTTGCCGCTTATCAGTTACGGCGGATCTAGTTTGATTATCATGGCGGTGGCCGTCTCTATCTTACTTCGCATTGACTTCGAATGCCGGGTTGATGCGCCTGACTCAACACAGAAATCGAATAATGACTCAGACTAAAAAACTTATGGTCATGGCCGGCGGTACGGGCGGTCATGTTTTCCCTGGCTTAGCCGTTGCCAAAAAACTTCAGCAGCAAGGTTGGGAAATTCGCTGGCTAGGGACTGCGGATCGAATGGAAGCCGAGTTGGTACCGAAACACGGTATCGATATCGACTTTATCAAAGTCAAAGGCTTGCGTGGACAGGGGGTAGCGAAACTTCTCGCGGCGCCGTTTCAAATCATCAATGCGATCTTTCAGGCCAAAGCGCATATGAAACGCTGGCAACCGGATGTGGTATTGGGCATGGGCGGCTATGTCAGTGGCCCAGGTGGCGTGGCAGCGAAACTGTTGGGCATTCCAGTAGTACTGCACGAGCAAAATGCGGTTGCAGGTCTCACCAATCAATGGTTATCACGTATTGCGAGCAAGGTGTTTCAGGCGTTTCCGGGTGCATTTACTCATGCAGAAGTGGTGGGGAACCCCGTGCGTGAGGATGTAATTTCACTGCCAAGCCCGACAGTGCGCATGAGTGAGCGTAGCGATGAGATTCGTATTTTGGTTATGGGTGGCAGTCAAGGTGCGCGGATTTTAAATCAAACCTTACCTGAGGTGATGGCCAACCTAGGAAGTGGTTATCAAGTTCGCCATCAAGCGGGTAAAAATAACGCGGATTCTGTGAAAAAAGCCTATCAAGATCAAAACGTCGATCAGGCTGAAGTGGTGGAATTCATCGATGATGTTGCCGCGGCATACGCTTGGGCCGATCTTCTGGTATGCCGCTCTGGTGCGTTGACGGTGTCGGAAGTGTCAGCGGCGGGGGTCGGGGCGATTTTTATTCCCTTTATGCACAAAGATCGCCAACAAGCGTTGAACGCGGATCATCTGGTAGAATGCGGCGCCGCAAAAATGATTGAGCAGCCGGCGCTCAGTGTGGTGTCATTGACCGAAGGTATTCGCCATCTGAGCCGTGATGATCTTCTCTCTATGGCAGAGAAGGCACGCGCGGCCGCCAAACTTGACGCTGATACAGTGGTGGCAACGGCGATCATCGAACTGGCACAGAAATAGAGAACGATTATGACAATTCAACATACACAAGATTTGGCGCAGATTCGTGCCATGGTGCCAGAAATGCGCCGCGTGAAATGCATTCACTTTATCGGCATCGGTGGTGCGGGTATGAGTGGCATCGCAGAAGTGTTGCTCAACGAAGGCTACCAAATCACGGGGTCAGATATCGCAGAGAATCCGGTTACGCAGGGGCTCGCGCAAAAAGGGGCGACGATTTATATCGGTCACAATGCAGACAACGTCGCCAACGCCAGTGTGGTGGTTGTCTCTACTGCCATCAACGAGCAAAACCCAGAAATTAAGGCTGCCCGCGAAGCCCGTATCCCTGTGGTTCGCCGCGCAGAAATGTTGGCTGAGCTGATGCGTTTTCGTCACGGTATTGCGGTGGCGGGCACACATGGTAAAACCACCACAACGGCCTTGGTCACGCAGATTTATTCTGAAGAAGGCTTAGACCCGACGTTCGTCAACGGTGGCTTGGTCAAAAGCGCGGGAACCAATGCGCGATTGGGCTCTAGCCGTATCTTGATTGCGGAAGCGGACGAAAGCGACGCTTCGTTTCTCCATTTGCAGCCTATGGTCAGTATCGTTACCAATATTGAAGCGGATCATATGGACACCTATGGCGGCGATTTTGAAACGCTCAAACAAACGTTCATCGATTTCCTGCACAACCTGCCGTTTTATGGCCAAGCGATTTTGTGTGTCGATGACCCGGTCGTGCGTGAACTGATTCCTAAAGTGAGCCGCCAAGTGATTACTTACGGTTTTTCAGAAGATGCCGATGTGCGCATTGAAAACTATCGCCAAGAAGGCCAGCAGGGCAAGTTTACTGTCGTACGTAAACATCGCGCTAACCTAGACATTACCCTGAATATTCCAGGGCGCCATAATGCGCTCAATGCATCAGCGGCCATCGCCGTCGCAACGGAAGATGATGTCAGCGATGAGGCGATTTTACGCGCCATGGCAGGCACTCAAGGAACCGGCCGCCGCTTTGATCATCTAGGTGAGTTCGAAACTGGCAAGGGACATGCAATGCTGGTTGATGATTATGGCCACCACCCGACAGAAGTGGATGTGACCATTCAAGCCGCGAGAAATGGTTGGCAAGAAAAACGCTTAGTGATGATCTTTCAGCCCCACCGTTACAGCAGAACGCGAGACCTCTACGATGATTTCGCCAACGTGCTGGAACAAGTGGATGTCTTGATCATGCTGGATGTCTATGCGGCAGGTGAAAAGCCCATTGCTGGTGCAGATGGTCGATCATTGTGCAGGACGATTCGTTCACGTGGTCGTATTGACCCCATTTTTGTCCCAGACAGCAGTACGTTACCTTCCGTCCTTGCGAATGTCTTACAAGACGGTGACTTAGTGCTTACTCAAGGGGCGGGGGATGTCGGTAAAGTGGCAAAACAGTTGGCGGCTTTTGAGTTAAATATCGATAAGATGCGTCAGGCGTAGATTTAAGGGTGAAAAATCGCGGTTTGATGCACTTTCTGTGTTTTAAGCGGCGATTTCTCACTTTCAGTATTTGATACTTTCAGTGACGCCAGTATAATCCGAAAGTTAAAATAAGTGCTTTTGCCTTATTGCAAAAGAAGATAGGGAAAATTGCGAACAAATAGCAAGGACTATGGACTTTGATTAAAAGTGCTTTTAATGAAAGCCGTCATCTAACCTCTTCCCCACTTGTTAAAAACCACGCGGTTGGCGGTGGGTTTTTACTGGTGGTTTTGCTGTTAATTGGCTCCCTTCTTTATTCGACGATTTCATGGATGTGGGATGACCAGCGTCTGCCACTCTCTAAAATTGTCTTGCAAGGTGATTTGCACTACGTCTCTGCCCTCGATGTCCAACGTGCTTTTGCGCATTTGGATCATGTCGGAACCTTTATGTCACAAGATATCAAGGTGTTGCAGACGATGGCTGAAGCGATCCCTTGGGTCTCTCACGCCTCAATACGCAAGCAATGGCCAGACACCGTCAAAGTGTTTCTTACTGAGCACCAAGCGGCGGCAATTTGGAATGGCAACGCATTGCTGAATGAGCAGGGAGACGTCTTCAATGGTGACATCGGCCAACTAGAAGAGGAGCGGGTAAAGCTCTACGGCCCACAGGGTACCAGCCAAGAAGTGTTGGACGTGTGGCGTCGAATTAGCCCGAAATTTACCGCGCTCAATTTGTCGATTACGTCCTTGGTGCAAAACGAGCGCCGAGCGTGGCAAATTATTCTAGATAACGGCATTCGTTTGGAATTGGGTAAAGAGTCGTTAGAGGAACGCATCAATCGATTTGTTTCTCTGTATCAGAATTTAGGTAGCGACACGTTAAGAGTGAGCTACATTGACCTCAGGTATGACACGGGAGCATCTGTTGGATGGTTCCCTGATCAAGAGTTAGAACAAGAGAGTACAGATGACTAAGACCGCTGATGACAACATTATTGTTGGTCTTGATATAGGCACTGCAACCGTATCGGCTCTGGTGGGCGAAGTATTGCCTGATGGTCAAATTAATATTATTGGCGCTGGGATTAGCCCGTCGCGTGGTATGGATAAAGGCGGAGTCAACGACCTAGAGTCGGTAGTGAAATCGGTTCAGCGCGCGGTGGACCAAGCGGAGTTGATGGCTGAGTGCCAAATTCGCAACGTCTACATTTCGCTGTCTGGTCGCCATATTGCTAGCCGTATCGAAAAGGGGATGGGCACTATCTCCGAAGAAGAAGTGTCACAAGAAGACATGGATCGTGCGATTCATACCGCTAAGTCTATTAAAATTGGCGATGAGCAGCGTATTTTGCATGTCATCCCACAAGAGTTTACGATTGACTACCAAGAGGGAATCAAAAATCCACTCGGTCTGTCAGGGGTGCGCATGGAAGTCAGCGTGCACCTCATTTCTTGCCACAATGATATGGCGAGAAACATTATTAAAGCGGTTGAGCGTTGCGGCTTAACGGTGGAGCATTTGGTCTACTCTGGCCTTGCGTCAAGTAATGCGGTCATTACAGAAGATGAGCGTGAACTTGGCGTGTGTGTGGTTGATATTGGTGCAGGCACCATGGATGTAGCCATCTGGACAGGCGGCGCGTTACGTCACACTGAGGTCTTTTCTTACGCAGGAAATGCGGTCACTAGCGATATAGCCTTTGCATTTGGCACGCCAGTCAGCGATGCTGAAGAGATTAAAGTCAAATATGGCTGTGCCGTGAGTGAATTGGTCAGCAAAGATGACACAGTTAACGTTCCTAGCGTTGGAGGACGTCCATCGCGAAGTTTACAACGTCAAACTCTATCTGAAGTGATAGAGCCTCGTTATACTGAGTTAATGGGTCTGGTGAACCAGACGATCGATACTGTTCAAGAAAGACTGCGTGAAGAGGGGATTAAACACCATCTTGCCGCAGGTGTGGTGCTCACAGGTGGGGCATCACAAATTGAAGGTTTGGTTGAGTGTGCGGAGCGCGTGTTCCGCAACCAAGTACGAGTTGGCAAGCCACTAGAGGTGAGCGGCTTAACGGATTATGTCAAAGAGCCGTATCATTCTACGGCTGTGGGTTTACTTCATTACGCGCGCGACAGTCAGGTAAATGATGAGACGGAATACAACGAGCCTTCTCGCCAGTCAGTTACCGGCTTTTTTGCTCGAGTGCGTAATTGGATACAAAAAGAGTTTTAACCTGAGCAGCAGGAAAAACGGAGATAACACATGTTTGAACCGATGATGGAAATGTCTGACGATGCAGTAATTAAAGTCGTTGGGGTTGGTGGCGGCGGTGGTAACGCTGTCGAACACATGGTGCGTGAATCCATCGAAGGTGTTGAGTTCATCAGTATCAATACTGATGCTCAGGCGCTTCGAAAAACCAGTGTCAGTAGTGTCATCCAAATTGGTGGCGACATGACAAAAGGTCTAGGTGCAGGGGCAAACCCGCAAGTAGGACGTGACGCTGCTCTTGAAGATAGAGAAAGAATTAAAGAAGAGTTGTCAGGTGCCGATATGGTATTTATCGCGGCCGGAATGGGCGGTGGTACTGGTACCGGTGCGGCACCTGTTATTGCAGAAGTGGCAAAAGAACTCGGCGTATTGACCGTCGCTGTAGTCACTAAGCCATTTAGCTTCGAAGGCAAAAAGCGCCTAGCGTTTGCTGAGCAAGGTATTGAAGAGCTCTCAAAGCATGTGGACTCGCTTATCACGATTCCTAATGAGAAATTGCTCAAGGTTCTTGGCCGAGGCATCACACTACTCGAAGCGTTTGCAAGTGCAAATGACGTATTGAAAAACGCGGTACAAGGTATTGCTGAGCTAATCACTCGCCCTGGCATGATTAACGTCGACTTTGCGGATGTTCGCACAGTGATGTCGGAAATGGGTCACGCTATGATGGGTAGTGGTGTCGCGAAAGGTGAAGACCGTGCGGAAGAAGCGGCAGAGATGGCAATCTCTAGTCCACTGCTTGAAGATATTGATCTTGCGGGCGCTCGTGGCGTCTTGGTCAACATCACAGCGGGTTTGGATATGCGCCTCGATGAGTTTGAAACTGTGGGTAACACAGTTAAGGCGTTCGCTTCTGACAATGCAACTGTGGTGATTGGTACTTCTCTTGATCCAGACATGGCTGATGAAATCCGTGTCACCGTTGTAGCGACAGGTATCGGTAACGAGAAAAAACCTGACATTACTCTGGTTGCGGGTGGAAAAGCGAAGCCGGTTACGCAAACTCAACCACAACAAACGGTGACGCCTCAAGCGAGCGTCAACAAAGTGGAAGAAAAAGCGGCACCATCTTTGCAAGAGAAACCACAAGTTTCACCTCAGCCGACGACGTCAGGTGTTGGCGGTGGGGCAAGCCAAAGCGCTGCTGCACCGAAAGCCGATAAAGAAAGTGGCTACTTAGATATTCCTGCTTTCCTACGTCGCCAAGCTGATTGATGACATCCATAATTTGACACTGTTCGATTATGTGGTAGGATTCGCGGTCGATGTTAAAGATTGACCGCGTTTTGTGGCAATATTGTTGAGGCAAGGTAGATGATCAGACAACGTACTCTGAAAGAAATAGTGAAAACAACTGGTGTGGGTCTCCACTCTGGTCGCAAAGTCACGCTCACGCTACGCCCAGCTGCTGCAAATACTGGTATCATTTATCGCCGCACGGATTTAGAGCCGGCGGTCGACTTCCCTGCGAACCCAGACTCTGTGCGAGACACCAAATTGTGTACCGCTCTGGTTAATGACGCAGGTGTCCGTATTTCAACAGTTGAACACTTGAATGCTGCCCTTGCGGGAATGGGTATCGATAACGTTATCGTTGAAGTCGATGCGCCAGAAATCCCAATTATGGATGGCAGCGCAAGTCCATTCGTATTCTTGCTTCAACAAGCGGGTATCGAAGAGCAAAATGTCGCAAAACGTTTTATTCGTATCAAGAAACCTATCCGTTTTGAAGAAGAAGACAAGTGGGCGGAGTTTGTTCCGTTTAATGGCTTCCGTATGGATTTCGAAATCGAGTTCAATCACCCGGCTATTGATGCCGACGAGCAGCACTTGGTGTTTGATTTCTCGACAAACGGTTTTGTGAAAGAGATTTCACGAGCTCGTACCTTTGGGTTCATGCGTGATATCGAATACCTCCAGTCTCAAAACTTGGTGCTGGGTGGCAGTTTTGACAACGCCATCGTATTGGATGAATATCGTATTCTGAACGAAGAAGGTCTTCGCTTTGAAAATGAATTTGTGACGCACAAAGTGCTTGATGCCATTGGCGATCTGTACATGTGTGGTCACCCTATCATTGGCGAATTCCGAGCTTACAAATCGGGCCATGGCCTCAACAACCAGCTGCTTCGTGCAGTCCTCGCAGACCAGGAAGCGTGGGAGTGGGTGACCTTTGAAGAAGAGGCACCAGCACCGATGGCTTTTGCAGAGCCTAATATGGTGCTTGCATAAAACGCGGGTATTAAGCCAGCAGGCTAAAAATTTTAAAGGCCAGATCGAATGATCTGGCCTTTTTTGATCGCCCTAACAAATATCAGCCACATATCAGTGTGGTGAAGTCCTACGATTTCTTGGCTAATTTCGCCAAGCTTTCAAGTCGTGCCTTTACTTTCGGCGAGGCGTTTGAGGCGATCATTTCAAGATAGCTCGCGGCAGTGGAAGAGATCGGATCCCTTTGTGGCGCTGGCTGCTCGCTTTTCTCACTGTTTGATCGATATAGCTCCGGATTGATTTGTACGCTGACAGCGATCAGTCGAGCGAATCCCTGAGATCGTAATTGATTCAAAATATGCAGACGATCACGATCGATCTTCATCTTGATCCCTGCGCTAGCTACCTCGAGGATCAATTGTCCTTCACGGATGTTTGCCACCCGGCAATGCTTTTCCGTACCACGAGGCAAAATGGCCTGCAGTGCTCGGTTGATCAAGATGATCTCTTCGGCGTGTTGTTGCAGTGTCGACAAGCGAGATTGAGCGATGATGTCGTCGCCTAAAGTAGGGCGGTGGTCACGCATAGTGGGCCTTATATTGCTGGACGGTCTGTTTCATTCTAAGCGAAGCTCGTGCGAGTAGGTAGCACTGCATTGGATAAACTTACGTCATATAAGTACAAAAAATAAAGTGTGCTTCAAACAAATTACCTTGCTATTGGTTGTCAGGGTGAAAATTTCATAAGATAGGCGCCACTAAAATCAGTTCTAGCCTTGAATTCTAAAGTAAATAGCACAATATCTGAGGAAAGTGATTTATCTCAGTATTCTTAGTTTAAAACTGGTAGAGACTGAAGGCATTATAAGATGATCGGGCCCGATCTGAGTTAAGAGAGATTCATAGCAAATGATAACTAAGCTACTGACAAAGGTAATTGGCAGTCGCAACGACAGAACCCTGCGACGCCTGAGAAAAATAGTAAAAGAGATCAACAATTTTGAGCCGACGTTTGAGGCTCTATCTGATGAAGAGCTAAAACAAAAGACCGTCGAATTTCGTCAGCGTTTAGATCAAGGCGAGACACTAGACAGTCTGTTGCCTGAAGCTTTTGCGACGGTTCGTGAAGCATCAAAACGTTTGTATGGCATGCGCCACTTTGATGTTCAGCTTATCGGAGGCATGGTCCTAAACAACGGACAAATCGCTGAAATGCGTACTGGTGAGGGTAAAACACTCACCGCGACACTCCCTGCGTACCTGAACGCGCTGCCAGGCAAAGGGGTTCATGTCGTGACCGTCAACGACTACCTCGCTAAGCGAGACGCAGAAACCAACCGACCGCTGTTTGAATTCCTCGGTATGACGGTAGGCGTTAACGTGCCGAACATGCCACCTCAAGAGAAAAAAGAAGCCTACAAAGCGGATATTTTATACGGTACCAACAACGAATTCGGTTTTGACTACCTACGTGACAATATGGCGTTTCGCGCCGAAGACCGCGTTCAACGCGCGCGCTTTTTCGCTGTGGTCGATGAAGTTGACTCCATCTTGATTGATGAGGCGAGAACGCCGCTGATCATTTCTGGCCCTGCTGAAGACAGCTCTGAGCTGTACACTCGCATCAACACGCTCATCCCACAACTCCAGAAGCAAGACAAAGAAGATTCCGAAGAGTACCGTGGTGATGGTCACTACACGGTGGATGAGAAATCCAAGCAAGTGTATTTGACTGAAACCGGTCAAGAGTTTGTTGAAGAGTTAATGATCAAAAACGGCTTGATGGTCGAAGGTGACACCTTGTACTCACCGACGAACATCAGTCTACTGCACCATGTTAATGCTGCCCTGCGTGCGCACGTATTGTTTGAGAAGAACGTTGACTACATCGTCACTGAAGAGGGTGAAGTGGTGATCGTTGATGAACATACGGGTCGTACTATGCCTGGTCGCCGTTGGTCTGAAGGTCTACATCAAGCGGTGGAAGCGAAAGAAGGCGTTAAGATCCAAAACGAGAACCAAACGCTGGCGTCGATTACCTTCCAGAACTACTTCCGTCTCTACGAGAAACTGTCTGGTATGACGGGTACCGCAGATACAGAAGCGTTTGAATTCCAATCGATCTATGGTCTTGAAACTGTGGTTATCCCAACCAACAAGCCAATGATTCGTGATGATATGCCAGACATGGTTTATCGCACCGAGGCGGAGAAATTCGCTGCGATTATCGAAGACATCAAACAGCGCGTTGAAAAAGGTCAGCCAACGCTGGTGGGTACCGTATCGATTGAAAAATCAGAGCTACTCTCTACTGCGCTGAAGAAAGCGAAAATCAAGCACAACGTGCTGAACGCTAAATTCCATGAGAAAGAAGCAGAGATCGTCGCGGAAGCGGGCAAACCGGGTGCAGTCACCATCGCAACCAACATGGCGGGTCGTGGTACGGATATCGTCCTCGGCGGCAGTTGGCAGTCAAAAGTGGAGACACTGGACAACCCAACTCAAGAGCAAATTGATGCGATTAAAGCGGAATGGAAAGTCGTTCACGATCAAGTGCTGGAAGCCGGTGGTTTACACATCATCGGTACTGAACGTCATGAATCACGTCGTATTGATAACCAGCTTCGTGGTCGTTCTGGTCGTCAAGGGGATGCAGGTTCGTCTCGTTTCTACCTTTCGATGGAAGACTCACTGCTGCGCATCTTTACCTCGGATCGTATGGCTAGCCTTATCCAAAGTGGTATGGAAGAGGGTGAAGCGATCGAATCGAAAATGCTCTCACGTTCGATTGAAAAAGCGCAACGTAAAGTGGAAGGACGTAACTTCGATATTCGTAAGCAATTGCTGGAATACGATGACGTTGCGAATGACCAGCGTAAAGTGGTGTATGAGTTGCGCGATGAGCTGATGAGCGCTGACGACATCAGTGACATGATTGAGCAAAACCGTGACGACGTGCTTAACGCTGTTATCGATGAGTACATCCCACCGCAATCGCTAGAAGATATGTGGGATGTGGATGGGCTTCAAGCACGTCTGAAAAACGACTTCGACCTTGATGTGCCGGTCAAGCAGTGGCTTGAAGAAGACGACAAACTGTATGAAGAAGCGCTGCGCGAGAAAATCATTGCGACCTCTATCTCTGTTTACAAAGAGAAAGAAGCCGTGGTGGGCGAGCAAGTGCTGCGCAACTTTGAAAAGTCAGTGATGTTGCAAACGCTCGATACCTTGTGGAAAGAGCATTTGGCTGCAATGGACCATTTGCGTCAGGGTATTCATTTACGTGGCTATGCGCAGAAGAACCCGAAACAAGAGTACAAACGTGAATCTTTCGAGCTCTTTGAAGGTCTTCTTGAAGCACTGAAATCCGACGTGATCACTGTCTTGTCTAAAGTGCGCGTTCAGCAGCAAGAAGAAGTGGAACGTATGGAAGCTCAGCGTCGAGCGCAAGCAGAAGAAGCGGCTCGTTTGGCACAAGCGCAACACGCGAGCGCCGACAACCCATTGAGTGATGACGACGCGAGTGATGATGCTCATCAGCCAATGGTGCGAGAAGAGCGTAAAGTGGGTCGAAATGAACCTTGCCCATGTGGCAGCGGTAAAAAATACAAACAGTGTCACGGTAAAATTGCGTAAGCGATTAACGTGAGATCTATAGGAAAAGAGTCGCTTTGGCGGCTCTTTTTGTATCCGTCTGATGGATGGCAACAACCAAATAGGAACCAGTCAATGAAACGTATTCATATCGTTGCGGCGATCATCTTCAACCAAGACAAATCGAAGATTTTCATCACCAAGCGTCCGGATGACAAACATAAGGGCGGCTTTTGGGAGTTTCCCGGTGGTAAAGTCGAAGCAGGGGAAAGTATAGAGCAAGCGATGGCGCGCGAGCTGGAAGAAGAAGTGGGGATTGTCGTGTCACATCAAACCCCGTTTGAACATCTTGAGTATGACTATCCGGATAAATCGCTCAAGTTTGATTTTATCTGTGTGCATGAGTTTTCTGGTGAGCCGTACGGCAAAGAGGGACAGCAAGGTGCCTGGGTGGCGATTGCGGATTTGAGTCACTACACCTTTCCTGAAGCAAATGTGCCGATTCTAAAGCGTGTCATTCAAGAGTTTTAATACTGGTTTCAAGCCGAGATTGTTGATAGTTTATTGGCACAAATGGAACAAGAACCAAGGAGTTTTTTGCAATGGTCAGAATTGCAGTTGCGGGTGCGGCCGGTCGAATGGGTCGTAACTTAGTCAGAGCGACATTTTTAAATCAAGACGCCCGTGTTGGTGCAGGATCCGAGCGTCCGGAATCTTCTTTGGTGGGTGTCGATGTCGGCGAACTGTGCGGAGAGGGCAAATTTGATGTCGTGCTGACGGATGATCTTGCCAAAGAGATCGACAACTTTGATGTCATTATCGATTTTACGGCACCGGCGAGCACGCTAGCGAATTTAGAACTTTGCCGTCAGCATGGCAAAAGCATTGTGATTGGCACCACTGGTTTTAGTGAGCAAGAGCGAGCGACTATTGATGAGATTGCTCAGAGCGTTCCCGTCGTGATGGCGCCTAACTACTCCGTTGGGGTTAACCTTGTGTTCAAACTGCTTGAAAAGGCAGCCAAAGTGATGGGCGATTACTGCGACATTGAAATCGTTGAAGCGCACCACCGTCATAAAGTGGATGCGCCTTCCGGTACCGCAATTGGTATGGGAGAAGCCATTGCTGGCGCTATGGGAAATCAGCTCAGCGATGTTGCTGTGTATGCTCGTGAAGGTATTACCGGCGAGCGAACTAAAGATGAGATCGGTTTTGCCACCATTCGCGCAGGCGATATTGTCGGCGAACACACGGCGATGTTTGCTGATGTTGGTGAGCGTGTAGAGATCACTCATAAAGCGACGGACAGAATGACCTTTGCCAATGGTGCGGTCAAAGCCGCCGTCTGGCTTAGCCAAAAATCCCCTGGTTTTTATACCATGACGGATGTCCTAGGACTTAATGAGCTATAAATAAATAATTATGCGCTGGGCTTGCCCGGCGTTTTTTATATCTGTGCGTTGAAAGAAAATGAGTTAACTTCAGGTAACGCTCGTTTTTCTTGAGGTTTTGTTGGTTGTTTTGGTGGTTTGGCATTGGTTTTCTCTTTAATGTCTTTAAAGTTTGACTTTACCTATGGTGTTCATCGTTTGCGTGAGAGCGAAGAAAAAAAGTGTGATCTGGTACAGGTGATACAAAGAGAGATTTTGAGTTTTTTGAATTGAAATCGATTACTCATTTGCAAAAGTTGTTCTTTTAGGCCTTTTGGGCTGTTTTTTGTCTAAAGAGCCCTAAAGTTTCGGTGTTTTTTTACGTGTGTGTTGACACATGTCACAGGCCTCATTAGAATACCGCCAATTTGTCTGAAATACCTAAAACCGCTTTTTTATTGCGCACAGGAAGGCAAATTTGCAGTTAAATTTATTATTTTTGCATTTTTATTCTGGAGGTTGTCTTGAGTAAATCAGCACTGTTAGTCCTAGAAGATGGGACAGTGTTCCGCGGAGTTTCCATTGGAGCAGATGGGTCGTCCGTTGGTGAAGTTGTTTTTAATACCTCGATGACGGGGTACCAAGAAATCCTCACTGATCCTTCCTATTCCCAGCAGATCGTCACCCTTACTTACCCACATATTGGTAACACCGGTACCAATACCGAAGATGAAGAATCTTCTTCAATTCATGCACAAGGCCTTGTGATTCGCGATCTTCCTCTTATCGCATCAAACTTCCGTAGTGAACAAACGCTTTCTGATTACCTAAAGTCGCAAAACATTGTCGGCATTGCGGATATTGATACTCGTAAACTGACGCGTATCTTGCGTGAGAAGGGCGCTCAGAACGGTTGTATCATCGCGGGTGACAATCTTGATGAGGCATTAGCGCTGGCGAAAGCAAAAGAGTTTCCTGGCCTAAAAGGCATGGACTTGGCGAAAGTGGTGTCAACCAAAGAAGCGTACGTATGGAATCAAGGTTCTTGGACGCTAGAAGGTGGATTGCCAGAAGCGAAAACAGAGAGAGAGCAGCCTTACCACGTTGTCGCGTACGACTTCGGCGCTAAGCGTAACATCCTACGTATGTTGGTTGATCGTGGCTGCCGTCTAACGGTCGTGCCTGCAGAGACCAGTGCAGAAGAGGTATTGGCGCTCAACCCAGATGGCGTGTTCCTATCTAATGGCCCTGGTGACCCAGAGCCGTGTACTTACGCGATTGAAGCGACCAAGGTTTTCCTAGAAAAAGGCCTACCTATCTTTGGTATTTGTCTTGGTCACCAAATTCTTGCTCTTGCCTCTGGTGCGAAGACAGTGAAGATGAAGTTTGGTCACCACGGTGCTAACCACCCGGTGAAAGACTTAGACCGCAACGTTGTGATGATCACGTCTCAGAACCACGGTTTCGCGGCAGATGAAGCGACACTCCCTGAGAACCTACGTGCCACTCACGTGTCACTATTTGATGGCTCTCTACAAGGTATCCATCGTACTGATAAGCCAGCATTTAGCTTCCAAGGTCACCCAGAAGCAAGCCCAGGTCCACACGACGCGGCGCCGCTCTTTGACCACTTTATTGAACTGATCAAACAGTCTATTTCAGACACGCAAAACATCGCTTAATTCGGAGTAGTAGAGAATGCCAAAACGTACTGACTTAAAAAGTATTCTAATTCTAGGTGCAGGCCCGATTGTTATCGGTCAAGCATGTGAGTTTGACTACTCTGGTGCACAAGCGTGTAAAGCACTGCGTGAAGAGGGTTACCGAGTCATCCTTGTTAACTCTAACCCTGCGACCATCATGACTGACCCAGACATGGCCGATGCGACTTACATCGAGCCAATCCAATGGGAAGTGGTTCGTAAGATCATCGAGAAAGAGCGTCCGGATGCCGTACTACCAACAATGGGTGGTCAAACAGCGCTGAACTGTGCACTCGACCTTGAGAAACACGGCGTACTTGCAGAGTTCGGCGTAGAAATGATTGGTGCAACAGCTGACGCAATCGACAAAGCAGAAGACCGTTCTCGTTTCGATAAAGCGATGAAGTCTATCGGCCTTGAGTGTCCTCGTGCTGATACTGCGAAAACGATGGAAGAAGCTTATGCCGTTCTCGACATGGTTGGCTTCCCTTGTATCATCCGTCCGTCATTCACTATGGGTGGTACTGGTGGTGGTATCGCTTATAACAAAGAAGAGTTCGAAGAGATTTGTCGCCGTGGCCTCGACCTGTCGCCAACTAACGAACTTCTCATCGATGAATCACTGATCGGTTGGAAAGAGTATGAGATGGAAGTGGTTCGTGACAAAGCGGACAACTGTATCATCGTATGTTCTATCGAAAACTTCGACCCAATGGGCATCCACACGGGTGACTCAATTACAGTAGCACCAGCACAGACTCTGACTGACAAAGAATACCAGTTGATGCGTAATGCCTCTCTAGCGGTACTGCGCGAAATTGGCGTTGAGACAGGTGGTTCAAACGTACAGTTTGGTATCAACCCGAAAGATGGCCGTATGGTTATCATCGAGATGAACCCACGTGTATCGCGCTCGTCTGCGCTTGCATCTAAAGCAACAGGTTTCCCAATCGCTAAGATTGCCGCGAAACTGGCGGTTGGCTTTACCCTTGACGAGCTACAAAACGACATCACAGGCGGTGCAACGCCAGCATCATTCGAACCTACCATCGATTACGTCGTGACTAAGATTCCTCGTTTTAACTTCGAGAAGTTTGCCGGTGCGAACGACCGTTTGACCACTCAAATGAAGTCAGTGGGTGAGGTGATGGCGATTGGCCGTAACCAACAAGAGTCGCTACAAAAAGCACTTCGCGGTCTTGAAGTTGGCGTGAATGGCTTTGACGAAATGGTTGATCTTGATGCGCCTGACGCACTCACCACCATTCGTCACGAACTCAAAGAAGCGGGCGCTGAGCGTATTTGGTACATCGCTGACGCATTCCGTGCAGGCATGTCGGTAGAAGGTGTATTCAACCTCACCAACATCGACCGTTGGTTCCTAGTTCAGATTGAAGAACTCGTTAACCTAGAAAACCAAGTTAAAGCAGGCGGTTTTGCCGGTTTAACAGAAGACGTGCTGCGTGTGATGAAGCGTAAAGGCTTCTCAGATGCGCGTTTGTCAGCACTGCTTGGTGTGTCTGAAAGCGAAATTCGTCGTCTGCGCGATCAGTTCGATATTCACCCTGTTTATAAGCGCGTCGATACGTGTGCGGCGGAGTTCTCCTCTGACACGGCGTACATGTACTCCTCTTACGATGAAGAGTGTGAAGCGAACCCGACTGACAAAGACAAGATCATGGTGCTGGGTGGCGGTCCAAACCGTATCGGCCAAGGTATCGAGTTTGATTACTGCTGTGTACACGCCTCTCTTGCCCTTCGCGAAGATGGTTACGAGACCATCATGGTTAACTGTAACCCAGAGACAGTATCCACCGATTACGATACCTCTGACCGTCTCTACTTCGAACCTGTGACGTTGGAAGATGTTCTGTCTATCGTTCGTGTTGAGAAGCCAAAAGGTGTGATCGTGCAATACGGTGGTCAAACGCCACTGAAACTCGCACGAGCGCTAGAAGCGGCGGGTGTGCCAATTATCGGTACCAGCCCAGATGCGATTGACCGTGCAGAAGACCGTGAGCGTTTCCAAGCAGCGGTTGAGCGTCTAGGTCTAAAACAGCCAGAAAACGCGACAGTCACCACAATGGAACAAGCGATCGAGAAGTCGAAAGACATCGGTTTCCCATTGGTCGTTCGCCCATCTTACGTACTGGGTGGCCGCGCGATGGAAATCGTCTACGATGAGCAAGACTTGCGTCGTTACTTCAACGAAGCAGTCAGCGTATCGAACGAATCTCCAGTCCTACTTGACCGCTTCCTTGATGACGCAACGGAAGTCGACGTGGATGCCATCTGTGACGGTGAGCGCGTTGTGATCGGCGGTATCATGGAGCACATCGAGCAAGCGGGTGTTCACTCAGGCGACTCTGCGTGTTCTCTACCGGCTTACACCTTGAGTCAAGAGATTCAAGATGTGATGCGTGAGCAAGTTGAGAAGTTGGCGTTCGAGTTGGGTGTTCGCGGCTTGATGAATACGCAGTTCGCTGTGAAAGACAACGAAGTGTACCTCATCGAAGTTAACCCTCGCGCTGCGCGTACCGTACCATTCGTATCAAAAGCGACAGGTGCTCCACTGGCGAAAATCGCGGCACGTGTGATGGCTGGACAATCTCTAGAGTCTCAAGGCTTTACCAAAGAGATCATCCCACCATACTACTCAGTGAAAGAAGTGGTGTTGCCATTCAACAAGTTCCCTGGCGTCGACCCACTGCTTGGCCCTGAAATGCGCTCTACTGGCGAAGTCATGGGCGTGGGTGCGACATTCGCTGAAGCGTACGCGAAAGCAGAATTGGGTTGTGGTAACGTCTACCCAGAAGGTGGCCGAGCGCTTCTTTCTGTTCGTGAAGGCGATAAGCAGCGCGTGGTTGACCTAGCGTCTAAGCTAGTGAAACTCGGTTACCAGTTGGATGCGACGCACGGCACTGCAGTGATTCTTGGTGAAGCGGGTATCAACCCTCGCTTGGTCAACAAGGTGCACGAAGGTCGTCCTCACATTCTTGACCGTATCAAGAACAATGAGTACACCTACATCGTTAACACGGCAGCAGGTCGCCAAGCGATTGAAGACTCAAAAGTACTTCGTCGTGGTGCATTGGCAGAGAAAGTGAACTACACCACAACGCTAAACGCAGCGTTTGCAACGTGCATGTCTCACACCGCGGATGCATGTGCATCAGTCACCTCTGTACAAGAGCTGCACGCAAAAATCGCTGAAAACGCCTAATCGTTTGATTCGACAATAGGCTCAGTGATAAGAGCCGAATTGACAACCTCATTGCCCACTCCTTCGAGTGGGCTTTTTTATGTTGGGTGATGGGTGATGGGTGATGGGTGATGGGTGATGGGTGATGGGGATCAAGCGAAAGAGCGGATTAGCGCGTGAGCTCAAGGCGGATTAGGACTTCTTCTGTGATGTCGCTTAGCTCCCCGTAACCGACGATGGTACCGATCTCTTTTTCTAAGCTTTTTGCCTTGTGGAGGCTGATGTTGGCAAGTTCGGCTAAGTCAGTGCGTACCAGTGCGGTCATAGGGTCAAACACGGGCGCGGCGCAAATTCTCAGGGCATAAAATTCGCCAATCGACATCGCTTGTTTGACGAAGCGAATACGATCTTTCAGTGTTTCAAACTCGCTGACCAATTTCGATTCGATCGACTGAATGCGCGTACCAAACTTCACCGCACTCAAGTAGATCTCATGATATTGAGGCTCAGCGCCTTCAATTCGGCGCATCGGTTGGGCGATAAGGGTATTGGTGCGACCTTTGTAGATCGGTTCGAGAGAAAAGTTCTTCTCTTCACCAAGCTTTGCCAGGAGTCCAAGGTAAGGAGGCAAAGGATAGTTGACCCCAATAACACGTGGGCGTAGATTCGGGCCGCGTTTTTCAAAAAACAGCGGTGAGCTGACCATTTTATCCAACAAAATATCGTGCAGCCCTTCAAGCAGGGCATTACTGGGCAGTAGCTCTTGTTTGGCAACTAATTTATTTTGGTTGTGGTCAATCAGCGAGCCAAAGAAGGCAATAGTCTTCATCGTCTGGCGCTCTTCGATGATCGCCAGTTGCATCCGCTTACCACCAGGGCTGATGCGTATCACCGTATACGGCACTTCATCAAGCGGCAGCTTTTTGTCGTAAAGCTTTAATTCACTAAAGTCGACATGACACAGATCGCCCGCTTTTAATCCGCAAGGTGAGGTGACTGCAATGCTCGCGCCATGCTTGGAGATATCTAACGTAACCCCAGCGTGACGCTGGCCATCGGCGGTTTTCAGTTGCAAAGGCGATTGAAACTGATACCTCGGCTCTTTGCGACGGGATTTGGCATCAAAATAGAGGCAAGCGGGGTTTGACTCAGGGTTGCGAGTGTGGCGAAACGGGTTGAGCTCGCTGCTGGCAAGACGCGGCTTGTCCGTCAGCAAGTAGTCATTGCGACTGCTGCTGCCTGATATCTCTTGCAAAATGCCGCAGTGCGTCAAGGTGTTGGGCTCAAGGCCAAGCTCGGTCGAGTGCGTAGACAGTTCACTTTTTTCTTCGTCATTCAGCTCAAATACAGAGAGGCGAAAGGCTCGCCAACTCTCTTTTTTCGCGCCCACATGCCAAAACAACTGTCGCTGTTCGCGCGTCGCTTCCGGCATCATCATCGAGAAAAACAGCTGCTTGCCCTGATGGTCATGGGTGAAGGAGTAAAGTACGTTACTGCTGCCGCGCATACCCGGAGTGGTCAGTTGTTTCATGCGCTGTTTATTGAACAAACTGGTGAGCGCTTGTTGATTACGTTCGTCGTGCCAGTACTGCCAAATCGGCTGATTGTTCTCCGTCATCAACACCAGTTTAAGCTCGTCACCACTGAAAAAGACCGGCAGATTGCAGGTGTGTTTGAGATAAGTGTGCTCGTACCCTCGAGAGCGAGCGCGAATGATCTTATCTTGATTATCGTGACGGGCTTTTTTACTGTCGTTATTGAGGCATTCTGCGATGATCGCTTCGATGGCTTGGGTTTCGTCGAGCATGATGGTACGCAGAAACTTCACTGCATCGTTTTCGTAAGACTCGTCGATACCAACAATCCGATAGCTAAACGCTGAGTGAATGGCCTCTACTTCTGAGCTTTGGGCGAGTTCTACAAAGCGTACCTCGACAATTTCACCCAGCTTATAGTCAAACGCAGACGGGACTTTAAACTTGGCGCCAGAAGGAGAGAGGTCAACGGTGACGCCGTGAACCAGTTGTCCTTTAGCGAGATTGAGCTCGATTTGGGATGAAAGGCGCAGACGATTCTCTTTGCGCTTCAGGTCATAGCCTAAGTTAATCGGCTCGACTTCCAGTGCACTGCTTTTGGCCTGCACTTCGGTGCCGATGGGCTTGCCGCGCTTTTGCATAACACGAAAGTTGTTGTGTGTGTTGGACAGCGCTTCCCACACGCCTTCGGTATAGCCGCCAAACTTACGCACATTTTTGTGATAAGCGTTGAAGGCGACATCATCTAACCAGTGGCGCAGTCCATCAAGCTTGTATTCTCGACACTCACCTTTGACCCGTCCGCGCAGATCCACCGGTTTGGTGCACGGTGCCATCACTCGATTGAGCTCCATTTTGACCAATATTTTGACCGACGGAGGCTCGCCTTCTGTCATTTGGGCAAGAAGGTACTCAAAGTCTTGTGAGTGGTAAGCGGCAATGAGCCGCTCAGCGATTGAAAGGATTTCCTGTTGCTGCATATTTTATGGTTAGATCTACCTAATTATTCTCTATCGACCTTGATAACACGATCTTTAATGATATGTTACATCGAATCAAGATAAAGTGACCCAGATTCGAATTGATAAGGTCACAAAATAGCAGGTGAGGAACCATGGCAAAGGCAAAAAGAGCCTACGTGTGCAACGACTGCGGCGCAGATTTCCCAAGATGGCAAGGGCAATGCAATGCTTGTGGCGCTTGGAATACCATCAGTGAGGTGCGTTTAGCCGCTTCACCAGCGGCGGCGCGTAACGAGCGCTTGAGCGGATACGCGGGCAACGCCGCTGAAACCAAAGTACAGACATTGTCTGAGATTGATCTTCAGGAAGTGCCCCGTTTTACCAGCGGTTTCAAAGAGCTGGACCGAGTATTGGGCGGTGGCGTCGTCCCGGGAGCCGCGATCTTGATCGGCGGCAATCCTGGCGCAGGTAAGTCGACATTGCTGCTGCAAACCATGTGTTACTTAGCGTCGCAAATGCCGACCCTCTATGTCACAGGGGAAGAGTCCTTGCAGCAAGTCGCGATGCGCGCATCGCGCTTGGGGCTACCTAAAGACAACCTCAAAATGCTTTCGGAGACAAACGTCGATCGCATCTGCCAGATCGCGGAGCAAGAACAACCCAAAATCATGGTGATTGACTCGATTCAGGTCATGCACGTTTCGGATGTGCAGTCGTCCCCGGGCAGCGTCGCTCAGGTGAGGGAATCTGCCACCGCACTGACCCGTTATGCTAAGCAAAACAACGTCTCGGTATTTATTGTCGGCCACGTCACCAAAGATGGCACACTCGCAGGCCCTAAAGTGCTTGAGCACATTATCGACTGTTCTGTGTTGCTCGATGGCGGTACTGACAGCCGTTTTAGAACGCTGCGCAGTCACAAGAACCGCTTTGGCGCCGTCAATGAATTGGGAGTGTTTGCCATGACAGGGCAAGGGCTTAAAGAAGTCAGTAACCCTTCGGCCATCTTTTTATCGCGCGGCGAAGAAGAAACCTCAGGCAGTTCCGTCATGGTCGTATGGGAAGGCACACGACCCTTGTTGGTTGAGATACAAGCGCTGGTGGATTACTCCCAGTTGGCCAATCCACGTCGTGTGGCGGTGGGTCTTGAGCAGAACCGCTTGTCGCTGCTACTTGCTGTGCTGCATAAGCACGGTGGGCTGCAGATGGCTGACCAAGATGTGTTTGTTAATGTGGTCGGCGGTGTCAAAGTCACCGAAACCAGTGCCGATCTTGCTTTGGTCATGGCGCTGCTATCCAGCTTTAGAGATCGCCCACTACCTAAAGATGTTGTGGTGTTTGGAGAAGTGGGGTTAGCGGGGGAGATTCGCCCGGTGCCCAGTGGTCAAGAGCGCTTGAACGAAGCGTTTAAGCACGGCTTTAAAAAAGCGATCGTGCCGGCTGCGAACATGCCTAAAGGCGGGATTGCAGGTATGCAAATCCATGGTGTGAAAAAGCTGTCTGAAGCGATTGAAGCGTTTGATGAGTTGTAACTGTCAGCGCGATTGAGCACTTAAACGAATTAAAAAGCGCCTTGCCGAACATTCAGCAAGGCGCTTTTTTGTCTATACGTAGCGCCGCTCTAAAGCATATCGAGTGCTTTTTCTACGGCTTCAATCAATCGATCAACATCATCCTGCTGGTTATAGAGGGCAAAGGAGGCTCGAATCGTACCTGAGACGTTCAAAGCGTCCATCAAAGGATGTGCGCAGTGGTTCCCAGCGCGCACCGCAATGGCCTGTTGATCCAGTAAGGTCGCGACATCTTGATGATGCACCCCTTCAACAATAAAAGAGACCACAGAGGCGTTGTCTTGATAACCCAGCACTTTAACATCAGGTAGCGCTGAGAGCCTTTCATAGGTTTGACGAGCGAGGGCGCGCACATGTTTTTCAACGTCGGAGAGATTGAACGTCTCAAGCCAGGCCACTGCTCGACTTAGCGCCAGCGCGCCGGCGACATTGGGTGTGCCGGCTTCGAATTTCCCCGGCAGATCGCTGAACGTCGTCCCGGAGAAGGAGACTTTTTCGACCATTTTTCCGCCGCCATGCCAAGGGGGCATGGCATTGAGAAGATCGAGTTTACCATACAGTACCCCAATCCCTGCGGGCGCAAACAGCTTGTGGCCAGAAAAGAGATAAAAGTCAGCGTCTAGGCGTTCGACATCAACCGGCTCGTGCACAATACCTTGCGCGCCATCGACCACCACTATCGCGCCCACTTGATGAGCTTTCTCAATCACGGTTTCAATCGGTTGACGCGTGCCCGTTACGTTGGTGACGTGCGCTAACGCGACAATTTTGCAGCGCGGTGAAAGGAGTGACTCAAAGGCAGTAAGATCAAATTGACACTGCGGCGTCATCGGCACTTTCACCACTTTCGCGCCCGTTTGCTCAGCGACAATTTGCCACGGCACGATATTGGCGTGATGCTCCAGCTCGCTGACTAATATCTCATCGCCCGGAGACAACGTGCTGCGCGCATAGGTTTGAGCGATTAGGTTGACCGCTTCGGTTGCGCCACGTGTCCAGATAACGGATGCCGGACTCTGCGCGCCAATAAACCGAGCGATGTGAGCTCTGGCTGCTTCAAATTCACTGGTCGCTTGAGCCGTTAAACGGTGACTGCCACGATGGACATTGGCGTTTTGTTGACTGTAGTAACGGCTCAATGTATCGATGACGCACTGCGGCTTTTGTGTCGTCGCCGCGCTATCAAGGTAGACCAAACGCTGCCCATTCACGTCTTGGTTGAGCGCTGGAAATTGGCTAATGATCTCAGCGGTTTCTCTCATTACGCTTCACCCAATTTGTGATATTGCAGGGTCGGAATCGTCACCATCGGCTCGGCAACTGTGGCGGCATGGGCTTTCCCAGTGAGATGAATGATGATTTCCATTGCAAACTCTAACGCTGTGCCCGGTCCCTGACTGGTCATTAGATTGTGATTGATGTCGTAGGTGACGCGTTTGACACGGCGTCTCTGCTCATCAATCATCGGCCAGAAACTAGGGTGACAGGTCATCAGCGCATCGGTGTACAAGCCATGATGAACCAGAACGAGCGCAGGCGCGGCGCAAATGGCTGCGACCAACTTACCTTCGTACATCTGCTGGCGCACAATCTCGACCAAAACGGTGCTGTCGCGAAAGACCTCGCTGCCGCCAACGCCACCGGGTAGGATGACGGCGTCAAATTCATCGTCTGCCACATCAACCAGTGTGCATTGCGCCGTGAGTGGGATGCCGCGTGAGCCAATCATGGTCAGATGACCATCAAAGTCGGCGCTGGCCACCACGGCATCATAGCCGGCACGTACCATCATATCGATGATGGTGACCGCTTCCATTTCTTCGCTGCCAGGGGCGATGGGGATCAGTACTTTTTTAGTCATCTTTCCAGCTCTGTTCTCTCAGTTTTATCTCTTGGTATAGGCGTTGATTCATCGGTGTGGTTAGCCCGTAGTGCGCCGCCCATTTGAGGAGGTATCCAGTAATAAAGTCTATCTCGCTGTGCCTTTTATGCACAATATCTTGATGCATGGATGAGAAGTTACGAGCGGTGTTGGCGATCACGGCATTGATCTTCTCGAACAGTTCTTTTTGAGTGATGGTGTAGCCCTTAGCATGCATGACGCTATGCACTTCACTGACGATCTCGGCAATGGTTGCCTGAAGATCGTCTCGGGCCAGCTCGCCATTGCGGACGTGTTCTAGAGCCGTCAGCGGATTGATGGCGCAGTTAATGGCAAGTTTTAGCCACAACGCTTGTTCGATGTCTGGGTGCCATGCCGTTGTTGGTAAAGCGTGGTGGAGCACCTCGGCCAGAAAGCCACACGCTTGAGCGCGAAGATTCGCAGCACCGATAAAGGTTTCCCCTTGGCCGGTATGATGAATCGATCCGCTGTTGCTGCGCAAAGCGCCGTGCGTGGTGGTCGCCAGCAGTAAAGGATTGTTGGGCAGCCAGGTCTGTACTTGCTCTGCGTTACCCATGCCATTGTGCATCAGCATGATCATGGTATCGGGGTGAAGGAGGCCTCGGAGTGGCAACAGTGCCTCACACACCTGAGGGGCTTTGAGTGTGACCAATAAAAGGTCGGCGTTGGCTAAGCGGTCCGGTTGGTTGTTGGCGAACGTTAGAGATTCACCATCTAGGCAAAGGGATAGGCTCGTCACGTCATGTCGTGAATAGACCGAGACAGCGTGCCCTGCTCGATAGAGCGCATGGGCCCACAAGGTACCAATCGCACCAGGACCGAGAATCACGATATTCATCATCAAGCAAAGGGTTAAGGATTTGAGGCAAGGATACGGATTGGCCGCGAGAATGCCAATAAAAATGGCGCCGATTGGCGCCATTTAGCTATGAAATTGCTGTTAACTTAGAATTTGTATGTGACAGCGAGGTAGTGACCAAAGCCAGTTGACTTAAATCCATCTGTATCTTTAATGCCGTAGATATCTTTATAGCCTTTTAAGCCATAACCTACAGCAAACTGGTCTGAGTGCCAGTAAATACCATTGAACATTGCGCCACCATTGCTAGCAGTCGCGTAGCCTTTATCTGTTTCCATACCAAATTGGTAGTCAATGTAGCCTTGGTAAGAGATAAACGAGCCGTTTTCGAAGAAGTAGAATGGTTTGAACCAGTTAGTTGAGATTTGGTAGCCGTTCCAATCTTTTTTGTTGCTGTCGTATGTACCGTAGAAGTTTAAGCCAACTTTACCAAACCAAGGTAGCTCAACATCTGAGCCAAGGCCAACTTTCTGAGTATTTACGCCGGAATTACCACCCCATTCCATTAGAGTTGCTACGTATAGCTCTTGCACTGGACCAAATGACAAATCTTTACCAGTTAATGCATCAAGAGACATGCGTGGTGCAAACTTCATAAAGATCTTTTCTGCTTCAGCTTTGTCACTACCTGGATCTGAAGTCAAGTTAAACACGTCAACGTAACCATAGAGGTCGAAGATTCCTGAACGTCCGCCAAATTCCATCTCTAGGTAATCGTGAGTTGATTCGCCAGGAAGTTCATCGACTGCAGCCATAAGGTTAAACTGCATCCATTTGTAGTCGTTCTTGTGGATGTCGCCGTCTGAATAGTCAGCTGCCATCGCAGGCGCAGACATTGCTGCTACAACACCAAGAGCTAGAAGTGATTTACGCATAGTGGGACTCTCTATGTATTCGTTAAGTGTAAAAATGACGTCCATATATTGTGTAGCACGTTCTCCGACGTGCTCAGTTGGTGAGCATAATAGCGATTTAAATCTCAATTGGTAGTGATACAGAGTGCAAAAACACACAAAGTTAGTGAGGCTTATCACATTTATAGATAGAAAACTCAGTTATCGAGGAACTTTCACACTTTTGCATACTTTTTGATACAGATATCGTTTACGCAAACGTTTATGCGAAATTTTATGCTTGTCAATGAATCAACAGATTTGGTTAGTGATCGGTTTTTTTCAGCGCTGCGTACACATTGGCAACGATGTAGAGGTGAAACAAAGTGCAAGAGATCATGCTATTTCCCTTAAGTTCCATTGTCCTTCCTGAAGGGAAAATGAAACTGAGGATATTCGAGCCCAGATACAAACGACTCGTCTCTGATGCGATGAAAGGAGACGGCACGTTCGGAATTTGCTTGCTAGAAAGAGCCAAGCAGTCAGACGCCGTTCAACTGTCACACACCGGCTCTCTGGTTCGCATCGTCGATTTTGATCAGCTAGATGACGGTCTGCTCGGTATAACGGTGTGTGGACTTCAGCGTTTTACTATCGAGCGGGTGCGCACTGAGTTTGATGGGCTGCGCATGGCGAAAATTCGCACGCTGCCTAACTGGCAAGTGGCAGAGATGTCGCCTGCAGACGTTCATCTTGGTGAACATCTGCTTCAGGTGTATAACGACTACCCGCAAGTGGGGGAGTTATACCAGCAGCGCTTTATGGATGACGCGAGCTGGGTATCGCAGCGTTGGTTGGAGTTACTGCCTCTCACGCCCAGTCGGTTTGATTCACTTAATCAGCAGCAAACTTGTGAGGCGGCACTTGCCTTTATTAACCAGATGATTCCCTCTCCTCAGCCTTGATCTAGAATGAGAGTGATCGAAACGCGCGTGAGCGCGTATAGGTATCCGTTCGCATCTCAAGATTAGGTGAAACCAAGGAATCGTTATGGTCAGTGAAGATACTCAGGCGTTCACTCGAGCCGATTGGACTGAGTGTATGGATAGGGTAAAACAGAAGGACACACAAGCGTTCGCCCTGGTGTTCCAACATTTTACCCCGCGTTTAAAGCAATTTACCTATCGCCACATGGGCAATGAGCAAGTGTGCATGGAAGTGGTACAGGAAACACTGACCATTGTCTGGCAAAAGAGCATCATGTTTGATGGCAGTAAGAGTTCGCTCTCCACATGGATTTACACCATCGCGCGCAACTTGTGCTTTGATATGCTGCGCAAGCAAAAAGGGCGCGACGCCCATTTGTCCTCCGATGACATTTGGCCCAATGATTACTGCCCACCTGACTTAGTTGAGCACTATTCGCCAGAGCAAGAGATGCTTAAAGAGCAAGTGGTGAAATATTTAGATACCTTACCGGATGCCCAACGCACCGTTGTGAAAGCCGTCTATCTGGAAGAGATGCCTCACCAGCAAGTGGCAGAGATGCTGAATATTCCCCTTGGTACCGTGAAGTCGCGCCTAAGGCTCGCGATTGAAAAACTGAAACATTCCATAGAGGCCGATCGCTTATGAGTTACCATCCACACATCGAAATGTTGCAGCAATACGCACAAGGGTCATTGGATGATGTCAACGCGTTCACTATTGCCGTGCATTTGGAAAGTTGCCCACATTGTAAAGAGCAAGTGAGATCCTTTGAGCAAGAGTGCGGGTTTGCGCTTGAGCAAGAGGTTCCAGACAACCAAACACCGGTGCAAAGTCTTGAGCAGATGCTGGCAAGCATCACCCAAACGGAGCAGATCAAAGATCCTATCAAGCTGCTGCGCCAGCCGAAAACGATTGATGTCAACGGACGCTCGATGACCTTACCGCTTGCACTATCCAAGCTGTATGATCGAATCGGCGAGTGGCGCAATTATGGTGGCAAGGTGTTTAGCGCTCCTATCGCGATTTCCGGCAACGCCCGTGTCAATCTTATGTACATGGCGGAAGGGGTCAAAGTGCCCGAGCACACCCATAAAGGGTTCGAATCGACGTTAGTCCTTCATGGTGGTTTTTCTGACGAAGAAGGGCACTATGAAGTCGGCGACTTTCTCTATAAAGACGCATCGGTCAAGCACAGCCCGCAAACTCAAGTTGGTGAAGATTGCTTGTGTTTAACGGTGCTGACTGAGCCTATGATCTTCACCCAAGGCGTCGCCCGAGTCTTCAATATGTTTGGACGTGGCTTGTACCCTTAATCTCTTCCCTAGATTAATAATCGACAAAGGCTTGGAGTATTCCAAGCCTTTGTCGTTCTTGCCATCTTGTCTATTTTTGCTGACGTGCTTTTTCGAGTAGATCCGAGAAGTAGTGACGCAGAGAATAGAGCATCAATAAGCTTGGGATAACCATTACTGCGGTCAGTATGAAGAACAGTGACCAATCGTTTAAGTAATCGGCGAGCTCGCCACTGAATGACGCAAGGGTCGTACGGCCGAAGTTGCCCAGTGAAGCCAGCAGCGCATATTGCGTGGCGGAGAAGGCTTGGCCGGTGAGTACAGTCAAAAATGAGACAAACGCGACGGTTGAGAAGGCCGTGGTGAAGTTGTCCACGATGATCGTGGCTAAGAAGAGGGTTTCACTTGGTCCTGCCTTGGCGATCCAGGCAAACATTAAGTTACTGCCCGCCATCGCAATACCGCCGATCATCAACCCGCGAACGATACCAAATTTGACGTTAAATAGACTGCCGACCAAGGTAAAGACAATGGTTGCCCCCCAACCAATCAATTTCGAGTAGTAACCAATTTGCTCATTGCTAAAGCCGACTTCTTTGTAGAAGGTGATCGACATGCGGCCAAGGAACGCCTCACCAATCTTGAACAAGAAGACAAACAGTAACAGCGTGATCGCGACGCGCACACCGTTACGTTTGAAGAAATCGAGGAAGGGTTCGACAACCGTGACACTCAACCACGCGACGGTTTTTGAATCGACGACTTGGTAATGTCTTTGCTCGGCTTGTTCTTGCAGCGAACTTCGCTCAGTCTTGGGCTCGCCGACCAGCAAGGTAAAGAGCATCAGTACGCCGACGATGATCGCCATGCCGTAATAGACGCCATTCCACCCCATGCTGTCTGCGTTGATAAACGCGAGATAACCCGGTAGAGAATACCCCGTCCACCATCCGATCACGGCCATCGCTGAGGCTTGAGGCAGTTTAGAGGATTCAGACTTGGGGAAGGTGTCGATACGAAAGGCGTCAATAGCAATGTCTTGTGTCGCTGAGGCAATCGCAATACCCAGCGCGAGCATCGACGTGAACGCTAAGTTTTTTGCAGGATCGACACCGGCAATGAACAGGGTGCAAGAGAGCACAACAAGCTGACAGAGTAAAATCCAACTGCGGCGTTGGCCAATTTTATCGGTGAGATAAGGCAGGCGGACTCGGTCAACCAGTGGTGCCCACAAAAAGTTGATCGCGTAGACGGCGAACACGCTACCAAAATAGCCGATGGCGGCTCGGGTTAAGCCTGCATCTTTAAGCCAGCCAGACATGTTGGAGCCAATCAACACCCACGGAAAGCCGCTTGAGCAGCCCAGCATAAATACCCAAAGCAGACGCTTATCGAGATAGCTTTTGATGGTGTCGCGCCATGACATTGGCGATGATGTCGCAGACATAGACGTATCCTTGTTCTGTGCGGTTTGAAATAAGAGGGCAGGTCACTAACGACGGAGATGCCACCGCCCCAACATGTGTAGGGGCGGGTAGAGGTTTATTCAATAAGGGTGGTTTTTTTGATGACGATAGGGATCGACGGCACGTCACTATAGCGACCGACATTGTGCGTTTTGATGCCCGCCATCGATTCAACGACGTCAAAGCCATCGACCACTTTACCAAACACCGCATAGCCCGGCGGGCGCTGGTCATAGTCTAAAAAGTGATTGTCTTTAAAGTTGATGAAAAACTGGCGAGTGGCAGAATTTGGGTCGTTGGTACGCGCCATTGCAATCGTGCCACGGTCGTTTTTTAGCCCGTTTGCGGCTTCGTTCTGAATTGGAGCGTAGGTACTCAACTGTTTCATATTGGTGTCAAAGCCGCCGCCCTGCGCCATAAAGCCAGGGATCACGCGGTGAAATTGGCTCCCTGCATAACTGCCCTCTTCGACGTACTTGAGGAAGTTGGCGACCGTAATCGGCGCCTTCTCTTGGTTAAGCTCAAGGGTGAAATTACCCAGCGTGGTTTCCACCAAGACTTTTGGCCCGGCAAACGCAAGTTGGCTCACCAATGCCAGTGACGTCAGTGCCCACTTCCACATTAGAAACGCTCCTGCATGTAAGTTTGCAATTCACGATCGTTCGCGACTTCTTTTAGCACCAAGTTGACCACATCGTTAAGAACGGTTTCGATCTCTTGGTTGGATGCACTGAGTGCTCCTGTGCGTTTCGCTGTGCCGGTGTAAGCTTTTACTAACTTGCCGCGTGGCGTTTCGGCGGTGATTTCTAGCACTACTTTGCCGTCCATCTCATTTTCCATTACCGAGTGTTTGACCGACACCAAAGCTTCCTGCACTTCAATCTTCAGTGCGTTTTCGCTGTTGACGGTGCTGCGGAATCCTTGAGATTGGAACTGCTCCAGCAGGGCATTTTCTAATGTGATACGCACATTCTGTTTAGAATGAATCGGTTCGATGTTAGAGCGGCCACTGTCGACCAAGGCGACATATTGCGCAGAGCGAACATCTTTACTGGTAATAGTAAAGGTGGCGTCCTGGACTAAATCACCGCGACTGAGTACCGCTTGTGGCATAAAGTTCAGTTGCTCTTGCTGAGGGGACGCACAGGCGGTCAAGATGGCCATTGACGCCGCTAATACCAGTTTTTTCATTGTCTTTTCCTTAATGCTTCACGTATGAAGTTAACTCTCAGTTCAAAGATAATAGAGGACTATTTAGTCGCTTGTAAAATAACAAATTTCTTATTTGATGCGATCACTTTGACTTGATGTTTACCAAACACTCTTTTCAGTTTTCCATCGTAGCCGAGGTGGCGGTTGCCGATAACTAATAATTGCGCACCAACACGAAGAACATGCTTTGCATCACAGAACATTTGCCAAGCGATGTGGTCAGTAATGGTTTGTTGCTGGTGGAACGGTGGGTTGCAAAGCACCACATCGTAGCTATCAGCATCAAATCCATCCAAGCAGTTGTTGGCAATACACTCTATTTGACGCTCACCTGTGTCATAGGGGCGTAAGTTTTCTCGCGCCGACGCCACGGCGCTGAAACTTTCATCGACGCAGGTGAGTGACAGCGCTGGATTGAGCTGTGCTAACTTAACGGACAGCACACCATTGCCACAGCCAAGATCGAGTGCTCGAGCGCGGCCCAGGTTGTCTGGCAAATGGTCAAGAAAAAAGCTCGCTCCCTGATCAAGCCCTTCGCCTGAGTAGACGTTAGGGTGATTTTTTAGCGTCATCCCGTGTTGAGGAACGGGCCATTCAGTGATCGCCACTGCGGGGATAGGCGTATCACAATTAGCGAAACTAAATACCAGACGGTGTTTTTTCCACGCCAAAGAGGTCGTCGTGTCGCCCAAGTGTTTCTCAAACAGTTTCAGTGTTGAGCTGTGGATCTCTTTTGCTTTGTTGACCGCAATGACAGGGATGGTTGGCGACAGTGTCTCTCTTAACTGAGCGAGCTGCCACACTAAGTGGCGATTGGTACGCGGGATTTGCATCAACACTAGATCTGCATCTTTAGGGATAGGGTCGAGCGTTGAGCAGAGAGTGACCTTAGGGCACTGATTTACCTCAAGGTTGGCGTGTGTCGCTTGGTGAGCAATCCACGAGTCACTCATCATGGTGACTCGGTAGTCACGAGAGAACCACGTGCTGAGCGCACCAAAATGATCGTTTAAAACAACGATGTGGCTCCCTTTTGTGAGAGAAAGTTGCTCGACATGATTGATCAGGTACTCATCTCCGGCGTCCCAGGCTTGTAAGGTGTCGTTGCTACGCTTAGGGTAACGGTAAAGGAACAGTGTTCGCTCAAAAAGAGTCAGCTCAGTTTTCATGCAGTCAATGGTCTCATCATAGGAATGGCTAAATTGTCGCAAATGTTACTGGCAGTGAAAACTAAAACCTTTTCTTTACTGAGTAGCACATTATTATGGTCACGCCCATAATCCAACTCGCTTAAACAGATTAGCGTAACGGTGAATTCATGCTCCAGCAAACAATAGAATCGAAACTTCACGAGGCTTTCCAGCCAAGCCACCTGCAAGTGGTGAATGAAAGCTACATGCACAATGTTCCCGCAGGTTCAGAGAGCCACTTTAAAGTCATTGTCGTGAGTGAACACTTTGATGGCGCTCGGTTAATTGCGAGGCACCGTCTTGTGAATCAGGCCTTGTCCGATGAATTGGCCAATCATATTCACGCCTTATCCATCCACACATACACGCCGCAAGAGTGGCAAGCGCAGAACCAGAGTGCGCCAGATAGCCCGATGTGCATGGGTGGTAGTAAAGCATAAAGTGACAGTGTAAATACCTCTAAAGGGTAGGGGTATTAAACCGACTTGTTAACAGCAAAGAAACATATGAATGGACGGCAGGCATTAAAATGAAATATTTCGCCTTATGACGGATTGTGACAGAAAGTCTTTGTGGATATTTGGGTCTTTGTGCGATGGCTCAAAGTTATGACGATTCCTTAGCCTTTTAAACTCAAAACGTTCGAAATATCTTCTTTAATACCTGTATTGGTCATGGCGTCGTCTTTGCAAAAGATGATAGACTATCGCACCTGATAAATCTCGTTGCATTTGTGCGATGTGATTTTTAAGAGGATGTTGCGATTTTGGTGTTTAAAACATCACCAGAACCGGACACAAGTGTCGTGTCTAAAAGTTACGCAATCAAAGAATCTTTTTCCCGATAAAAGTAGTGCAAGTGCGTATGATTACAATAAAAAAGGGTTTGGATCTACCTATCGCAGGTGCTCCTACCCAGGTGATTAATGATGGTAAAACCATCAAGAAAGTCGCCTTGCTTGGCGAAGAGTACGTCGGCATGCGTCCTACCATGCATGTCCGCGTAGGCGATGAAGTAAAGAAAGCTCAAGTTCTTTTTGAAGATAAGAAGAATCCTGGTGTGAAGTTTACTTCTCCAGCAAGCGGTAAAGTGATCGAGGTGAACCGTGGTGCAAAACGTGTACTCCAATCCGTTGTGATTGAAGTATCCGGTGAGCAACAGGTGACATTCGATAAGTACGAAGCAGCTCAACTAGCCAGTCTTGACCCACAAGCGGTGAAGTCTCAACTGGTTGAATCTGGTCTTTGGACAGCTTTACGTACTCGACCGTTCAGCAAGGTTCCAGCAATCGAGTCTTCGACAAAAGCGATTTTTGTTACCGCCATGGACACCAATCCATTGGCAGCTCAACCTGAGTTGATTATTAATGAACAGCAAGAAGCCTTTGTTGCTGGTCTTGATATTCTCTCAACCCTCACTGACGGCAAGGTTTACGTTTGTAAATCTGGCACTAGTCTTCCTCGCTCGTCTCAACCGAACGTTGAAGAACATGTGTTTGATGGCCCACACCCAGCCGGTCTCGCCGGTACTCACATGCATTACCTGTTCCCAGTGAATGCGGAAAATGTGGCGTGGAGCATCAACTACCAAGACGTGATCGCGTTTGGTCAGCTGTTCTTGACGGGTGAACTCTACACAGACCGCGTGATTTCACTAGCGGGTCCTGTGGTTAACAACCCTCGTCTTATTCGTACCACGATCGGTGCGTCTCTAGACGACGTGACGGACAACGAACTCATGCCTGGTGAAGTTCGTGTGATTTCAGGCTCTGTCCTCTCTGGCGTTCATGCCACAGGTCCGCACGCGTATTTAGGTCGTTACCACATGCAGGTCTCTGTCCTGCGCGAAGGTCGTGAGAAAGAACTGTTTGGCTGGGCGATGCCGGGCAAAAACAAGTTCTCTATCACTCGTTCTTTCCTAGGTCATCTATTCAATGGTCAGTTGTTCAATATGACAACATCGACCAACGGTAGTGACCGTTCAATGGTACCGATTGGTAACTACGAGCGCATTATGCCGCTTGATATGGAACCAACGCTGCTTCTTCGTGACCTGTGTGCCGGTGATACCGACAGTGCTCAAGCACTGGGTGCGCTGGAGTTGGATGAAGAAGATCTCGCTTTGTGTACCTTTGTATGTCCTGGCAAATACGAGTACGGTGCGCTACTTCGTGAATGCTTAGACAAGATCGAGAAGGAAGGGTAATTTTCATGGCGCTTAAAAAGTTTCTTGAAGACATCGAGCATCACTTTGAGCCGGGCGGCAAACACGAGAAGTGGTTTGCCTTGTATGAAGCGGCGGCAACGCTGTTTTACACACCAGGTCTAGTGACAAAGAAAAGCTCACATGTCCGTGATAACGTTGACTTAAAACGTATCATGATCATGGTTTGGTTTGCGGTATTCCCAGCAATGTTCTGGGGTATGTACAACGCTGGCGGCCAAGCCATCGCTGCTCTTAACCATATGTACGCAGGGGATCAACTTGCGGCTGTGGTTGCGGGTAATTGGCATTACTGGTTAACAGAAATGCTTGGCGGCACCATCGGAGTAGAAGCGGGCGTGGGTAGTAAAATGCTACTTGGCGCAACCTACTTCCTTCCTATCTACGCAACGGTCTTTATCGTTGGTGGTTTCTGGGAAGTGCTGTTCTGTATGGTGCGCAAGCATGAAGTCAACGAAGGTTTTTTCGTGACCTCCATTCTGTTTGCTCTCATCGTTCCACCTACGCTTCCATTGTGGCAAGCCGCTTTGGGTATTACCTTTGGTGTTGTTGTCGCAAAAGAGATCTTTGGTGGCACAGGTCGTAACTTCCTCAACCCAGCATTGGCGGGTCGTGCGTTTCTATTCTTCGCTTACCCAGCTCAAATCTCGGGTGACGTTGTATGGACAGCGGCTGACGGTTTCTCTGGCGCGACTGCATTGAGCCAATGGGCTCAAGGTGGTAATGGTGCCTTGATGAACACCGTGACTGGCGCGCCGATCACTTGGATGGATGCCTTTATTGGTAACATTCCAGGTTCAATTGGTGAAGTATCGACACTGGCACTGATGATCGGTGCTGCGATGATCGTTTACATGCGTATTGCGTCTTGGCGCATCATTGCCGGCGTGATGATCGGTATGATCGCAACCGCAACGCTATTTAACGTGATTGGCTCTGATACCAACCCTATGTTCAACATGCCATGGCATTGGCACCTGGTTCTAGGTGGTTTTGCATTCGGTATGTTCTTTATGGCAACAGACCCTGTGTCGGCTTCCTTTACCAACAAAGGTAAATGGTGGTACGGCGCGCTCATCGGCGTGATGTGTGTTCTGATTCGTGTCGTCAACCCAGCGTACCCAGAAGGTATGATGCTGGCGATTCTATTCGCGAACCTATTTGCACCTCTGTTCGACCATGTAGTAGTTGAAAAGAACATCAAGCGGAGACTAGCACGCTATGGCAAGTAATAACGACAGCATTAAAAAGACGCTGGGTGTTGTTATCGGGTTGAGCCTGGTTTGTTCAATCATCGTTTCAACAGCAGCGGTCGGTCTGCGTGATAAGCAGAAAGCGAACGCGGTTCTCGACAAGCAGAGCAAGATTATCGAAGTGTCTGGCATCGATTCTCAGGGTCAAAAAGTCCCTGAGCTCTTTGCTCAGTATATTGAACCTCGTCTTGTAGACTTCACTACCGGCGATTTCGTTGAAGGTAACGCAGCTACATTCGATCAGCGTAAAGCGGCGAAAGATCCAGCGGAGTCCATCAAGCTCGACGCGGCGGACGACAAAGCGAAAATCTTGCGTCGCGCGAACACGGGCGTGGTTTACCTCGTGAAAGATGGCGACTCTGTCTCTAAGGTTATCCTTCCGGTTCACGGCAACGGCCTATGGTCGATGATGTACGCGTTCGTCGCGGTTGAAACGGATGGCAACACAGTGGCAGGGATTACTTACTACGAGCAGGGTGAAACCCCAGGACTTGGTGGTGAAGTAGAAAACCCATCTTGGCGTGCACAGTGGGTCGGCAAGAAACTGTTTGACGACAACCACAAGCCAGCGATTAAAGTCGTGAAAGGTGGTGCACCAGAGGGTTCTGAGCACGGTGTTGACGGCCTTTCAGGTGCAACGCTAACAAGTAACGGTGTTCAACACACTTTTGACTTCTGGTTAGGTGATATGGGCTTCGGTCCGTTCCTAGCAAAAGTTCGTGACGGAGGTCTGAACTAATGTCTAGTGCACAAAACGTGAAAAAGAGCATCTTAGCGCCGGTATTGGACAACAACCCGATCGCGCTACAGGTTCTCGGTGTCTGTTCTGCGCTTGCAGTAACGACCAAACTTGAGACAGCTTTTGTTATGACACTGGCGGTAACCTTTGTTACGGCATTGTCGAACTTCTGTGTATCTCTGATTCGTAACCACATCCCTAACAGTGTGCGTATTATCGTCCAGATGGCGATCATCGCCTCTTTGGTTATCGTGGTTGACCAGGTGTTGAAAGCCTACCTCTACGACATCTCAAAACAGTTGTCGGTTTTCGTAGGTCTGATCATCACCAACTGTATCGTTATGGGCCGCGCAGAAGCATTTGCAATGAAATCTGCGCCTGTGCCGTCTTTGATTGACGGTATCGGTAACGGTTTGGGTTACGGTTTCGTTCTGATCACTGTTGGCTTCTTCCGTGAACTGTTTGGTAGCGGTAAGTTGTTTGGTCTAGAAGTTTTGCCATTGGTGAGCAACGGCGGTTGGTACCAGCCAAACGGCCTGATGCTCCTAGCACCTTCGGCGTTCTTCCTGATCGGCTTCCTAATTTGGGGTATTCGTATCCTGAAACCAGAACAAGTCGAAGCGAAGGAGTAAGGTCGTCATGGAACATTACATTAGTCTGTTAGTTAAATCGATTTTCATCGAGAACATGGCGCTCTCTTTCTTCTTGGGTATGTGTACCTTCCTGGCGGTATCCAAGAAAGTGAAGACGTCATTCGGTCTAGGTGTGGCGGTTGTGGTGGTATTGACCATTGCGGTTCCTGTGAACAACCTAGTCTACAACCTAGTATTGCGAGAGAACGCGCTAGTCGAAGGCGTTGACTTGAGCTTCCTTAACTTCATTACCTTCATTGGTGTGATTGCAGCGTTAGTACAGATCCTAGAAATGGTCTTGGACCGCTTCTTCCCACCTTTGTACAACGCATTGGGCATCTTCCTACCGTTGATCACTGTAAACTGTGCGATCTTCGGTGGTGTATCTTTCATGGTACAACGTGACTACAACTTTGCTGAATCTGTCGTGTACGGTTTTGGTTCTGGTGTGGGCTGGATGCTCGCGATCGTCGCTCTTGCAGGTATCCGTGAGAAGATGAAGTATTCTGACGTTCCTCCAGGCCTACGTGGTCTTGGCATCACCTTCATTACTGTGGGTCTGATGGCGTTAGGCTTTATGTCTTTCTCTGGTGTTCAACTGTAAGTCGGGTAAACCGCAACAATTAAGGAATAGTCAATGGACATTATTCTTGGTGTAGTGATGTTTACTCTGATTGTACTGGCGCTAGTATTAGTGATTCTTTTCGCTAAATCTAAGCTGGTACCAACAGGTGACATTACAATTTCTGTGAACGATGACCCGAATCTGGCGATCGTTACACAACCAGGTGGTAAGCTACTTGGCGCTCTAGCGGGCGCGGGTGTGTTCGTATCTTCTGCCTGTGGTGGCGGTGGCTCTTGTGGCCAGTGTCGCGTTAAAATCAAATCCGGTGGTGGTGATATCCTGCCAACCGAGCTAGACCATATTACTAAAGGTGAAGCTCGTGAAGGTGAGCGTCTTGCCTGTCAGGTCGCGATGAAAACCGACATGGATATCGAGTTACCAGAAGAGATCTTCGGCGTTAAAAAGTGGGAATGTACCGTTATCTCTAACGATAACAAAGCGACATTCATTAAAGAGCTTAAGCTGCAAATTCCAGATGGCGAGTCTGTGCCTTTCCGTGCAGGTGGCTACATTCAGATTGAAGCACCCGCTCACCACGTGAAATACGCTGACTTCGATGTTCCAGAAGAGTACCGTGAGGATTGGGATAAGTTTAACCTATTCCGCTACGAGTCTAAGGTCAACGAAGAGACGATCCGTGCATACTCAATGGCTAACTACCCAGAAGAGCACGGGATTATTATGCTGAACGTACGTATTGCTACGCCGCCGCCTAATAATCCTGAGGTACCACCAGGTATCATGTCTTCTTACATCTGGTCTTTGAAAGAAGGCGACAAGTGTACGATCTCTGGTCCATTCGGTGAGTTCTTCGCAAAAGATACCGATGCGGAAATGGTCTTCGTCGGTGGTGGTGCGGGTATGGCGCCAATGCGCTCTCACATCTTCGATCAGCTTAAGCGTTTGAACTCCAAGCGTAAGATGTCTTTCTGGTACGGCGCACGTTCTAAACGCGAAATGTTCTATGTGGAAGATTTCGATATGCTGCAAGAAGAGAATGACAACTTTGTTTGGCACTGTGCATTGTCCGATCCAATGCCAGAAGACAACTGGGATGGCTACACAGGCTTTATCCACAATGTCTTGTACGAAAACTATCTGAAGGATCATGAAGCTCCAGAAGATTGTGAGTACTACATGTGTGGTCCACCGATGATGAATGCGGCCGTTATTGGCATGCTAAAAGACTTGGGTGTAGAGGATGAAAACATCCTACTCGATGACTTTGGCGGTTAATAGTTCGCGCCTCTAAAACGATGGCTGGCTCTTTGAGTCAGCCATTTTGCATTCCACACGACCCGTTTATACCTGACTGGATAAACCAACCCGAAACCCAGGAGTTTTTTGTGAAAAAGTGGCTTGTTGCGTTTGCTTCCCTACTGATACTGGCAGGGTGTGAACAGCCCGTTGAGCAAATACATTTAAGCGGCCCAACGATGGGGACGACTTACAACATCAAGTACCTCAATACCGAAGGGCTGCCTGAACCTGAAGTCATTCAGCAAGAGGTTGATCGCCTGCTTGAGGAGGTCAACGACCAAATGTCGACCTATCGTAAGGACTCTGAGCTCAGCCGTTTTAACCAAAGTGAAAGTACGGAGCCTTTTCCCGTGTCGCCACAAACGGCGTTGGTGGTGAAAGAAGCCATTCGCCTCAACGGTCTTACTCTAGGTGCATTGGATGTGACGGTTGGGCCTTTGGTTAACTTATGGGGATTCGGGCCTGAAGCGCGCCGTGAAGTGGTACCCACCGATGACGAGCTGGCGGAGCGCCAGGCCAGAGTGGGGATTGAGCATCTGCATGTTGAGGGCAATACCCTGCGCAAAGAGATTGCCAATCTTTACGTCGACTTATCAACCATCGCCAAAGGTTGGGGAGTGGATGTGTTGGCGGATTACATCCAAGCCATCGGTGTCGACAATTACATGGTTGAAGTGGGCGGTGAGATTCGCCTCAAAGGCGTAAATCGTGAGGGTGTCGGCTGGCGTATCGCGATTGAAAAACCTTCGGTCGATGAGCGTTCGATTCAAGATATTATTGAACCCGGCGATATGGCGATTGCCACATCAGGTGATTACCGCAACTATTTTGAGCGTGATGGGGTTCGCTACTCCCACATCATCAACCCTGAAACGGGTAAACCTATAGACCATAAAGTGGTGTCGGTGACGGTTTTACATCCTTCGTCAATGACCGCAGATGGGCTGGCGACCGGTCTTATGGTGTTAGGTGAAGAAGAGGGAATGAAGGTGGCAGAAGCGCACCAGATCCCGGCACTCATGATTGTCAAAACAGACGATGGGTTTAAAGAGTTCGCTTCGTCTACCTATAAGCCATACTTACATCAATAAACGGCAAGAGAGCATGTCACTATGAGTACATTTATTATCACCTTCGGTGTTTTCATTGCAGTGATTGCAGCCATGTCTATTGGCTACATAGTGCAAAAGAAAGTGGTGAAGGGCAGTTGCGGCGGTTTAGGCGCGGTGGGCATTGAGAAAGTGTGTAATTGCCCTGAGCCTTGTGATGCCCGTAAAAAACGCGAAGCAAGAGAAGCGGCGCGAGCAGAAAAGCTGGCCGCTTGGGAAAAGGACCGTATTGCCTAACCGTTATTCGCTAACGGTTAATCCCTAATGGTCATTGGCTGACGACTTGATTGCGACCATTCGCTTTTGCGGTGTAGAGTCGATCGTCAGCCACTTTTATTTGGCCATCAAGGCTTGCCTCAATACAAGAAACGCCAATGCTGATGGTGACATTGATGGTGTCGTCAGCGTAATGAATCGGCGTCTTTTCGACTCGGCGGCGCATACTATCCAGCCGTTTGACAAAGTCGTCATACGGTTGGCAAGATTGAATACAGAACTCTTCTCCGCCAAATCGGGCGACAATATCTTCCGGAAAATAGATCTTTAGGATGTTGGCGACCATAACCAATGCCGCATCACCGCCATCGTGGCCGTAGTTGTCATTTACTCGCTTAAAGTGATCAATATCGAGCATCGCAATGTTGCGTTTTTCGCAGCCGTCACACACTTGATCAAACAAAAAACGGCGATTCCATAAGCCTGTTAGTGCATCTTGGTTGGCGAGTTTATACAGCTCATCCGTAGCCTCTTTCATATCAAGCAACTGGTGAACACGGCAATAAAACTCTTCTTGATTGAAGGGCTTAGTCAAAAAGTCATTCGCCCCAGCTTTAAGAAATTGCGCGGTTAAGGTTTTGCTTCCCGTACCGGATAAACCCAGTACCGCGAGCTGATTTTTGGTGTAAGTCTGGCGCAGTTCCCTTGTCATCATCACGCCGTCTTTTTCCGGCATGTCATGATCGGTGATGATAAAGGTAATGTCTGGGTTCTGCGCAATCAGTTCGAGCGCTTGCTGGCCATTTTCAGCTTGAGTGGTTTTGATGTATTGATGTTCCAATAGCTGCGCGACATGGCGACGAACGGTGGGGGAATCATCAACCACCAAGCCATGATGATTTTCGTTGTTGAGCAAGCGTTTGGCGAGTGGCAGCAAATAAGACACCGAGGCCATGCTGTCTTTGAGGATGTAATCCATCACCCCTTTGGCAATGAATCGTTCCCGTGCTTGCTCATTAAAAGTGGCGGTAAGGACGATGACTTTCTGTTCATGAGAAAGAACCAGATCAATCACTTCACCATCTTGCGCATCTGGCAAACAGTAATCTAACACCGCGAAGCGAAACGACGGATGTTTCTCTAAAGTCTCTTTGGCTTGGGCATACGATTCGACACCAATCACGTGACAGCCGAGTGAGGAAAGTTGTTGAGTAAGATAGTTGCGATAGGCACGGCTATCCTCTACGACCAACACTTTATTATTCAACGTGGTGCTCCTAATTTATATTTTACTTGTTAATAATAACCGCATCTCATTAACTTGCGAATCTTTTAACAAATCTCAAACCAAAATTAGGCTTTGTGGTTATGGGAAGATAAATTATACTGTTTGGATATACAGTTTCTGAGTTAAAAAGGCGATGAGGAAGATCATTCACATCGATATGGATTGCTTCTTCGCTGCGGTCGAGATGCGTGATCACCCTGCTTATCGTGGGCGTCCTCTGGCCGTCGGAGGCAGCGAAAAGCAACGTGGAGTGATCAGCACGTGCAACTACGAAGCGCGCCAGTTCGGCGTTCGCAGTGCAATGCCAACCGCACAGGCACTGAAGCTTTGCCCGCATCTATTGGTTGTACCCGGTCGGATGCAAGTTTACAAAGAGGTCTCAGCGCAGATCCGAGAGATTTTCGCGCGCTATACGCCGCTCATCGAACCTCTGTCTTTGGATGAAGCTTACCTTGATGTGACGCACTCCCCGCACTGCCATGGCAGCGCTACCCTAATTGCGCAAGCGATTCGACAGGATATCCATCAGGAGCTCAATTTGACCGCCTCAGCCGGGATTGCGCCTGTGAAGTTTCTCGCCAAGGTAGCCTCAGACATCAATAAGCCGAATGGCCAGTGTGTGATCCCACCGCAGGATGTACAACGCGTCGTGGACAGTTTGCCGTTAGGGAAAATCCCCGGTGTCGGCAAGGTAAGTTTAGAGAAGCTGCATCAAGCGGGCTTTTATGTTTGCGAGGACATAAAAAACAGCGATTATCGTGAACTGTTGCGCCGTTTTGGGCGCCTCGGGGCGTCCTTGTGGAACAAGAGCCAGGGGATTGATGCACGTGAAGTCGTGACAGAGCGAGAGCGAAAGTCTGTGGGTGTGGAGCGCACGTTCAGTCATAATATTCACAGCTATGATCAATGCTGGCAAGTGATTGAAGAGCGACTCTTCCCAGAGCTGGAACGGCGCTTAGAAAGAGTGTCACCGGATAAAGAGATCATCAAACAGGGCATCAAAATGAAGTTCGCCGATTTCCAACTCACCACCATCGAGCATGGACACAATCAATTGGAGTTGGCGTATTTTAAGCAATTGCTTAGTGATATATTAACCAGACAACAAGGCCGGGAGATTCGCTTGCTTGGATTAAGCGTGATGTTGAAGCCTGAAGAGCAAACCAAGCAGCTGAGTTTCTTCTAAATGTTGACACAGGGGTAGCACAACACTGACAAAACCCTGCTAGCGTCAGCAAAAAGGACATAGGTAAATCATGATGAGAAAAATCGTATTGGCATTGGCACTCAGTGCTTCGGCACCTACGCTCGCGGCTCAATGCCATATTGGGCTGCAAAATGAGATTCACCTCAATGAACGTCAGCTAGAGATCCATCAAACCAGCGGTGACAGTGCGGTGGTGGATGGGAATAACGAATTGACCATTCACGGCGAGCGCGTACCGCTCAGCGCCGAGCAGAAAAAAGCCATTGAAGAATATAAACAAAACCTCAATAGCTACGTGCCTAAAGCAAAGCAGTTAGCCCAAGATGGCTTAGCGTTAGCGGACGATATTATTGATGATATTGCCGATAGCTTTGATACACCCGACGCCTTTGAGGGGGTCAAAGCATCACTGCGAGCCTTCTATGAGGATATGGAATCGAGATATTACAACGACGGTGATCTTATTTTGCCGGCGCAAAGCTTTCGTGAAATGGCGCAAACCTGGGCAGAAGATTTTGAGAAGGCCAAAGCACTATTTAACCAAGAGTTTATTACCAGCAGTTTTGCTGCGCTTCAGGCGAAGATGACCGCCGAAGGCGCGATTAACCTCACCGAAATGGCGGAAACCATGGCCGAACTGAAAGAGCGTATTGCGGCTCGGTTGGATGAGCATGGAGCTCAGTTGCAGAAAAAAGGCGATGCATTGTGTGATTCATTAGAAGAGATGGTCGAGCAAGAGCAGCAGCTGCATCAACAGATCCCAGAGTTAAAAAACTATCCGGTCTTTACCATCTAACCCTACTTTTTATCTTTTCTAATAATAATGAAGATGCTTGTAAAATTACCTTTACTAGCATCTTCTTTGTTTTCTATGTCACTAAGCTAGAGAAATGTAGTCCAGCAATTGAAATGGCCAGTGTTTATCTATATTGTACCAGTAAACTAGTTCAATGGTGCAAAGTGGTATGTCACAAACAGACAACGTACAAGCTCGTGAGCACTTTGGTTCACGTTTAGGATTCATTCTCGCAGCGGCTGGTGCGGCTGTGGGGTTAGGGAATATTTGGGGTTTTCCAACCCAAGCGGCAAGCAACGGTGGCGGGGCATTTCTATTGGTCTATCTGATCATGATCTTTGTCGTCGCCTTTCCGATGCTAGTGGTTGAAATGGCAATTGGTCGTCATGGTCAAGCAAACCCCATTGATAGTATGCGCTCACTTCATTCTCACCCTATGGCAAAAAACATCGGCTCCATGGTCGGTTGGGTTGGTCTGAGTGTCCCGTGTGCTGTGCTCGCTTTTTACAGCATCGTTGGCGGGTGGTTGATTTGCTTCTTGTTCGCGGCGGTGTGTGATCTGGCAGGGCTCGACGCCCTGAGTGCATGGTTCAAAGGCTTTAGCATCGAGCGTAACCTATTGGGCACTGTGATCTTCTATGTGCTGACCATTTTGATTGTTCAAGGTGGTGTTAAACAGGGCATCGAGAAATGGTCGACTCGGCTCATGCCTGCGTTGTTTTTGCTCTTCGCTTTGCTGTTTATCTACATCATGACCCAAGCGGGCGCAATGGAAGGTCTCAAACACTATTTGGTGCCAGATTTCGCTAAGATCATGGATCGTAAGCTGATTTTAGCAGCGATGGGGCAAGGTTTCTTCTCGCTAACCATAGGGGGATGTTCCATGCTGATCTATGGCTCTTACCTGAGTAAAAAAGAGAACCTGCCAAAGATGGCCATGAACGTTACCTTGGTTGACACCGCTGTCGCTTTTATTGCGGGATTGGTGGTATTGCCTGCCATGTTTGTGGCGATGCAAAAAGGTGTTCAGATCTACGCTGAAGATGGCTCATTACTCAGCTCGGATACCTTGGTGTTTAGGGTACTGCCGTTGATGTTTGAAAGCTTAGGGCTTCTTGGGCAACTCTTTGCTGTGGTGTTTTTCTTGTTGCTGACCATTGCCGCGTTGACCTCCTCAATCTCGATGCTTGAGTGCCCCGTTGCCTTAGTCGGCGAACGTTTCGGTACGGGAAGAACGGCGACCAGTTGGTGGTTAGGCGGCGCGATAGCGTTAGTCAGTGTAGTTGTGGTGTATCACTTCTCTGCCTTATTTGGCTTAGTCGCGATGATCGCCACGCAGTATCTGCAGCCGATGGCGGCGTTAATGTTCTGTCTGTTTGGTGGCTGGGTTTGGAGTCGTAAAGGGAAAGTTCGCGAGCTAGAGCAAGGGTATCCAGAGTTTAGCCTGGGGTGGTTTGGCAAAGTATGGCCAGTGTATGTCAAATTTGTCTGCCCGCTGCTTGTCGCGACGGTGATCTGGGCGTCGTTTTAAAAAGCTTGAAGAGTGCCTGACTGGCACTCTTCAACCCTTCAACTAGCCACGACCTCGTGTTTTTGTCCCTTTTATCGCCGCATTTTTTTCAATAAAGTCGATGATCATCCCTGCAATGTCTTTACCTGTTGCGGCTTCAATACCTTCAAGACCAGGAGATGAGTTCACTTCCATCACCAGTGGCCCACGTTCTGAGCGCAACAAATCCACGCCAGCGACGTTAAGACCCATGATTTTGGCCGCAGCAACCGCAGTACGGCGCTCTTGCGGGGTGATTTTGACGAGTGATGCGCTACCGCCTCGATGCAGATTTGAGCGAAATTCGCCTTCCGCCCCTTGACGCTTCATCGCGGCGATCACCTTGTCGCCAATCACAAAACAGCGAATATCGGCGCCGCCGGCTTCTTTAATGTACTCTTGGACCATGATGTTGGCCTTTAAGCCCATAAACGCTTCAATCACACTTTCGGCTGCTTTTCGTGTTTCAGCAAGCACTACGCCAATACCTTGTGTTCCTTCTAGAAGCTTGATCACAACAGGGGCACCGCCGACCATCTCCAACAAATCTTTCACATCATCTGGTTTGCTGGCAAAACCGGTGATCGGCATACCGATGCCTTTACGAGAAAGTAACTGCATGGAACGAAGCTTATCTCTAGAGCGGGTGATCGCCACGGACTCGTTGACCGGATAGACACCCATCATCTCAAATTGACGCAACACAGCGGTGCCATAGAACGTCACCGAGGCGCCAATACGAGGAATGATGGCATCAAACCCTGACAGCTCTTCGCCTTTGAAATGAATTTCAGGTTTGTCTGAGTTGATATTCATGTAACAACGTAGAGCGTCAATAACCTTCACTTCGTGGCCGCGTTCTTTTGCTGCCTCGATTAAACGCTTGGTCGAGTAAAGTTTAGCGTTACGAGACAGAACACCGATTTTCATGCTGTAATTTCCTAATAGGGCAATACTCATCCGGCGATGGTCTCCGAATGAGTGCAAACAAAACAATAGAAACTCAGATGCCAGAGCTAGCACCTGTGACTTTTAAGATAAAGAGTCAGCGCGAAAAAGTGGCGATAATGACGCCTCAGCGCTGTAAGGACGCGAACCTTAGCAGTGGGGTAAATGGCTTGGCTAACAAAAATTAATTGTCGTCACCACAAATATTATCGCTCGATGATAGCCCAATCCGTGCGGCGATTTTGAGTCACAAAAAAGCCGAGCAAGAGCTCGGCTAGTACAGCAATACCATGTTTAGATGAAAGACTATGACTTCTCAGGAATCGCTTCCAGCAGGGCGACCATTTGCTCCCAAAAGAGCGCCACGGTATCAATCTTAACCTTTTCATCTGGTGAGTGAGGGAACTTAATGGTAGGACCAAAAGAGACCATATCCATATTTGGGTAAGGTTCTTTAAATAGACCACACTCTAGACCGGCGTGAATCACCATGATGTTCGGCTTGTGACCGTAAATGCCTTCATACATGTCGCGGAAGATGGCCATGATCTCTGAATCCGCATCCGGTTTCCAGCCAGGGTAGGCGCCAGAGAAAGCGATCTTAGCACCAGCAAGCTCAGCCACGGAGGTGAGCATGCCTTCAACTTGTTGGCGACCCGAGTCAATCAAAGAGCGAACTAAGCAGAGAACGTGAATGGCTTCTTTTTCTGTGGTAATGACACCAACGTTTAATGAGGTCTCGACCACTCCTTCAATGTCGTCACTCATACGAATCACGCTATTCGGGCAAGCGTTCAAAGCGGCGATAAAACGTTGTTGATCGTTAATAGACAACACATCTTCCTGGCTGTCACTCACTTCGTTAAACGTGACAAGGCTTGTTTCCACTTTGCCTAGCTCGTTGATAAGCAGTTGTGTGTAGAACTGATAAAGCTCGGCAAGCTTGGCTTCGTTTTCAGCAGGGACGGCGACCGTAACAAACGCTTCGCGTGGAATTGCATTGCGCAGGCTACCACCACGGAATTCAATCAGGCGCAAATCCAGTTCGCTTGCGTGACCTGCTAGGAATCGAGCGAGGAGTTTGTTGGCATTACCGCGTCCAGTGTGGATATCACAGCCTGAGTGTCCGCCTTTTAAGCCTTTAAGAATAAGCTGTCGGGTCACATAGCCCGCAGGCAGAGCTTCGCGTTGGATCTCGAACGTCATTTCACCGTCGATACCACCGGCACAACCCATGTACACTTCACCCTCTTGCTCAGAATCGGTATTGAGCAGAATGTCGCCTTCTAACCAACCCGCTTCAAGACCAAATGCGCCAGTCATGCCTGCTTCTTCATCAATCGTCAGCAGCACTTCTAGTGGCCCGTGTTTAATGTCATTGGACGCCAATACCGCGAGACAAGACGCCATACCAATGCCGTTGTCCGCACCCAAGGTTGTGCCTTTGGCGGTGACCCACTCACCATCAATATAAGGTTGGATCGGGTCTTGGGTAAAATCATGATCCGTATCTTCGTTTTTCTGCGGCACCATATCAATGTGCGCCTGCAGAACCACACCTTTTTTATTCTCCATCCCTTTGGTCGCCGGTTTTTTGATGAAGACGTTGCCGGTTGGATCGCGTTTGACTTCTAGGCCTTGATCGGTCGCCCAATCAATGATCATTTGCGCTAGGGCTTCTTCGTGTTTCGATGGGTGAGGAATGGAGCAAATCTTGTCGAAAAACTGCCACAAAGGCGCTGGTGACAAGCTGCTAATTTCAGAATGGAACTCAGACACGGATAACTCCTTATAATGAGAGATGGCAAATATTGTCTTATGCACCAAATGATGAGTAGCACAAACATCCAAACTTGCCGATTTGATGTTGGTCAGAATAGCACTCTCAAGATCGATACCCAAGTGAGTTGATGCAAACTGCAGCGAAAAGTGCCTACCTCTCTATCGACGGGATATTCAATGATGTGATTATCAATCTGACAGATTAACTTAGATGCTAGTGATTTTTATGTAATTAAATTACAGTTGCGGTTTAATTTGAATCAGTAATCGCAATTTTTTGTGACTTTTATCACTTTAGGTGTTGTAATTTAATTTCTATAAGGTATATTTGTAACCACTTCGGCAGCGAAGTAAAAACGCTCAAAGGATGAGTCCGAGTTATCGCCTCCAAGGAACTGAGAAATCAATCATTGTAATGTGTTTAATTGATTTAGAAGGTGATGTTATGAAAGGTTTACCAAGTGCAGCGTTCTGGCTAAACAAATCTGTTTATACAGGAAGCTTTACTTACCCCACTAGCTTTGGTTACTAACACTGAAAGCTTGTTTATCTCGAACGTTATGTTCACCCCCTAATATTGGAATATATTTGCAGCGCCGTTTTCGCTGACATGATTCAACCGCCACTCATTTTGAGTGGCGTTTTTTTATCCACCAACTCACCGATTTCTCCTTATTAATGCCATTCTCTGCATATTATGCACATAAGCACGTGTTACTCAGGTTACAAACTGCCGTTCTGGATTTGAAAGTTTACAACATGGTACAAAAGTTCACCGTCTGAATGATGATGTCTTTTCTTTCTATCTTTATGAATTTTCTTTGTTTTTGTTTTGTTTGTGGCTCTTTTATAGCGATAGGTTGGCCATTTACAACCCGAAATATTGATTAGAGTCATAATTCTATCTGGAATTTACTATTTGATGACTTTATAATTCCGCCAATCGATTACGCAACCGTTTACTTTTTACCCTTTTAGGATTCGATCATGTTCGAAAAACTGTTCAAACTCAGTGAAAATGGCACGAATGTCAAAACTGAGATCATTGCCGGTGTGACCACATTCCTGACAATGGCTTACATCATTTTTGTCAACCCAGCGATGCTGGCCGATGCAGGGATGGACAAGGGCGCTGTCTTTGTTGCGACCTGTTTAGCCGCTGCGATTGGCTGTTTTATCATGGGCTTTGTCGCTAACTACCCGATTGCATTGGCGCCAGGTATGGGCCTCAACGCGTTTTTCACTTATGGCGTTGTTTTGGGTATGGGCCACTCATGGCAAGTCGCGCTCGGTGCGGTGTTTATCTCTGGTTTGATCTTCATGGCGCTTTCGGTATTCAAAATCCGTGAGTGGATCATCAACTCCATCCCATTGTCGCTGCGCACGGGTATCTCTGCGGGTATTGGTCTATTCCTTGCGTTTATCGGCCTACAAAACTCAGGTATCGTCGTTGATAATCCAGCGACCTTGGTCGGCTTGGGCCACATCACAAACCTAGCACCAGCCTTGGCTGCCTTGGGCTTTTTCTTGACCATCGGTTTGGTGTACCGCGGTGTTCGTGGCGCTGTGATGATCGCGATCCTTATTATCACCGCACTTGGTCTATTGGTGGGTGATGTGCAGTGGGGCGGTGTGATGTCGACACCACCAAGCATTGCGCCGACCTTTATGGAAATGAACATTGCTGACGTGTTTGAAGTGGGCATGATCTCAGTGGTCTTTGCCTTCTTGTTTGTTGATCTCTTTGACACGGCGGGTACGCTGGTGGGTGTCGCGACTAAGGCGAACTTCATTAAAGAAGACGGCAAACTACCACGTTTGAACAAAGCACTATTGGCAGACTCAACCGCAACGTCAGTGGGCGCGGTACTTGGTACCTCAAGCACTACGTCTTACGTAGAGTCTACGGCAGGGGTTGCGGCAGGCGGTCGTACTGGTTTAACGGCGGTGGTTGTTGGCGTTCTGTTCTTGTTGGCACTGTTCTTCTCGCCTTTGGCAGGCATGATTCCTCCATACGCGACCGCTGGCGCACTGTTCTACGTGGCGATTCTAATGATGTCTGGCTTGGTCAGCATCGATTGGCGTGATCTAACAGAAGCGGCACCGGTTGTGGTGACGTGTCTGCTGATGCCACTGACTTACTCAATCGCAGAAGGTATTGCACTGGGCTTTATCTCTTACGCTGCAATTAAGCTACTGAGTGGTAAAGGACGCGACGTGTCTGTGAGCGTTTGGGTACTGTCGGCAGTCTTCTTACTGAAGTACGTCTTCGCTGGTTAATAACAAGCATTGAATCAACAACGCCACAGCGCTTTCGCTGTGGCGTTGTTTTATAGAGAATATAATTCGCCATTGGTATTGGCCGCCGCTTCCGGTAAAATAATCGTTTGCGTAGCTTTTCCCCTATTTGGCCTGGTGCATCAAGCTGTAGGTTGTATCAACTTAGCTTGTTTTTCAGGGGATGCCGATTGGACAAAACTATTAGGTTATTACAATGAGTAAAAAATTCATCATCACTTGGGATCAGATGCACGCGTACTGTCGTGAACTTGCAGAAAAGCAGATGCCTGCCGAGCAATGGAAAGGGATTTGGGCTGTGAGCCGTGGCGGTTTAGTACCGGGTGCTATTTTAGCGCGTGAACTCGGTATTCGTTACGTGGATACCATCTGTATTTCAAGCTACGATCACGATCACCAACGTGATATGAGCGTATTGAAAGCACCTGAAGGTGACGGTGAAGGTTACCTTATCGTTGAAGATCTGGTCGACAGTGGTGACACAGCACGCAAGCTTCGTGACTTGTACCCGAAAGCGAAATTGATCGCCGTGTGCGCGAAACCATCAGGCGCTGAACTTTTAGATGACTACGTGGTGGATATCGCTCAAGAGACTTGGATTGAGCAACCATGGGATATGTCGATTCAATACATCGAACCGATCAATCGCAAACAAAAGTAATGCTTTTTCACTCTTGGGTGAATGCATTGGCGATTTCAATAAAGAATCTTGATAAATGACCCTTTCTTGGGTCATTTTTTTTATTACTATGAAAGAATCGAACGAATACACGAGTAATGTGATGTCGGAAGAAGTAAGCAAAAACCTGTCTGAGACGCTGTTTGCCAAAGATAAAAAAGCCAAAGAGACGTCGGAGTTGATTGCCTACATGCCATCAAGTCAGGCACTGCTGGATGAAAAACGGGTCGAAGACGGCTACAAATGGTATCGCAACTTACGCCGCCTGCAATGGACATGGCAAGGGCTACAACCTATCGAAATCGAAGGCGTATTAGCGGCGATGGCCTCCTCAAAGCACTCGCGTACCCATGATGAGTGGCTAGATACTGTGATGGGCTATCACAGCGGGAACTGGAACTTCGAGTGGACAAAGTTGGGTATGCTGCATCAAAAGCGCGCGCAACAACTCAAAGGTGAAGAAGCGGCTGATGAGCTCTTTAACGCCTCACTTTGTTACAGTATCGCTGGTTATCCGCACCTCAAAAACGATACGCTCGCCGCTCAGGCGCAAGTGTTGGCGGGCAATGCTTATGAGGAAGCAGCGAAACAGACTAAGTATACTGTCAAACGGCTAGAGATCCCGCATCAAAATAAAAAAATCGTCGCCCACCTTCACTTAACTCGTACTGATGAGCCACAACCTGTGGTGATGGTGAGCGCAGGTCTCGATAGTCTACAAACGGATATGTGGCGTCTATTTCGCGATCATCTAGCCAAAAAAGGCATCGCGATGCTCACTATCGATTTGCCATCTATGGGTCACAACACCCATTGGAATCTGACGCATGATAGCTCTTGCCTACATCAGGCCGTGCTAAATCAACTGGTTGATATTCCTTGGGTTGATCATCACCGAGTGGGTTTAATCGGGTTTCGTTTTGGTGGCAATGCCATGGTGCGTTTGTCATTTATGGAGCAAGAGAAGATCAAGGCGTGCGTAACGCTAGGGGCGCCGATTCATGACATCTTATCGTCTCCGGATAAAATCAAGCAGATGCCCAAGATGTATCTGGACGTGTTGGCATCGCGCATTGGGAAGAATATTGTCGATATCAACAGCTTAGCGATTCAACTGATGGCATGGTCGTTGAAGGTGCAAGGTATCTTAGGTGGGCGTAAAACCAAGGTGCCTATTTTGGCGATGAACTTAGAGCGAGATCCTGTTTCTCCCTTTAGTGACAACCGATTAGTCGCCTTGTACAGCCAATACGGCAAAGCGAAGCAAATCAGTGCTAAGACAATTACACAAGGATATGAGCAATCCCTCGATTTAGCGATCAAGTGGCTAGAAGATGAGCTAATTAGATGACATTGTGGGTTTTTTAGACGACACTAAAGTAATGACGTACCGCATCTAAAGTGTCCGTCACACCGTGTTCCAGCCAACAGATAATAATGAATATGGAGATTCACTATGACTGGAGAAAAAAAGACCCCGACGCATTTTCGCTTGTTAACCACACTGCGTGCTATTGGTCCCTATCTGCGAGAAGTACAGAGCTCGGAAGGGGCGTATCTATTTGATTGCCTGTCTGTGTGTGTCAACGACAAGAAATCCCCTGAAAAGCGCGAGTTTTGGGGCTGGTGGCTTGAGCTTAGCTTAGTCGACGGCTATTACGAAGCGCGTTACCGTACTGGTCTTTATGATGTCAGTGGTGAATGGCGAGACGAACCCTTGCCGAAAAAGGCCGTGGAAGATGTCACCAAAACCCAAGAAGCGTTTCATCAAAAATTGATTGAAACCTTGTCAACGGAGTTTGAACTCGAAGTAAAAATGCATCAGCAATCGGTCGAATTTGTCTAAATTTCATTGATTGACATTGAATCCTAGTAAAAAGGCGCGTTATCGCGCCTTTTCTACTTGTGAAAAGCGGATTTGATTGCTAAAACAACAGGTCAGTTTTTTAACCATCCTTATTTCTCATTCAAAGTAGAAGTGTCATGAATCAGCAACGCACCGCTGCCGCATCACCAAAAACCGTGGTAGTGAAACTTGGGACCAGTGTACTCACTGGTGGGACTTTGGCGCTTGATCGGGCTCATATGGTTGAGCTTGCGCGTCAATGTGCAGAACTTAAAAAGCAAGGCCACTCAGTGGTCATGGTCTCATCGGGCGCGATTGCCGCAGGTCGAGAGCACTTAGGTTATCCCGCACTCCCCAATGCGATGGCCAGCAAGCAGTTGCTGGCGGCGGTTGGTCAAAGTCAGTTGATTCAAACTTGGGAAGCCTTGTTTGGCATTTACGGCATTAAGATTGGTCAAATGCTGCTCACGCGCGCTGACCTCGAAGACAGAGAGCGTTTTCTCAACGCGCGCGACACCATCAATGCCCTAGTTGATAACGACATCATTCCTATTGTGAATGAGAACGATGCCGTCGCCACCAGTGAAATCAAAGTGGGCGACAACGATAATTTATCGGCCTTGGTTGGCATTCTTTGCGGCGCAGACAAACTGTTGCTGCTGACGGACCAAAAAGGTCTGTTTACCGCTGACCCACGCAAAGATCCCTCAGCAGAGTTGATCAAAGAAGTGAAAACCATCGACGATACGCTACGTAAAATCGCCGGCGGCAGTGGCACAACCTTAGGGACGGGCGGCATGGCGACCAAGCTACAAGCGGCTGATATCGCACGCCGCGCTGGGATTGAAGTCATCATCGCCGCAGGTAGCGCGCCAGATGTGATCTTTGATTCGTTAAGTGAAGCGCCGCAAGGCACGCGCTTTTTGCCATGCGAGGAAGCGCTGGAAAACCGTAAACGTTGGATTCTTGCAGGCCCTGCGGCATCAGGTACCATCACGATTGATGATGGGGCGGTGCGTGCCGTGATCAAAAACGGCAGCAGCTTATTGGCTAAAGGCGTCACAGCGGTGACTGGCGAGTTTGCTCGTGGTGAGGTGGTTCAAGTGACCGCACCCGACGGGCAGCTAGTCGCGCGAGGTATCGCTAGCTACTCTAGCCAAGACATGGCCAAAATTATCGGCAAGCACAGTAAAGATATTATCGCTATCCTCGGTTACGACTACGGTAGTGAAGTGCTGCACCGCGACGATATGGTCGTTATCCAAGAATAATCAGACGAAGGAGCCGAGAGTGAAACTTATTTCAATGGGCAAGGCAGCAAAAGACGCTGCTTTTCAACTTGCCACCGCATCAACGAAACAGAAGAACCAAGCCCTAGCGATCATCGCTGATGAATTGGAAGCTAATGCAGACCTTATTCTTGCTGCCAATGCTAAGGACATCGAACTGGGCCGAGAAGCGGGGTTGACCGATGCCCTGCTTGACCGTCTGCTGCTCAATCCTGAGCGCTTGAGCGGTATTGCCAATGATGTGCGCAATGTGATCACCCTCAATGATCCTGTTGGCAGTGAGATAGACAGCAAGGTGCTAGAGAATGGCATGTCTCTCTCTCGCCGTCGTGTGCCGCTCGGTGTAGTCGGTGTGATTTATGAAGCGCGCCCTAATGTCACTATCGATATTGCTGCGCTGTGTTTAAAAACCGGCAATGCGAGTATTTTGCGTGGGGGTAAAGAGACGTTTTACTCCAATATGGAGTTGGTGAAGGTCATCCAATCTGCACTGGCCAAAGCCGGGTTGCCTGCGGCGTCGGTTCAGTACATTGAAAATCCAGATCGCGAATGGGTCTCTCAGCTACTCAAACTGGATGATTACGTCGATATGATCATTCCAAGAGGCGGCGCAGGTTTACACAAAATGTGTAAAGAGAACAGTACGATTCCTGTCATCATCGGCGGATTTGGCATTAGCCACATTTTTGTTGATGAAAGTGCCGATCTAGCAAAATCGCTCGATGTGGTGGAAAACTCCAAAGTACAGCGTCCATCAGCATGTAACTCGCTAGACACCTTATTGGTACATCAAGCGGTCGCGGAACGTTTTCTGCCTATGATTGTTGAGCGCATGAACGAGAGTGTCGCGTTTGTCGCAGAACCTAAAGCGAAAGCCTTGATGGCGGGCGCACGCGATCTTCGCGACGCGAAAGAGGGCGACTTTGACACTGAATGGTTGAGTTACACCTTAGGCGTGAAAGTGGTGGCGGATGTCAATGAGGCGATTGACCATATGCGTGTTCACAACGCGAGCCACTCCGATGCGATCATGACCAACAGCTTGGAAAATTCAGAGCGTTTCATTAACTCAGTGGGTTCGGCGGCGGTGTATGTCAACGCAGCGACGCGATTTACTGATGGTGCGCAGTTTGGCCTTGGTGCTGAAGTTGCTGTGTCGACCCAGAAATTGCACGCACGCGGTCCTATGGGTCTAGAAGAGCTCACCAGCTACAAATGGGTCGGTAAAGCGAACTACTTGCCGCGCAGTTAACACTTTCACCAGACACCATTTGAAAAAGGGGCAAGTTTGCCCCTTTTGCTTTTCTAACTTCTTGGATTTCCGTTACACTGTTTGCCACTAATATGGAGGTGATATGCATTGTCCTTTTTGTTCTGAGAACGATACTAAAGTGATCGACTCTCGTCTTGTAGCTGACGGCCACCAGGTGCGCCGCCGCAGGCAGTGTTTAGCGTGCAGTGAACGATTCACTACCTTTGAAACCGCGGAATTGGTGATGCCGAAAGTCATCAAGTCCAACGGAAATCGTGAGCCATTCAATGAAGATAAAATGATTGGTGGTTTGCAACGAGCGCTTGAGAAGCGTCCGGTGAGTGCCGATGCCGTAGAGTTGGCCATCAGCATGATCAAGTCTAAGTTGCGTGCGACGGGGGAACGAGAAGTGCCGAGTGAGATGATCGGCAATCTGGTCATGGAGCAGTTGAAAGAGCTCGATAAAGTGGCTTACATTCGTTTCGCGTCTGTGTACCGCAGCTTTGAAGATATTCGTGAGTTTGGTGAAGAGATCGCCAAGCTCGAAGATTAAACGGTTAAGCGTGGTGAAAGGCGAGCATGTTTAGTGCACAAGATTATCAAATGATGGCGCGCGCCATTGAACTCGCACAGCGTGGGAAATACACCACAGCGCCGAATCCTAATGTTGGCTGTGTCATTACCCGAGATGGCGACATTGTCGGTGAAGGTTTCCACTTTCGAGCCGGTGAGCCTCATGCTGAGGTACATGCGCTGCGTATGGCAGGCGACAAGGCGCAAGGGGCGACCGCTTATGTCACCTTGGAGCCGTGCTCTCACTATGGTCGCACGCCGCCCTGCGCGGAAGGCTTGATCAATGCCCAAGTCGCGAAGGTTGTCTGCGCGATGCAAGATCCTAATCCGCAAGTGGCAGGTCGTGGTATTGAAATGCTACGCAGCGCGGGTATTGAGGTCCAAGTCGGGCTGCTCGAACAAGATGCCGTGGCGTTAAACCCATTCTTCCTAAAGCGCATGCACAGCAAAATGCCTTATGTACAATTGAAACTAGCGGCGAGCCTTGATGGACAAACGGCGCTAAGCAATGGGGAGAGCCAATGGATCACCAGTCCAGAAGCCCGTCAGGATGTGCAGCGCTACCGAGCGCAAAGCAGTGCGATTCTCTCCACTAGCCAAACGGTGATCGCCGATGATGCTTCACTTAATGTCCGTTTTGATGACTTGCCTGCGTCGCTGAAACTTCAATACTCACCCACCGATCTCCGTCAGCCAGTGCGTGTCATTTTGGACCGGCAAGGGCAGCTTCATCCAGAGCTTAAACTCTTTAATACACCGGGCGAGGTGCTGGTGGTGGGGCCAAATGGCGCTCTCAACGCACCGCTCGGGGATGATGGACGTGTGGATCTCTTTGCTACGTTCGCCAGCTTAGCCCAAGATCACAACATCAATCAGCTATGGATTGAAGCGGGCCCAACGCTTGCGCAAAGTGTGCTCAAAGCGGGATTGGTGGATGAGCTGATTCTCTACGTCGCGCCTAAACTGATGGGCAGTGATGGACGAGGCCTGCTCGGTGCTTTAGGGCTTGGTGCCATGAGTGAATGCATCGAGCTCGATATTCAAGATATTCGTATGGTCGGCAAAGATATTCGTGTTGTCGCCAAACTAGCTAACAAAGAATCCTAATATGTTTACAGGTATTGTAGAGGCAGTAGGGATCCTATCTGCCATCACCCCAAAAGGGGAAGACATCAGTGTGACCGTCGAGGTCGGTAAATTGGACATGAGCGATGTCAAACTGGGCGACAGTATTGCGACCAATGGTGTCTGCTTAACGGTGGTGGATTACACCGCGACCAGTTACAGCGCCGATTTATCCCTCGAGACACTGCAAAAAACCGGCTTTGCTGATTATCAAGCGGGCGACAAAGTTAACCTTGAAAAAGCCATGCTGCCGACCACTCGATTTGGCGGTCATATTGTCTCCGGCCATGTGGACGGTGTTGGCGAGATCGTTGAGCGCAACAGTGTCGGTCGCGCGATTGAGTTCTGGGTCTCGATGCCGGAATCCATCGCGAAATACGTGGCAGAGAAAGGCTCCATCACGGTTGATGGAATTAGCTTAACGGTGAATGCGCTACGTAAAAACGCTTTCAAGCTCACTATCGTGCCGCATACGGGAGAAGAGACCACCATTGCCGACTTCCACGTCGGGCGTAAAGTCAATCTCGAAGTCGACGTCTTGGCCCGTTACATGGAGCGTCTATTAACGGCCTCCACCTCTGCACAGCCAGAATCCACCCTAACACTCGAATTCTTACAACAAAACGGATTTGCGTAGTGACGGAACGTCCGCAAAAGCCGCGCCAATAATAAGGAACAGAATCATGCCAATTAGTACGCCTCAAGAAATCATCGACGACATTCGTTTGGGTAAAATGGTCATCCTCATGGATGATGAAGATCGTGAAAATGAGGGGGATTTGATCATGGCGGCGGAGCACGTCACGCCGGAAGCGGTCAATTTTATGGCAACCCACGGTCGCGGTTTGATCTGTTTGACCATGACCAAATCACGCTGTGAAAAGCTCGGATTGCCACCTATGGTGCAAGACAATAATGCGCAGTACACCACCAACTTCACGGTGTCGATTGAGGCTGCTGAAGGGGTGACAACGGGTATCTCTGCCGCCGACCGCGCCCGTACAGTACAAGCCGCAGTGGCAAAAGACGCTAAAGCGGCGGATCTCGTTCAGCCCGGGCACATTTTCCCGCTGGCCGCCCAAGAAGGTGGCGTGTTAACGCGCGCAGGTCATACCGAAGCAGGCTGCGATTTGGCTCGCCTTGCAGGTCTTGAGCCCGCAGGCGTGATTGTTGAAATCCTTAATGATGACGGCACGATGGCGCGTCGCCCTGATCTGGAAGTGTTTGCGCAAAAGCACGACATCAAACTGGGCACCATTGCCGATTTGATTGAGTATCGCAACAACACGGAAACCACCATTGAGCGCGTAGCGGAGTGCCAATTGCCGACGGAGTTTGGTGAGTTCAAATTGGTCACATACCGCGATGTTATTGACAACCAAGTCCATTACGCGTTGTGCAAAGGTGAGATGACACAAACCCCATTGGTGCGTGTTCACTTACAAGATACCTTTACTGACTTGCTGCACAGTAACCGGAACGCAGACCGAAGCTGGAGCCTGGATGCGGCGATGAAGCGCATCGGTGAAGAGGGCGGTGTATTGGTGATTTTGGGTAACGAAGAGTCGACCGATTTACTCATCCACCGCGTCAAGATGTTTGAAGCGCAAGACAAAGGGGAAGCGCCGACGCTGGCCAAGCGTCAAGGTACATCACGTCGCGTGGGCGTTGGGTCGCAAATTCTTGCGGATCTCGGTGTGCATGATATGCGTCTGCTGTCATCGACCAACAAAAAATACCATGCATTGGGTGGTTTTGGTTTGAATGTCGTTGAGTACGTCTGCGAATAAGCAGGATTGAGTGGAAGGTGGCATCGTCTGCCACCTCCCCAGTCGGTGCGAATTTCCATTAGATATTGCTCACAAATTTGTGCTAGAATCCGGCGATTCTCACTTGATGAATATAGTTAAAGGAAAGCTTATGAAAGTGATCGAGGGTGGCTTCCCAGCGCCAAATGCAAAAATTGCTATCGTTATTTCTCGTTTCAACAGTTTTATTAACGAAAGTCTATTGTCTGGTGCAATCGATACTTTAAAGCGTCATGGACAAGTTAGCGAAGAGAACATCACCGTTGTGCGTTGCCCTGGTGCAGTTGAACTGCCATTGGTTGCTCAACGTGTTGCAAAAACCGGTAAATTTGACGCGATCGTATCGCTTGGTACGGTGATTCGTGGTGGTACACCACACTTTGACTATGTTTGTAGTGAATGTAACAAAGGTCTTGCTCAAGTCTCATTGGAATACAGTTTACCAGTGGCGTTTGGCGTATTGACCGTTGATACAATTGACCAAGCAATTGAGCGCGCAGGAACCAAGGCTGGTAATAAAGGTGCAGAGGCTGCACTAAGCGCACTTGAGATGATTAACGTTCTATCCGAAATTGATTCCTAATGGGGGCCAGTGTGAAACCAGCCGCACGTCGTAATGCACGTCGATTTGCTTTACAAGCAATCTACTCTTGGCAAATTACCAAAGAAAATGTTGCCACAATTGAAGAGCAGTTCTTATCGGGCGGTAAGTACGATGAAGAAGAGCACCACGCTCAAGAGCCAGCGCTTTCTGCTCCAGATACAGACGTTGCCTACTTCCGTGACCTGTTATCAGGTGTTGTGCTAAGTCACACAGAGCTAGACAGCAAAATTCGCCCATACACCGCGCGTCCAATGCAAGATTTGGACATGATGGAGCTTGCGTTGCTTCGTCTTGCGATGTATGAAATGACTCGCCGCGAAGATGTTCCTTACAAAGTGGTCATCAACGAAGCGATTGAGTTGGCAAAAGTGTTTGCTGCAGAAGACAGCCACAAATTCGTCAATGGTGTGCTGGATAAAGCCGCACCACACGTACGTAAAAAGTAACTCAGTAGTTTGAGATAAAAGGTCAGCAAGCGCTGACCTTTTTTATGTGAGAAATTCTCTATGGCGAGTGAATTTAACCTAATTAATCGATATTTTGTTGGTCGACAAGGGCAGCGCAAAGACGTGCTGTTGGCGGCAGGCGATGACTGTGCGCTAGTCCAACCACCAGGCAGTGATCTGGCGATTGCGATCAGCACCGATACCTTAGTCGCGGGGACCCATTTCCTCCTCGATGCCGATCCTCACGCTGTTGCGCACAAAGCGTTGGCGTCCAACATCAGTGATTTAGCGGCGATGGGAGCAACACCTGCTTGGGTGTCGTTGGCGCTCACCCTACCTGAGGCCGATGAGTCTTGGTTGAGCGGATTTTGTGACGCATTCTACCAATTGGCGGACTATTTCGATATTCAACTGATTGGCGGAGACACCACCAAAGGGCCGCTCAGTATGACCTTAACAGTACAGGGATACGTAGACCCAAATAAAGCGCTACGCCGAGATGGGGCCCAAGTAGGGGATTGGATCTACGTCACCGGAGAGCTTGGTGATAGCCAAGCGGGGTTGGATGTGATCCTTGATCCAAGCTTGGCCCAAAAGCCTTTGGCAAGCGAGTTAGTACATCGACATTACTATTCAACGCCGCGTGTCTTGGTCGGACAAGCCTTGTTGGGGCTCGCCAGTGCCGCGGTCGATATCTCTGATGGGTTAATTGCTGATCTTGGGCATATTCTTGAATGCTCAGAGGTTGGAGCAAGCCTTGACGTGAGCACGCTTCCTGTTTCTAATGAACTGGTGACATTTTTGGCCAGCACTGAACGTGCTCAGCAAATGGCGTTGTCGAGCGGCGAAGAGTACGAACTCTGTTTTACCGTCAGCGAGGCCAATCGTGGCTCCATTGAGAGTGCGCTAGCACACTGTAATTGTAAAGTGACCTGCATCGGCCAAATTCGCCCACAGGGTCACTGGGAACTTCACACAAAAGGACAACCAATGACATGGCCACGACAAGGCTATGATCATTTTAGTGAATCAGTATGACAAATCCCTTAGCACTTATTTCGCTGAAAAACCCGTGGCATCTACTTGCGACAGGCTTTGGCAGCGGGCTTTCTCCTATCGTCCCCGGCACCATGGGCACCTTAGCTGCGGTGCCTTTTTATCTTTTTTTAGTCCAGCTACCGTTACCACTCTATATTGTGGCGGTGCTGTTCTCTTGCTGGATTGGCGTCAAAATTTGCCAAGTGACGTCTGATGACATGGGCGTGCATGATCACGGATCGATCGTCTGGGATGAGTTTGCTGGCTTTTGGATCACCATGCTGGTGGTGCCTCTGTTTAATCTGTCGACGACGGATTGGAAGTGGCTGTTGACCGGATTTGTCTTGTTTCGATTTTTCGATATGGTCAAGCCTTGGCCGATCGGCTGGCTCGATAAGCGTATCCACGGCGGCTTAGGGATTATGATTGATGATATCGTCGCTGGCGTCATGGCAGCGGTGTCACTCTATTTCATTGGTCGATATGCAGGCTGGCTATAGCAGAGTGTAGTCATAGAAACAGCTAGATATAGAACGCGATAAAAAAGGACAGCAACTGCGCTGTCCTTTGTCTTTCTAGGTTGAGAGTACGCTTATTTCAGCTTCTCTAAATCGGCTTCAATCTCGGCAATCTTGCTGGCGACCACTTTCTCTAAGTGACGAAGATCGGACAAGATTTTCTGTTTCACATCCGTTTCAGCCGCTTTTTCTGGTCGTGTGATTTGGTTCAATTCATCGATAACCAGCGTTAAATTGCGATTAATCTCAGTCACTTCTTTGTATTGGTGACTGCCACTGTCGACGAGTACGTTTTTGACTTGGCGGGGATATTTGAATTTTACGCTTTTCGCAAACAATTCGCCTTTTTGCTTACGAAAATAGATCTTTAACACATCCTTGTGCGCTTCTTGACGAAGTGAATAGCGCTCAATTTGCTTAGGCTCGTGAATACCTAAACCAGTGAGGTTTGGAAACATAAGCTACCTCTTTTGTGTTGTAGTAACCCCTTCCCATCCGGGAAGGGAAACAAAGTGTTCATAGGTTAATGTAGCAGCCTATGATCGTGGTAGATAGTTGTTTTTTAATCAGCTTTGTAACTTGTGGACGAGATCGCTTACGGTGCCAACTCCGCCACGTTCTTGATCAAGGTCTCACGCAGTCGTTGCTCTTCTTCTTCGCTGAGCTTGCCGGTGTGATCACTAGTGATAATGAACAAGTCCTCAGCCCGCTCACCAATAGTGGTGATTTTGGCGGCGTGCAGGTTGAGATTCAATTCGGCAAATGTCGCCCCTACCGTGGCAAGCAGTCCTGGGGTATCGAGGGCCACAAACTCCATCAAGGTGCGCTTTTTACTCTTAGTCGGCAGAAAGTCGACTTGTGTTTTCACCTTGAAGTGCTGCAGGTTACGCGGCACTCGACGGGTTTTGATCTTGGTTGGGCGGCCATCTTCGAGTACGTGAACCAAGTGCTTAATCAGTGCCTTGTGGCGCGTCTTATCAATGACCTCACCGTGTTGATCCAACACCATAAAGGTATCTAACACATAACCATCTTTACTGGTCATAACCTGCGCATCGTGAACGTTGAGATTGCGCCTATCTAATTCGGCTACCACAGTCGCAAACAGAGCATGTTGGTCTTTACTGTAGACAAATACTTCCGTTCCGCCTCGGGTTGCTTTCTTAGAGATTAAGATCAATGGCTTAGCCGGATCGTCATGGCGCAGCAGATGCGCGCAGTGCCACGCAATTTGTTTGTGGGTGTGTCTTAAGAAGTAGTCGGCTTTAAAGCGTTGCCACAGTACTTCGATCTCTCTGGCACTGAACCCCTCTTTGCGCAGCAGCGCAGAAGCTAACTGCTGGTTGTGACGGATGCGCTCACGTACATCGACAGGGTTCTCTAAACCGCGGCGTAAGGCACGTTGCGTCGAGTAAAAAAGCTCAGCGAGCAGTGTGCGTTTCCAACTGTTCCAAAGTTCAGGGTTGGTGGCGCAGATATCAGCGACGGTTAGGCAGACTAGGTACTCCAGATACTCTTCATCCCGCACTTGCTTGGCGAACTCAGTGATCACCTCAGGATCGTAAATATCTCGGCGCTGAGCAGTGACAGACATCAAGAGGTGATGACGAACCAACCAAGAAACCAGTTTGGCCTCAGGTTTCGACAAACCATGCTCAATACAGAAATCATAGGCTTCTCCTTCACCAATCACCGAGTGATCGCCGCCGCGCCCTTTACCGATATCATGAAAAATCGCCGCAAGGATCAAGAGCTCTTTCTTTTGAATTCGTGGGTAGATTTCACAGCAAATCGGATGCTTGTCGTGATTTTGCGCAAAGCTAAAGGTGTGAATGTGTTTCAGCAAGCGCATGCTGTGCTCATCGACGGTGTAGACATGGAATAAGTCGAACTGCATCTGACCGACAATTTGACTCCATTGCGGTAAATAGGCGGCTAATACTCCGAGTTTGTGCATCAGTGTAAAGGCGCGAGTGAGGGCGTTCGGGTGTCGGCACAGATCCATAAACTTTTCACGCGCTGCTGGGATAGTGTGAAGAAACTTGTTCAAACGGCGTCGTGCGGTGCGAAGTTGGCGCATAGTGGAGGGCGCGACGCCATCAATGGTGGAGTCGTTGGCGATATGTAAAAACATATCCAGAATGGTTTCAGGACGCGCTTGGAACAATGCAGGTTTACGCGCTTCTATTAGGTGTCCTCTGCGCTGAAAATCCTCACTGAGAATGATAGGCTCGGCCTCAATCCCATTGTCCAGAATCGCTTGGTCGAACAACTTAAGCAGCATTTTGTTGAGTTCAGCCACACGGCGCAGCGTGCGGTAGAACTCTTTCATCATTTTCTCCACACCTCGATTACCCTCACCTTGAAAACCGAGCAGCTCGGCAACTTGGGCTTGGTGGGCAAAGGTGAGGCGGTTGTCGTAGCGCTTTAACTGTAGATGCAGGGCAAAACGCACGCGCCAAAGGAAATCTTGGCATTCGACCAACTCACGATATTCCGCGTCAGTGAGAAAGCCATATTTACTCATCTCTAACAAAGAAGTGGCCCCGAAATGGCGCCTTGCGACCCAGCTTAAGGTGTGAATATCCCGCAGTCCGCCTGGAGTTGACTTAATATCGGGCTCCAGATTGTAGGTGGTGTCGTGATAGCGCGCATGGCGCTCACGTTGCTCTTGTACTTTCGCTTGATAGAAGATTTCGCTTGGCCAGAAGCTCTCTGAATGGATTTCCATCTTCAGCTTGTGGAAGGTCTCTTCACAGCCACACAACAAGCGGGCTTCTTGTAAGTTGGTGGCAACGGTTAGGTCTTCTCGGCCGATTTGCGCGCATTGCTCAACCGTACGCACGGCGTGACCAATCTCCAGGCGCAAATCCCACAGCAGGGTAATAAATTCGCTGACTTTGGCGGCCAACGCTTCCGGTAAGGTATGGCGAGAGACAATCAGGATATCAATATCCGAGAGCGGGTGTAGCTCACCGCGGCCATAACCGCCTACCGCAACTAAGCTGATGTTGGGTAAGTTGGCGAAACCGAAATGTTGCCACAGTCGATTTAATAGCAAATCAATGTAGTCAGAGCGACCTAGGACAAGGTCAGTCACTGGGTGATGGTTGAGAAATTCATTCTTTTGATGTTCAGCAAACTGTTCCAGTTGCTGTTTAAGCTCGGCGACGGAGAGTTGCGACTCGTCGAGCGCTAAAGGGGTTTGAAAGGGCATACAGCGAATCCATGCAGCAAAAAATCCTAATTAGGAATCTAGCAAAGTTAGTCAGATAAAAAAATATCCCCGTAAGCGGGGATATTCCATTCAATCGTTAATCGTTGTTCATCAGGCGTGGGATGGTGTCATCGCTTCTTAGTGTCAGCACTTCACAGCCGTTGCTCGTTACTACTATGGTGTGCTCATACTGAGCGGATTTTTTGCCATCGCCAGTGTAGACCGTCCAGTCATCTTCGGCGTCGACGCTGACACCAAATTTACCGGCGTTAATCATAGGCTCGATGGTAAAGCACATGCCTTCTTTCAACACACGTCGGTCATTGTTCTTGTAGTGAACAATTTGTGGCTCTTCATGGAATTCGTTGCCGATACCATGACCACAGAAGTCTTTGACAATAGAAAACTTATTACGTGGGTTTTTCTTGTTGTTCTCTTTGATGTATTTCTCGATGGCACTGCCAATATCGCCAACCGTAGCACCCGGTTTGACTTTACGCATCCCAACGTACAGGGCTTCTTGTGTCACCATACACAAGCGCTTGTCGGCAGGGGAGACCTCACCCACTAAGAACATCTTCGAAGTATCGCCATGGTAGCCTGCTGGGCGCACGGAAAGATCGGCGTTTTCATCATCGGGAACAATCACTGTGATGTCGATGTTGATGATGTCGCCATCTTTTAACACCGCCGGTTTCATCTGACCGTTGCTACCCATTTCATCTTGGTTGGCAGGAATGCCGTGACACACAATGTGGTTGATCGAAGTACAGATAGATTTCGGGAAACCATGATAATCGAGTGGCGCAGAGTACGCACCTTTGCTGGTGGCGTAGTCGTGACAAATCTGGTTGAGCTCATCGGTCGTTACGCCGACTTGGACGTGCGGCTCGATCATCTCTAGGATTTCAGCGGCCAATGCGCCAGCTATGCGCATGCGTTCAATTTCTTGTGCGGTTTTGATCTTAATTGACATCGGCTTTCTCTATCTAACACTGTCAGCACGCTCTGGTGCGAATGGCCGCATTCTAACAGGAAGAGGGGCGAAAGTGTAATCTCGATAAATCCTTAAGATGACTAGGGTTGCTGTGACGGTCGGTGATTTCGCGGGGTTTGGACGCGGTGAAAGTGGTTTTTTTTCTAGCCAAACAACACAAAAATATGATATAAAGCGCGCCGGAATTGCGGTCTGTTCTCTTCACCTTGATGCGTTGAGGTGGCGAAGCGGGCAACATCCAAACACATTTATCTTTAAATCACACACATTCCGACACATATTCCGGGGTGCTGGGCAGAAGCCTAGTCGGAGTTATGGGGAATGTGGAGGCCTAACCCCATAGAGGATTTTAAAATGGCAACTGTATCAATGCGCGATATGCTGAAAGCTGGTGTTCACTTCGGTCACCAAACTCGTTACTGGAACCCAAAAATGAAGCCATTCATCTTTGGTGCTCGTAACCGCGTTCACATCATCAACCTAGAAAAAACTGTACCAATGTTCAACGAAGCGCTTGCTGAGCTAGCGAAAGTTGGCGAGAAAAAAGGTAAAGTTCTTTTCGTAGGTACTAAGCGCGCTGCATCTGAAGCTGTTAAAGAAGCTGCTATTGCTAGCAACCAGTACTTCGTTAACAACCGCTGGTTGGGCGGTATGCTAACTAACTACAAAACTGTTCGTCAGTCTATCAAGCGTCTAAAAGACCTAGAAGCTCAGTCTCAAGACGGTACTTTTGACAAGCTAACTAAGAAAGAAGCTCTAATGCGTACTCGCGAAATGGAGAAGCTAGAGAAATCTCTTGGTGGTATCAAAGATATGGGCGGCCTACCTGACGCTCTATTCGTTATCGACGCTGATCACGAGCACATCGCAGTTAAAGAAGCAAACAACCTAGGTATCCCAGTTTACGCTGTTGTTGATACTAACTCTAACCCAGACGGCGTTGACTTCGTTATCCCAGGTAACGATGACGCAATCCGTGCAGTACAGCTATACCTAAACGCTGCTGCTCAAGCGGTTACAGAAGGTCGTAACAAAGACGTAGCTGCAGCTGCTGAAAAAGACGGTTTCGTAGAAGCTGAATAATAGCGGCTCCGTGTCACACTTGGTTTATGTGCAATCTTGTTGTCGCATAAACTGAGTTATAGTTATCAATAGGGGCCGAACGTGTGTAGGCCCCTGTTTTTTACCCAATCCAGAATCAACTGAGGAATAGAGAATGGCTGTTACTGCTGCTCTAGTTAAAGAACTGCGCGAACGTACTGGCGCAGGTATGATGGAATGTAAGAAAGCGCTTGTTGAAGCAAACGCTGACATCGAACTAGCAATCGAGAACATGCGTAAATCAGGCGCTGCGAAAGCTGCTAAGAAAGCAGGTAACGTAGCAGCTGAAGGCGCAATCATCATCAAAGAAGAAGGCGGTGTTGCTGTTCTTCTTGAAGTTAACTGCCAAACTGACTTCGTTGCTAAAGATGGCAACTTCACTGCATTCGCAGAGAAAGTAGCAGCAGACGCGCTAGCGTCTAAAGCATCTGCTGAAGAGCTTGTTGCTAAATTCGAAGAAGAGCGTGTTGCTCTAGTTGCTAAGATCGGTGAAAACATTAACATCCGTCGCGTTCAGTACGTTGAAGGTGCTGCAATCGCTTCTTACCGTCACGGTGAGAAAATCGGTGTTGTGGTAGCGGGTGAAGGCGATGCTGAAACTCTTAAGCACGTTGCAATGCACGTTGCTGCGTCTAAGCCAGAGTACGTTAACCCAGAAGACGTACCAGCTGACGTAGTGGCTAAAGAGAAAGAAGTTCAAGTTGAAATCGCTATGAACGAAGGCAAGCCACAAGAGATCGCTGAGAAGATGGTTATCGGCCGCATGAAGAAATTCACTGGCGAAATCTCTCTAACAGGTCAAGCGTTCATCATGGAGCCTAAGAAATCTGTAGGCGAAATGCTGAAAGAGAAAGGCGCTTCTGTTGCTACGTTCGTTCGTCTAGAAGTTGGCGAAGGTATCGAGAAAGGCGCAGAAATGAGCTTTGCTGAAGAAGTAGCAGCAGCTCAAAAAGGTTAATCCTTAGTGTAGCGCTTACTATTTAGACCGTAGCCAAGGCTGCGGTCTTTTTATGACTAGCGGGCAAACGATTAGCCGTGATGAATAGGGGTGATAGTGACTCGGTGCGAGTTCCTAGGTGCCTAGTGCCGAGTTCCTAGAGTCTAGAGTGGATTTCTTCTCTAGGAACTAGGGTCTATGAACTTTATTTTTACCTCTATCCATGACTGTTAATCAACCACACTCTTTATTGGAAGGTAGACTCCATGACGACAAACCCTAAACCAGCATATCAACGTATTCTGTTAAAACTGAGCGGTGAAGCTCTACAAGGCGAAGAAGGTTTTGGTATCGACCCTACGATCCTTGATCGTATGGCTCAAGAGGTAAAAGAGCTCGTTGAACTGGGCGTTCAAGTGGGTGTTGTTATCGGCGGTGGTAACTTGTTCCGTGGTGCCGGTCTTGCTGAAGCAGGTATGAACCGAGTTGTCGGTGACCACATGGGCATGCTAGCAACAGTAATGAATGGTCTTGCGATGCGTGATGCGCTGCACCGAGCGTACGTGAACGCGCGCGTGATGTCCGCTATCCCTCTAAAAGGTGTGTGTGATGATTACAACTGGGCCGATGCTATCAGCCAGCTGCGCCAAGGTCGCGTTGTGATCTTCTCTGCCGGTACAGGTAACCCATTCTTCACAACAGATTCAGCAGCGTGTCTGCGTGGTATTGAGATTGAAGCTGACGTGGTTCTCAAAGCGACAAAAGTGGACGGGGTATTTACTGCAGACCCAGTAGCCAACCCAGACGCGGAGCTGTATGATAAGCTATCTTACGCTGAAGTTCTTGATAAAGAACTGAAAGTAATGGACTTAGCCGCATTTACTCTGGCTCGTGACCACAAAATGCCAATTCGTGTGTTCAACATGAACAAACCTGGCGCACTGCGCCGCGTGGTTATGGGTGAAGCTGAAGGCACACTGATTAGCTCTGCAAACTAATTGAATTCAACCGTAGCGAGCATTGTGTTGGCTACGGTATTGCCTTTCGAAGGTCGTCATCCCATTAGTGGGGAGACTTCGATAAGAATGACACATCAAGGTGATATTGTGATTAACGAAATCAAAAAAGACGCTCAAGAGCGCATGGAAAAAAGCGTTGAAGCGCTAAAAAACAACCTATCTAAAGTACGTACTGGTCGTGCTCACCCAAGCCTTCTTTCTGGTATTTCAGTAGAGTACTACGGCGCACCAACACCGCTAAACCAAGTCGCGAACGTTGTTGCGGAAGATGCGCGTACACTGGCGATCACGGTATTCGACAAAGAGCTGACTCAGAAAGTAGAAAAAGCGATCATGATGTCTGATTTGGGCCTAAACCCAATGTCTGCGGGCACCATCATCCGCGTTCCTCTGCCACCACTAACAGAAGAGCGTCGTAAAGACCTCGTTAAGATCGTTCGCGGTGAAGCAGAAGGTGCTCGCGTGGCGATTCGTAACATTCGTCGCGATGCCAATGGCGACCTTAAAGCGCTATTGAAAGACAAAGAGATCTCTGAAGACGAAGATCGCAAAGCACAAGATGAAATTCAGAAACTGACTGACGCAGCGGTTAAGAAAGTTGACGAAGTGCTAGCAGCAAAAGAAAAAGAGTTGATGGAAGTTTAATAGTCATTAAACTGCCCATGAGTAAAAACGCTGGGCGAACAGCACAGCGTTTTTTTATTGCATCTCTTCGACCCTGCTGGAAACCCAATCCCTCTTATGCAAAACATTCAACTCTCACCTGACGTACTCCCTAAACACATCGCAATCATCATGGACGGCAATGGCCGTTGGGCGAAAGCACAAGGTAAACCGCGTGTCTTTGGCCATAAAAATGGGGTGGCAGCGGTACGTAAGGCGATTTCGACTTCCGCTAAACTCGGCATCAAGGCCATCACCTTGTTTGCTTTCAGTAGCGAGAATTGGCGTAGACCAGAAGAAGAAGTCGGCGTGTTGATGGAGTTGTTTATTTCTGTGCTGTCATCAGAAGTAAAGAAACTGCATAAGAATAACCTCAAGCTTCGGATCATTGGTGACAAGTCCCGTTTTAATGAACGCTTGCAAGAGAAAATTGCCGCTGCAGAAGCCTTAACGGCGAACAATAGCGGAATGGTGATCAATATTGCGGCGAATTACGGCGGCAAATGGGACATTGTGGAAGCGACCAAAGCGATTGCCAGCAAAGTGGCTCGCGGTGAACTTGCACCAGAAGAGATTACTGAATCATTAATGACCGATCATTTGTCGATGAACGACATTCCTGAGGTCGATTTGATGATTCGAACCAGTGGAGAGTGTAGAATTAGCAACTTCATGCTATGGCAGATGGCGTATGCTGAGCTCTACTTTACGCCGATCTACTGGCCAGAATTTGACGAGAATAGTCTTGTCGAAGCAGTGACTTGGTTTGTTAATCGCGAACGACGGTTCGGGTGTACAGGTGAACAAATCAAGGCATTGATGAAAAGCGAATAAAGGATTTAAGTTTGAAGCAAAGAATAATAACGGCACTTATCCTTGCTCCGTTAGTCATTTTAGGCATCTTTCAACTGTCTTTACCTACGTTTATGGCGGCGCTGGCCGTGGTCACTATGATAGGTTTTTGGGAGTGGACTCAATTTGTCGAGGCCAAATCCCGCTACTTAGCACTTGTCCCTGCAGCGATACTGTTTGCGGTCAGTGCGTTCTTTGTCCCATTTGATGCGTACAGCTTAAATGAGATTTCCTTATCCCACCTTACTTTACTAGGCTTAGGTTGTGGTTGGTGGCTTTTTGCCAGCGTGCTAGCGATTACCTATCCCAAATCCGCCACACTGTGGCAGGGTTCTACGCTGCTCAGACACCTTTTCGGAATCTTAACGCTATTGCCCTTTTTCTGGAGCGTGGTGATGCTACGTGCGCAGGACCTCTATAGCGATCCTTTCCACGGCGCGCGTTTGGTTCTGTTTGTCTGTTTGATTGTTTGGGCGGCGGACAGTGGTGCCTACTTTGTCGGTAAAAGCATCGGTAAACATAAAATGGCACCTAAAGTGAGCCCGAATAAAACCATTGAAGGGTTAGTGGGCGGAATGGTGACCGCCAGTTTAGTTGCTTGGGGCTTTTCACATTGGTTTGAGATTCCCTTTACCAACGCATTTGTGATGGTCGGGATTACCTTAGCGACGGTGATTATCTCAGTATTGGGCGATCTGGTAGAGAGCATGTTTAAGCGCGTCTCTGGCATTAAAGACAGCAGTAACATCATTCCTGGTCATGGCGGTGTATTGGATCGCATTGACAGTTTGACGGCTGCCTTTCCCGTGTTTGCGCTGCTCTACTTCATTTTCTAATTCTAAGGCAAGCGGGCGCTTGCCTTTACCTTCTTGGTTGTAACTACTATGCGTAAGTTGACAATACTCGGCGCGACAGGTTCGATTGGTGACAGTACGTTTAAGGTGCTCGAACAGAATCGTGAACACTACTCGGTCGTTGCTTTAGTCGCGGGACACAATGTCGAGAAAATGCGCCAGTTGTGCCTTAAGTGGAAACCCCAGTATGCGGTCATGGCGAGCGATGATGCTGCGCGCGCGCTCAAGTTAGCGTTAGCCGGAGAGTCGCTCACCATTGATGTCTTATCTGGTGTGGATGCGATGTGCCAAATGGCAGCGCTGGAGGATGTAGATACCGTGATGGCGGCTATTGTCGGCGCGGCCGGTTTGTTACCGACCATGGCGGCGGTGAAAGCCGGTAAGCGAGTGCTGCTTGCCAACAAAGAAGCGTTGGTGATGTCTGGGCAACTTTTTATCGACGCGGTTGCCAAGTATGGCGCGGAGTTAATGCCTGTCGACAGTGAGCACAATGCCATCTTCCAATGTTTGCCCGTCGAGGCGCAAACGGAGCTAGGGCGCTGCGATCTTGAAAAGCAGGGTATTAGCCATATTCTCTTGACCGGTTCTGGCGGGCCGTTTCGCTACAGCGACATTGCGAGTCTAGAGCAGGTGACCCCAGAACAAGCGATTGCTCATCCTAACTGGTCCATGGGGCCAAAAATCTCGGTGGATTCGGCCACCATGATGAATAAAGGGCTTGAGTTTATTGAAGCAAAATGGCTGTTCAATGCTCGCCGCGAGCAACTCAAAGTTCTGATCCACCCTCAATCTGTGATCCACTCAATGGTGCAATATCGTGACGGCTCCGTCTTGGCTCAGATGGGCGAGCCGGATATGGCAACGCCGATTGCGCTGACACTCTCATACCCTGAGCGTATTGCTGCTGGTGTGGCACCGTTAGATTTTACTCAAGTGGGCGAACTGACCTTTTTACAGCCGGATTACCAACGTTACCCCTGCTTGAAATTGGCCATCGATGCCTGTTTTGAAGGCCAGCATGCGACCACAGCGCTCAATGCGGCCAACGAAGTTGCAGTGCAGGCTTTTCTTGATCGTAAACTGGCGTTCACTGACATCGCTCGCATCAATGAGCAGGTCACTAATCGGATCTGTGCTAGCCGTGGTCAGGGGCAATGTGATAGTTTGGATAGCATTCTAGAGCTCGATAGTATGGCACGTGCATTCGCCATAGAAACCATGAACGGACGGACACTATGACCGGTATTTTGTGGAACTTTATCTCATTTATCATTGCATTAGGCATTTTGGTCGCCGTGCATGAGTTTGGCCATTTTTGGGTGGCGCGCCGCTGTGGCGTAAAAGTCGAAAAATTCTCTATCGGTTTTGGTAAATCCATATGGAGTAAAGTCGGCAAAGATGGCACCGAGTACTCTATTTCTTTGATCCCTCTCGGTGGCTACGTGAAAATGCTCGATGGCCGAGTGGATGATGTGCCCGCGGATCAGCAAGCGTTCGCCTTTGACCGTAAACCTTTGTGGAAGCGAAGCGCCATTGTCGCGGCAGGCCCAGCATTCAACTTCCTGTTTGCTATTTTTGCCTATTGGCTGGTGTTCATCATTGGTGTCCCTGCGGTGAAACCGGTCGTGGGACAAGTCACACCGTACTCGATTGCGGCGCAAGCCGGTCTTGAACCTGGCATGGAACTTAAAGCGGTTTCCGGCGTCAAAACCGCAGATTGGGAGTCGGTCAATATGGGGCTTATCCGCCATATTGGCGACAGTCAATTGACCCTGACCGTCGCACCGGCGGACGGTGTGGGGGTCGAAGAAACCAAAGTGCTCTATTTAGATGAATGGAACTTTGACCCTGAGACGCAGTCTGCTATGTCAGCGCTTGGATTTATTCCCTTTACGCCAGAGATTTCCGCTCGTTTGACCAATGTCGGCGAGGGAAGTGCCGGTGAACGTGCTGGCCTGCTTGTCGGTGATACGTTAGTGAGTATCGATGGACGGGCTGTCGAGAGTTGGCAGCAGGTCGTCGAGACCATTCAAGCAAGCCCTAATCGCGCGCTTGCACTCAAGGTGGAGCGTGATGGCCAGTCTGTGGACGTGTCTTTAACGCCAGACAGCCGAGCGCTTTCAGACCAGCGAGTGATTGGTTTTGCGGGAATTGCTCCAGAAGTCGCAGAATGGCCGCAAAGCTATCGCTTCGACCTGCAATTTGGTGTATTTGAATCAGTCGGTAAAGCGATTGAAAAATCCGGGCAAGTGATCACCTTGACCATCAGTATGCTGAAAAAACTGATTGTCGGTGATGTTGGATTGAACAACCTAAGTGGACCGATTTCGATCGCGAAAGGGGCAGGAACGACCGCCGATTATGGCTTGGTCTATTTTCTCGGTTTCCTTGCGCTTATCAGCGTGAACTTAGGCATTATAAACCTCGTTCCACTGCCGATGCTCGACGGTGGACATTTATTGTTTTTTGCTATTGAAGCCATAATCAGACGCCCTGTGCCTGAAAAAGTCCAGGAAATGGGTTACCGTATCGGCGGTGCGATTATCTTCTCTCTCATGGCAGTGGCGATTTTCAATGATTTTGCTCGTCTTTAAACGGGGCGAAGGGTGTAGAAAGGAATAACTAAAACAAATATGGCGATGAAAAATATTCTGTTTGCGACGCTTCTCGCGACGAGTGTGAGCGCAAACGGTGCCGAGAGCTTCGTGGTTGAAGACATACAGATCGAAGGGTTGCAGCGTGTGGCTCTCGGTGCGGCGCTTTTGAAAATGCCTGTCCGTGTCGGTGACACTGTCGATGGGCAAGACGTTTCTGAGATCATTCGTGCACTCTACGATTCAGGTAACTTTGAGAACATCAAAGTGCTTCGCGATGGCGATGTGTTGTTGGTGCAAGTCAAAGAGCGCCCAACGATTGCCAGCATCTCTTTCTCTGGGAATAAGGCGATCAAAGAAGAGCAGTTGCAGCAAAACCTTGACGCCTCTGGAATGCGCGTCGGTGAAGCGCTGGATCGCACTACCCTATCCAATATTGAGAAAGGGTTGGAAGATTTCTACTACAGCGTGGGTAAATACAACGCGTCAGTCAAAGCAGTCGTGACGCCGCTGCCGCGTAACCGTAGTGATGTCAAATTCGTCTTCTCTGAAGGTGTCTCTGCGAAAATCCAACAAATCAACTTTATCGGCAATGAAGTCTTCGAAGATGAAGAGCTGCTGAGCCGTTTCAATCTTAATGTGGATGTTGCATGGTGGAACTTCCTCGCCGATGATAAATATCAAAAGCAAGTCTTAGCGGGCGACATTGAAGCTTTAAGATCGTACTACCTGGATCGTGGTTACTTAAAATTCCAAGTGGATTCGACGCAAGTCGCGATTTCACCCGATAAAAAAGGGGTGTACATCACGCTGGGGTTATCAGAAGGCTTGCCGTACACCGTCAAAGATGTCCAATTCCGTGGTGAACTGATCGGTAAAGAGCAAGAGCTGCAAGATTTGGTCACGTTCGAAAACGGCGAAATCTATAATGGCTCTGCCGTGACCTCTCTTGAAGAGAACATCAAGCGCGTACTGGGTGAAGCCGGTTATGCCTATCCACAAGTGACTACCATTCCTGAATTTGATGATGAAAATCAGCAGGTCTCTCTGATTGTCAATGTCGAGGCGGGCAATCGTATCTACGTTCGTGATATTCGCTTTGTCGGCAACAACGCGACCAAAGACGAAGTGCTGCGCCGTGAAATGCGTCAGATGGAAGGCAGTTGGCTTAACTCGCGCGCGATCGAAACAGGTAAAAACCGTTTGAGCCGTTTGGGCTTCTTCGAAACCGTCGATGTCCAGACGGTACGAGTCCCGGGCAGTGATGACCAGGTCGACTTAGTCTACAACGTCAAAGAAGCCAACTCAGGCAGCATTAACTTTGGTGTTGGCTACGGCACTGAGTCGGGGGTCAGTTTCCAGGTCGGTTTGCAACAAGATAACTTTGCGGGCTCTGGAGATCGCGTCGGTATCAGTGCAATGATGAACGACTACCAGAAGAACGTCAGCCTTGAGTATCGTGATCCGTACTGGAACCTCGATGGTGTCAGTATGGGCGGTAAGATTTTCTACAACGAATTTGAAGCCTCAGAAGCGGGGATCATCGACTACACCAACGAAAGTTATGGTACTAGTGTGACTTGGGGGTTCCCGTTTGATGAACTCAACCGTTTCGAATTCGGGGTAGGCTACACCCATAACAACATCGGTAACGTGCCCACCTACGATCAGGCGCAGCAGTTTGCTGCCAGTATTGGTCAAGGTGAAAGCGATAACATCATCACTCAAGATTTTGACGTGAATGTCTCTTGGACGCGTAACAACCTCAACAAGGGCTACTTCCCAACAGCAGGTAACTACCAACGTGCGTTCGCCAAGGCCACCGTGCCTAGCTCAGACGCACAGTACTTTAAGCTGCAGTACGACGTGAGACAGTATGTGCCATTGACTAAAAAGCACGAGTTTACCTTGTTGATGCGTGGTCGCTTGGGTTACGGTAACGGTTACGGTCAAACGGATGGCAACGATAACCTGTTCCCATTCTATGAGAACTACTACGCGGGTGGTTTCACCACATTACGTGGCTTTGGTTCTAACTCAGCAGGTCCAAGGGCGGTTTACAACTCCAGCAACTCGAGCGTCTGTCCTCCAAGCAGTGGAAACGACGGCTGTGTGGTGGCAACGGACGACTCGGTTGGTGGTAATGCTATCGCGCTGGCCAGTATGGAGCTGATTGTACCGACGCCATTTGCGTCTGATGAAGTGCGCAGCCAAATCCGAACCAGTGTGTTCGTCGACGCGGCAAGTGTGTGGGATACCGAGTTTAACTACGATGCGAGTTATGCGGGCACTCAATACTATGAGGATTACTCAGATCCAACCAACTATCGCGCATCATACGGTGCGGCGTTGCAATGGATGTCTCCGATGGGACCATTGGTCTTCTCGGTCGCGAAACCTATTAAGAAATACGAAGGTGATGACGAAGAATTCTTCACTTTCACAATCGGCAGAACCTTCTAAAGGGGAATTTTACAGTGAACAAAACTATCAAAGCGGCGGGCCTTGGCCTTGTTATTATGACGTCTTCTCTTTTTGCTCATGCAGCAGAAGCGGCGCAAAAAATTGGTTACATCAATACCGCCATGGTGTTTCAGGCTCTGCCCCAACGTGAAGTCGCTCTGCAGAAAATGCAGGAAGACTTTAAAGACAAAGCGGACGAGCTAAAAGCGATTGAAGCGAAAGCGCGTACCAAAGTGGAGAAGCTCAAGCGTGATGCTGAGCTGATGAGCCAAGAAGACGTCGAAAAAGCGCGTATTGAAATTGCGCAGCTCGAAAATGAATTCCGCATTAAAGGTCAATCTCTTGAGCAAGCGTCTGCTCGTCGTGAAGCACAAGAGAAGCAGAAACTGTTTAAAGTGATTCAAGACGCGGTGAACAAAATTGCTGAAAAAGAAGGCTACGATCTCGTGATCGATATTACTGCATTGCAATACGGTAAGCCTGAATTCGATATTTCTGAAGATGTGATCAAAGCACTTAAATAATCGTTTATGAAAACTCTGACTCTTGCCGAACTGGCAACGATTACCTCGGGTCAATTGTATGGCGACGCAACGGCGACCGTCACTATGGTTGCCCCGATGGACAAGGCCCAAACGGGCCACGTCACTTTTCTTTCTAACCCAAAGTACGCCAAGCACTTAGAACAGTGCCAAGCCACTGTGGTGATGGTCAAAGAGGCCCAGCGAGAGCAATGCCACGGCAACGTGCTTGTTGTCAACGACCCTTACGTGGCATTCGCCAAAGTGGCGCAAGCGCTAGACACTACGCCTATGCCGGCGGCTGAAATCGCGCCAAGTGCCGTTATCGCCGCGGATGCGACACTGGGCAGCAATGTCTCGATTGGTGCGAATGCGGTGGTCGAGTCAGGCGCAACACTGGGTGATAATGTCTCGATTGGCGCGGGCTGCTTTATTGGCAAAAACGCCTCAATTGGTGCAGGCACCAAGCTATGGCCGAATGTGAGCATTTATCATCAAGTCTCTCTTGGTGAAGACTGTCTAGTGCAAGCCAACACTGTGATTGGCTCAGACGGCTTTGGCTATGCCAATGAGAAAGGTGAGTGGGTTAAAATTCCTCAGCTTGGTAGCGTTCGTATTGGTAACCGAGTTGAAATCGGTTCATGTACCACGATTGACCGTGGCGCGCTTGACGATACGGTGATTGAAGATAACGTCATTCTTGATAACCAACTGCAAATCGCGCACAACGTACACATCGGATATGGTACCGCGATGGCGGGTGGTACGATTGTTGCTGGCAGTACCACCATTGGCAAGTACTGTATCATTGGTGGCGGCAGCGTGATCAATGGTCATATTGAGATTGCCGATGGCGTTACCATTACCGGTATGGGCATGGTGATGCGTGGTATTGAAGAGAAAGGCATGTATTCGTCAGGTATTCCTCTGCAGACCAATCGTGAATGGCGTAAAACCGCCGCTCGTGTTCATCGCATTGATGAGATGAACAAGCGTTTGAAAGCGGTCGAAAAGCAGTTGGAAAACCAACAGCCTGACTAACAGGGTGTGCCACAGGCACTCGCGCGTTGAGCGCTGCTATGTCTATCTGGCGGCTCATGCGTTTTTGTCAGCGAAGGCTCGCGATTTGCGAGCCTTTTTCGTCTATAATGCGCCACAACTTAAAAGAATTTAGCATTCAACATAGGAATATGACTTTGACTACTGAAAATAAAACGATGAACATTACTGAAATTCAGGAATTGTTGCCTCATCGCTACCCATTCTTGCTCATTGACCGTGTGACGGATTTCCAAGAAGCGCAGTACCTCACGGCGATCAAAAATGTTTCAGTCAATGAACCTCAGTTTACGGGTCATTTTCCGCAACTCCCAGTGTTCCCTGGCGTACTGATTTTGGAAGCGATGGCACAAGCGACCGGTCTTCTGGCGTTTAAATCGTTTGGTGCGCCTTCTGAGAACGAGTTGTACTACTTTGCCAGTGTCGACGGAGCCAAGTTCCGTAAACCGGTCACTCCAGGCGATCAACTGGTGATCAAAGTAGAATTTTTGAAAGAGCGCCGCGGCATTGCTGCATTCAATGGTGTAGCAACGGTTGATGGCGAAGTGGTTTGTTCAGCAGAGCTTAAATGTGCTCGTCGAGAGTTCTAATATGATTCATGAGACGGCTCAAATTCACCCTTCTGCGGTCATCGAAGGTGACGTATCCATCGCTGCGAATGTGACCGTTGGGCCTTTCACTTACATCTCCGGCCAAGTGGAGATTGGTGAGGGCACAGAAATCATGTCCCATGTCGTGATCAAAGGTCATACGACGATAGGCAAAGAGAACCGTATCTTCCCGCACGCGGTCATTGGTGAAGAGAACCAAGATAAGAAATACGGCGGCGAAGAGACAACGGTGGTGATTGGCGATCGCAACGTCATTCGTGAAGCGGTGCAGATCCACCGTGGCACGGTGCAAGACAAAGCGACGACGGTCATTGGTAACGACAACCTATTGTGTGTTAACGCACACATCGCACACGACGTGATTGTTGGTGACCATACACACATCGGAAACAACGCGATTTTAGGTGGTCATGTCACCTTGGAAGATTACGCGGGTGTGATGGCACTATCAGCGATTCACCCTTTCTGTACGGTGGGGGCTTACGCGTATATTGGTGGCTGTTCTGCGGTCGTCCAAGATGTGCCTGCCTATGTCTTAGCGCAAGGTAACCACGCCACTCCATTTGGTTTGAATTTGGTTGGCCTTAAGCGCAATGGGTTTGAAAAAGCGGAGATTCGCGCCCTACAAAAAGCGTACAAAGAAATCTACCGCTCAGGCAAAACCATGGAAGAGGTGAAACCTATCTTGGCGGAAATGGCGAAAGAGTTTGCCTCTGTCGGCCGCTTCTCGCACATGCTGGAAAATACAGAACGCGGCATTATTCGTTAATCGCGGCCTGCGCTCGATGTCTAAAAGGCTGTCTAGGAAATCAGACGGCCTTTTTTATTTTGCATTTAATTGGACCGATACATCATGACAATGGAAAAGCCACTGAGAATTGGTATCGTCGCGGGAGAACTCTCTGGTGATACCTTAGGCGAGGGCTTTATCAAAGCGATAAAAGCGCGCTACCCCAATGCGGAATTTGTCGGTATTGGTGGCCCTAAGATGATCGCTCAGGGCTGCGAATCTCTGTTCGATATGGAAGAACTGGCCGTGATGGGGCTGGTCGAAGTTCTGGGTCGATTGCCGAGACTGCTCAAAGTCAAAGCCTCTTTGGTCGATTACTTTACTCACAATCCGCCCGATGTGTTTGTCGGTATCGACGCGCCTGATTTCAACTTACGGCTTGAGCTCAGTTTAAAGCAAGCGGGCATTAAAACCGTCCATTATGTCAGCCCGTCGGTTTGGGCGTGGCGACAAAAACGTATCGTTAAGATTGAAGCGGCGACGAATCTGGTGCTTGCATTTTTGCCGTTTGAAAAAGCCTTCTATGACCGCCACCAAGTGCCGTGTGAGTTTATCGGCCATACCCTTGCTGATGCGATTCCTATGGTCTCGGAAAAAGCGCCCGCGCGTGAGCTGCTCGGTTTGGACCCTAATAAACGCTGGTTAGCAGTGCTGCCAGGCAGTCGCGGCAGTGAGCTTAACATGCTCTCCCAACCTTTCCTTGAAACCTGCCAACGCCTGCATCAAACCCATCCCGATTTAGGCTTTGTGGTGGCGTTGGTTAACCCTAAGCGTCGTGAGCAATTTGAGCAAGCTTGGCAAACTTATGCACCAGAGCTTGAGTTCACCTTAGTGGATGATACCGCGCGTAATGTCATTACGGCGTCCGATGCGGTCCTGCTGGCCTCTGGCACCGTGGCGTTAGAGTGTATGCTCATTAAGCGCCCTATGGTGGTGGGGTATAAAGTGAACGCCATTACTGCGTTTATCGCGCGTCGCTTAGTCAAAACGCCGTTTGTCTCTTTACCCAATATTTTGGCAGACAAAGAGATCGTTAAAGAGTACTTACTCGAAGCGTGCACACCAGAAAATCTCAGTGCGGAGATAGAAAGGCTCTTAGCTGGTGAAGGGGAGGCGATGGTCGAGAAATTCACCGAGATGCATCATTGGATTCGTAAAGGCGCTGATGAACAAGCGGCCAACGCCGTATTATCATTAATAGGTAAAGCATAAATGGCAAAACAAGCTACCCCCTTAGCCCCGTTTGAGTACCCAACGGGCTATCAATGGATTGCCGGTGTCGATGAAGTGGGGCGTGGTCCTTTAGTCGGCGATGTCGTGACCGCAGCGGTGATTCTCGATCCGAACAATCCGATCGAAGGGCTAAATGATTCAAAAAAACTCTCTGAGAAAAAGCGCTTAGCCTTGCTACCGGAAATCAAAGAGAAAGCGTTGGCTTGGTCTATTGGTCGATGCTCTCCTGCTGAAATTGATGAGTGGAATATTCTTCAAGCGACAATGGTTGCGATGCAGCGTGCTATTGCGGGTTTATCGCTAACGCCCGATCTTGCTCTGATTGATGGCAACCGAGTCCCAGAGCTGCCTATGGATGCGATGGCGGTCGTCAAAGGTGATTTGCGTGTCGCGCAAATCAGTGCAGCGTCAATCATCGCAAAAGTGGTGCGCGATCAAGAGATGGAAGCGCTCGATAAGCGTTATCCGCAATTTGGTTTTGCGCAACACAAAGGTTACCCGACCAAAGCGCATTTTGCGGCGATTGAAGCGCACGGCGTGATTGATGAGCATCGCAAAAGCTTTAAGCCGGTGAAACGCGTGCTCGGCATCGAGTAGCCTTGCGAATTGAGCGAGTGGGGGCGATAACGTAGAATAGCCCCCAACTGATGTTACCTATTTGTACCCTAAGTGATTCACAACCTATGAACGACCCTAAGTTTATCCACCTTCGAGTTCACAGTGATTTCTCCATGATTGACGGCCTGTCGAAAGTGCCGCCCTTGGTGAAGAAAGTGGCTGAACTAGGTATGCCTGCCGTTGCGCTCACCGATTTTACCAACCTGTGTGGCTTGGTGAAGTTTTACAGCACTGCGCACAACTGTGGTGTAAAACCCATCATAGGAGCGGATTTTGTCATGCAATCGCCGGAGTTTGGCGATGAGCTGACGAAGCTAACCGTGCTTGCGGCGGACAATACTGGTTACAACAATCTCACCTTATTGATTTCTAAAGCCTACTTGAGAGGCCATGTTCAACACCAGCCTGTGATTGACAAGGCGTGGTTGGCTGAGCTTTCTGAAGGCTTGATTGTGTTGTCCGGTGGTCGAAGCGGTGAAATCGGTCGTGCGCTACTCAAAGGCAACCAAGGGATTGCCGAGCAGTGCGCCGCGTTTTATCAGCAACATTTTGCCGACCGTTTCTACCTCGAACTCACTCGAACCGGGCGTAACGACGAAGAGAGTTACCTACACTTCGCGCTCGAATTTGCCGAGCAGCAGCAACTGCCCGTGGTGGCGACCAATGAGGTGGTGTTTCTCGAGCCCTCGCTGTTTGATGCTCATGAAATTCGCGTCGCGATTCATGATGGCTACACCTTAGAAGACCCGCGCCGCCCCAAAAATTACAGCCCTCAGCAATATTTACGCACCGAAGAAGAGATGTGCGAGCTATTCGCCGACATCCCTGAGGCCCTCGAGAACAGTGTAGAAATTGCTAAGCGTTGTAACGTAACCGTGAGACTGGGTGAGTACTTCCTGCCGGCCTTCCCAACCGATGGCATGTTGGAAACCGAGTTCTTGGTGAAAAAGTCACAAGAAGGTCTCGAAGAGCGACTGGAGTTCCTGTTCCCTGACCCGCAAGTGCGTGCCGAAAGACGGCCAGAATACGATGAGCGCTTGCAAGTCGAGTTGGAAGTGATCAACAACATGGGCTTCCCGGGTTACTTCTTGATCGTAATGGAGTTTATCCAGTGGTCCAAAGACAATGATATTCCTGTAGGCCCTGGCCGAGGTTCGGGTGCCGGCTCCTTAGTGGCGTACGCGCTAAAGATCACCGATCTGGATCCGCTTGAGTACGATTTGCTGTTCGAGCGATTCTTGAACCCAGAACGTGTTTCGATGCCCGATTTTGACGTCGACTTTTGTATGGACAAGCGTGATCAGGTGATCGATCACGTGGCGGAAATGTATGGTCGTGATGCGGTATCGCAGATCATTACCTTCGGTACCATGGCGGCCAAAGCGGTTATCCGAGATGTCGGCCGAGTGCTGGGCCATCCGTTTGGATTTGTTGACCGCATCTCTAAATTGGTGCCACCCGATCCGGGTATGACGCTCGAAAAAGCGTTCAAGGCCGAACCTGCATTACCTGAGCTGTATGAAGCCGACGAAGATGTCAAAGAGCTGATCGACATGTGTCGCATCCTTGAAGGGTGTACACGAAACGCTGGTAAGCATGCGGGGGGCGTGGTTATCTCACCCACGACCATCACCGACTTTGCTCCGATTTATGCCGATGCGGAAGGACACTTCCCTGTCACTCAGTTTGATAAGAACGATGTGGAAACCGCCGGTCTGGTGAAGTTCGACTTCTTGGGTCTGCGTACCCTGACCATTATCGATTGGGCTTTGGGGCTGATTAACCCTCGCCTTGAGCGCGAGGGCAAAGCGCCGGTGAGAATCGAATCGATCCCACTCGATGACGCGCCATCATTCCGCTTACTGCAAAACTCCGAGACCACAGCGGTATTCCAGCTCGAATCGCGCGGAATGAAAGAGCTGATCAAGCGACTTCAGCCAGACTGTTTTGAAGACATCATCGCACTGGTGGCCTTATTTCGACCGGGCCCGCTGCAATCGGGGATGGTGGATAACTTCATCGACCGTAAGCACGGCCGCGAAGCGATTTCCTACCCAGATGAAACCTGGCAACACGAATCGCTCAAAGAGACCCTCGACCCGACCTACGGCATCATTCTCTACCAAGAGCAGGTGATGCAGATTGCCCAGATCCTCGCGGGCTATACGCTCGGTGGCGCGGATATGTTGCGCCGAGCTATGGGTAAGAAAAAACCTGAGGAGATGGCCAAGCAGCGCGCCATCTTCGAAGAGGGGGCGATTAAAAACGGCGTCGACGGCGAGTTGGCGATGAAGATTTTTGACTTGGTGGAAAAATTCGCCGGTTATGGTTTTAACAAATCGCACTCCGCTGCCTATGCCTTGGTGTCGTACCAAACGCTGTGGTTAAAAACACACTATCCTGCGGAGTTCATGGCCGCGGTGATGACCGCCGATATGGATAACACCGAGAAAGTGGTTGGGCTGGTGGACGAATGCTTGCGCATGAAGCTCAAGGTGCTACCACCGGACATCAACTCTGGTTTGTATCGTTTCAATGTCGATGACGATGGCGCCATTGTATACGGTATTGGTGCGATCAAAGGTGTCGGTGAGGGGCCGATTGATGCCATCTTGCAAGCGAGGCAAGAGGGCGGCCACTTTAAAGACCTGTTTGATTTCTGCGCACGAATCGATCTGAAAAAGGTCAATAAACGTGTGATTGAAAAACTGATTTACGCCGGTGCGCTTGATAGATTGGGACCACATCGAGCGGCGATGATGGCGTCACTCAATGATGCAGTCAAAGCGGCCAGCCAGCATCACCAAGCCGAAGCCTTTGGTCAAACGGATCTGTTTGGCGTCTTGACTGAAGCGCCTGAGGAAGTTGAGCACAAATACACCAAGGTGCCACCTTGGCCAGAGAAAGTGTGGCTAGAAGGGGAGCGTGATACCTTAGGTCTCTATTTGACGGGGCATCCGATCAACGCGTACCTTAAAGAGTTAGATAAATACACCAGTTGCCGCTTAGCCGATGCGACGCCGACTCGGCGCGATCAAAGTGTCACGGTGGCGGGGTTGGTGGTCGCAGCACGGGTGATGACCACCAAGCGAGGTTCACGTATTGGCATTATGACCTTGGACGATCGCAGTGGCCGCATGGAAGTGATGTTGTTCTCCGATGCGCTGGATCGCTACGCCGAATTGCTTGAAAAAGATCGAATTCTCGTGGTTTCTGGACAGGTCAGCTTTGATGATTTCAATGGGGGACTTAAAATGTCGGCCCGTGAAGTCATGGATCTTGGATCAGCGCGAGAAAAATACGCGCGTGGTTTGTCGCTCTCCATCGATCACAATCAAATTGATGGGCAGTTTTTTGAGCGCTTTAGTCAAATACTAGAGCCTTATCGGGCAGGGACAGTCCCTGTCCATGTATACTACCAGCGTAGCGATGCACGAGCGCGTTTAACGCTAGGGACCCAGTGGCGAGTAACGCCAAGCGACGAACTGTTAGACAATTTAAAACAACTGCTTGGTGCTAGCCAAGTGGAACTCGAATTTAACTAAGTTTGGTGAACGCCAAACCCACAAGGATCGATAGATGAGCCTGAATTTTTTAGAGTTTGAAAAACCAATCGCAGAGCTAGAAGCAAAAATCGAAGCGCTACGTGATGTGTCTCGTCATGGTGGTGATTCTGGCGTCGATCTCGCGAAAGAGATCGAACAGCTAGAGAAAAAGAGTTTAGAACTGAAAAAGAAGACCTTCAGTGATCTTGGTGCGTGGGAAACCGCTCAACTGGCCCGCCACCCACAACGTCCTTACACGCTGGACTACATCCAGCATATGTTTACCGAGTTTGAAGAGCTGGCCGGTGACCGAGCGTACGCGGATGACAAAGCGATTGTCGGTGGTATGGCACGCCTTGATGGCCGACCTGTGATGATCATTGGTCATCAAAAAGGACGTGAGACGCGTGACAAAGTGAAACGCAACTTCGGCATGCCTAAGCCAGAAGGTTACCGTAAGGCTAAGCGTCTGATGGAAATGGCTGAGCGTTTTAACATGCCGATCATTACCTTCATTGATACTGCCGGTGCTTACCCAGGTGTTGGCGCGGAAGAGCGCGGTCAGTCAGAAGCGATTGCGACCAACTTGAAAGTTATGTCGGGCTTGAAAGTGCCTGTGATTTGTAACGTCGTCGGTGAAGGCGGCTCTGGCGGTGCATTGGCGATCGGTGTTGGTGATTACGTCAACATGCTGCAATACTCGACCTACTCGGTGATTTCACCGGAAGGTTGTGCGTCTATCTTGTGGCGTGATTCAGACAAAGCGCCGCAAGCGGCAGAGGCGATGGGTCTGATTGCCCCTCGTCTTAAAGAGCTTGAGCTGATTGATGAAATCATCGAAGAGCCACTAGGTGGTGCGCATCGTGATCATGTTCAGATGGCGGAAAATATGAAAGCGACGCTACTCAAGCAGCTTGATGACCTAGCCTCGCTCGACAACGATACGCTTCTTGAGCGTCGTTACCAGCGTTTGATGAGCTACGGTTACTGTTAATTGACCGTCTCTATCTTTCAAGGCCGAACTCTGTTTCGGCCTTTTTGCGTTGTGGCGCTCGCTTTTTGCGCTTGAGCAGCATAGCTCCCTCCAAGTGGCAGTGATACACTTTGGCCAATGAGTCTAACCTTGATGCCTTATGACTGATCTCTATTCACACTTTAGCCAAGCCTTGTCGAGGTATCTCGACGCATCCAAACAGAGCCAGCCACGTGTGGTGTTGGCGCTCAGTGGTGGCGTTGATTCGCGTGTTTTACTGCATCTACTTCATCAATATCGTGCCACGCAGCGCTCGGAACTCGATGTCTGCGCGGTTCACGTTCATCATGGTTTAAGTCCAAATGCGGACCATTGGGCTGAGCGGTGTGAGCAATGGGCCGCGTCGGCGCAGATGGAGTGCCATGTAGAGAAAGTGACGCTCGATTGCGGCAGTGAAAGCCTTGAAGCGAAGGCGCGCCAGGCGCGTTATCAAGCCCTCGAACACTATCTCAGCCAAGGTGATGTGCTGTTAACTGGGCATCATAGCGATGACCAAGTCGAGACGTTTCTACTCGCGTTAAAACGCGGCAGCGGGCCGAAAGGGCTCTCTGCGATGGGGAAGCAAAAACCTTTGCGCGAAGGGACGTTGCTGCGCCCTTTACTCGATGTGAGCCGAGAAGCGATCGTCGCTTTCGCGCGAGAACATCAGCTCGATTGGATAGAGGATGAAAGCAACCAAGATGCCCGCTTTGATCGCAACTTTATTCGCCATCATGTCTCCCCCGTGCTGACCGAGCGCTGGCCCCACTTACCCACTGCGATTGCGCGCAGTGCGCAGCTGTGCGCCGAGCAAGAGTTACTACTTGATGAACTGCTTGAGGACAAGTTCGCCGCAGTTCTGCTTGCCGATGCGAGCTTATCGATTGAAGCGTTAAGCACGTGCAGTGAGGTGATGCGTGCAAGATTGATGCGTATGTGGTTTGCCGAGCACCAACTCGCCATGCCAAGCGTCAATCAGCTCGCATTGATATGGCAACAAGTGGCACTGGCGCGCTGTGATGCGAACCCTAGGTTTGTTGTGGATGGTCAGCAAGAGGTTCGTCGTTATCAGCAGCGACTCTACTTGGTGGACGATCACGCCAGTCTTGAAGATTGGCAGCATGAGATTGCTATCGATCAGAGCATCGAACTTCCCGCCAATTTGGGGCACCTCGCGCTGCGCACTTCTTCTCAAGGGAGCCTGTCTTTAGCCGCGCTTGGAGCACAGCCCCTGCGTATTACTTTTGATCCGCAAGGTTTTACCGCTCATCCTTCTGAACGAGGTCATCGCCGGTCGATGAAAAAACTGTTTCAGGAGTACGGCGTACCCAGCTGGTTGAGACGCCGAACGCCGATTTTAATGTGTGGTGACCAAGTTGCAGCAGTGGCGCATCTCTTTGTTGATAAAGCCTTTATTGGTCAAGATTGTGAACTTACCTGGAACAAGTAAACCAGAGTTGTGCCACAATCGTAAAAATAATACCCCTAGCCTTATTAGGGAGTGGCGATACCCATCGTCATCAAACAAAAAAAGACAATGGATAAGGAAGAGCAATGAAGACAATCGCAATCACAGTGATGATGAGCCTAGGATTAGTGAGTGGACATGCATTAGCGGCGGGCGATGCTGCGGCAGGGCAAGCGAAGGCCGCCGTGTGCGCGGCGTGTCATGGCGCTGATGGTATTGCCGTGATCCCTGGCTATCCAAACTTAAAGGGTCAAAATGAGCAGTACTTGATCTCCTCTATCAAGGCGTACAAAAACAAAGAGCGCAATGGCGGCTTGGCAGCAGTAATGCAGGCGCAAGCGTCGATGCTCAGTGATACGGATATCGAAAACTTAGCCGCTTATTACGCGAGCTTAAAATAATTTACGCAAGCTTAAAATAACGCCATTCTTCATCAGTCTCGTCAGCGCTTTGCGACAGTGGGATTGGTCAAAGGACCCGAGTCATAACCATGGTGAGTGATAAACTGGTGGTGAGTGTTGGCTCGGGCTTTTTATTGCATGATGTTCGTGTGATAATCGGGAAAATATGTTGCGCAAGTTTAAGGGATGAACATGAAAAAAATCGAAGCCATCATCAAGCCATTTAAATTAGATGACGTACGTGAAGCGTTGGCAGAAGTCGGCATCACAGGTATGACGGTCTCTGAAGTGAAAGGCTTTGGTCGTCAGAAAGGTCACACAGAGCTCTACCGCGGCGCGGAGTACATGGTCGACTTTCTGCCAAAAGTGAAGCTTGAGATTGTGGTCAACGAAGAGGTGGCTGAGCAGTGTGTCGACACCATCATCGAAACCGCACAAACCGGTAAAATTGGCGACGGTAAAATCTTTATTACTGATGTGGAGCGCGTGGTACGCATCCGTACGGGTGAAGAAGACGAAGAAGCGATTTAACGCCGAATCCGAATGAGAACAAAAGAGCCCAATGGCTCTTTTGTTTTATCTAAGACCGCTTTCCTTACCACACGTTTTACTCTATGTTTTTTTCTAGCTATGCCTTTTCTCACTACCCGCTTTCCAACTCTCCCTTTTCCAAATAGGGTCGCGAAATGAAACAACGCCTTACCATAACGCTGGTCACCATAAGTGCGCTTACGCTAATGGGGCTCACGCTCTTTCATACCATTTTTATCTTGCCTGCCGACCGTCAGGTCTACTCGCTGTCCAATCAAGAGAGTCAGGTATCCCTGCATTGCTACCAGAATCCACAGGCGCCTGCGCTGGATAAAGAGGGGCAACTGAATATCTTGGTGTGGAATATCTACAAGCAAAATCGTCCCTCTTGGCAATCAGCGCTGCGCGAGCTCAGTGACAACAAGCAGTTGGTGCTGCTGCAAGAGGCGAGCATGGGGGAGGCGTTCAAGCAATACATTGAACAAGCGCGTTGGTTTGGCACCCAAGTGGATGCGTTTAAAGTGTTTGATACCAGTGCCGGAGTGCTCAATTTGACACTCGGTGCCCCGCGTCTGGCTTGCGCTTACACTGAATTGGAACCTTGGCTGCGTTTACCCAAATCGGCGCTCTATGCTCGTTATCCGTTGAGTGATGGCCGTGAGCTTGCCGTGGTCAACATTCATGCGGTTAATTTCACTTATGGCACTCAAGAGTACCTGCGCCAAATTGACACCTTGGTGACGGAGCTCAGAAAGCATCAGGGGCCAATGCTGGTGGCGGGGGACTTTAACAGTTGGAGTGAAGAGCGCATGACGGTGATGCGTCAAGCGTTGTCGGGCTTAGCGCTCAACGCGGTAATTTTTACGCCTGATAACCGCACTCAGTTTCTGACGGGCCTGCAGCTGGATCATATCTTCTATCGTGGATTGACGCTGAAAACAGCAGAGGCACCACACAGTGACGCCTCCGATCATAATCCAATGTTAGCCAGTTTTGAGCTTAAAAAATAACAATATAGAGAGCCCAAATCAGGTAGTAAGCGACCCAAGGGAGAGCGGCGATGGCTAACGCTTGGCCTCGCTCAAACTCTGTCCAAGTGCCGACCGCCGCATATCCCAGCGCGATGTACCAAGGCAGCAGCAAAGGAAATGAGCTGGCAAATTGCGACCATGAGTGAGTCAGCGGCAATTTGAGTAAGCCATTCAAACTATTGAGATCGGCAGCGTAGACCATCACTTGACCGTGTTTTAACAGCACACTGATGTAGCTCGCCAAATCGCCAATGATCGCTGGGAAGGTGATCACCGCGCTCGCAGCAAACCAACGCCAAAATCCATGTTGATGCTGACTCGGCTTAGTGGCCAAATTAAACCAAAACGCTAACATCACAATCGTCAGTGTGCGTCCGGCGACATCACTGATGATCTCACTGGCCATTAAGGTATTGGCATCCAGTAGAGCGAGCTGCTCAGGATTGGTGATAGCCAATTGCGCTTCCAGTGTCTCTTGTAGCCAGGCGACATTGACCATGTCAAAGTAGGCGCCCCAGAATAAAAATGGCGACAGAATCAGAAACAAGTAGGGTTGCCATCCCCACATACCGCGCTGGTACAAGGCGAGAAAGCAAGCGCTGGGCGAACGGAAAATATCCACCAGCATGATCAAAGGGTTACTTGACGGGTTCATACACTCACCTTAGTGACATCGACATACAACTTGAGTTTTTGACCGGGCTTGAGGTATTTCTGATTGCTCAGGTCATTCCATTTGACGATGTCGCGGCTTTTCACTTTGAACTTGCTCGCGATACCACTGAGGGTATCTCCGGAGCGGACATCATAAAAGACAGTACGAATGATCGCGCCTTCTTTGTTCTCTTTCCAAATCACCAGTGATTGGCCAACGCGCAAGGTGTCTCTTGGGCTCATGCCATTCCATTTTGCCAAGGATTGGTGCGATACGTTGTTGGCGGAGGCAATGCTCCAGAGACTCTCTCCTGACTTCACCGTATGCGTCAGTTTATAGGTGCCACGCGCTTGAGACTGGGTTTGTGCCAATCGGTTGGATGCGCTCAAGGTGTACGCTTTGTCGTCACGGGTCGAGGTCGGAATCATCAGGTACTGACCCGCGCGAATCGTGTTGCCTTTGAGGTTATTGGCGGTGCGAATCACCTTAGTGGTTGTGTTGTGCTTGTTGGCAATCACACTCAGGCTATCGCCCGATTTCACCTTGTAACGCACCACTTTTAGACCTTGACCACGGTTGGCTTCAACGGCTTGGCGAAATGGTGCGACCGAATTGACGGGCAGCAATAACTGATGGGGGCCATCGGGTGCGGTGGCCCACTGATTGTAAGCTGGGTTTAAGCTTTGCAGCTCTTTTACCGTTAGGCCAGCGTAGTTGGCTGCAATCGCCAGATCTAACTGCTCTTTAGGATCAACCAGCTCAACCACAGGTTGGTTGGCGATGGCAGGAATATCGATACCGTATTTTTCTTGGTTGGCCACCACATCCGCTAGGGCGAGCAGTTTAGGAACATAACCACTGGTCTCTTTAGGGAGGTCAAGCGAGAAAAAATCGGTTGGTTTACCCAGCTTTTTGTTTTTACGAATCGCACTAGAGACACGACCGCCACCGCTGTTGTAGGCTGCGATGGCATGTTGCCAATCGCCATCGAAGCGGCGGTTTAACTGAGTGAGGTAGTCAAGCGCGGCATCGGTCGCGGCATCGACATCTCGACGTCCGTCATACCAGTAGTTCTGTTTTAAGCCAAAGGATTTACCGGTCGCAGGTACAAACTGCCACAAGCCAGCGGCGCTACCGTGCGAGTAGGCAAAGGCATCAAATGAGCTCTCTACGACAGGAAGCAGGGCCAATTCTAGCGGAAGGCCACGCTGCTCGATTTTCTCCGTGATTAGGTAGAGAAATGGCTGTGCGCGCTCGGAGACGGTTTTGAGATGGTTAGGGTGTTTGAGATACCAAGTGCGGTAGTAATCCACGGTTTTGTGCTCCGGGATTGGCATCTCAAGTTGCATCGCAATTCGCTGCCACACATCTTCTTGAGACTCTGGGGTCACAACGGGCGCGGGTTTGGTGGCTTTTGTCTTGGTCGCGGGCTTCGCAGCTACTGATGTTTGCTGCAAAGCCGTGTTAGGAGTATTGGTGTCAGGGCTTTCGCCTTCACCGGTATGGTCAGACTGAGTCAGTTGACACCCTGTCAGCAGGAGAGCCAAAGCCCAGCTATGTTTCAATCGCATTATCCAGCCCTTTTAATCTTTGGCTGCTGATAATACTTTCGTCACTTAGGCAGTGACAAGCACCAAAGTGCTAAAATTCGTTCTTCCACTCACGTAATGCGCTAAATATCGAGAGTGCGTCTGTCTCTTGGGTCCGATTGGCGACCGAGCGCATGACACTGGGTTCACCGGTACGCAGGAAAGGGTTGATGCGTTTTTCTCTCCCAAGCGTGCTTGGGAGGGTGGGTTGATTTTGCGCACGCAGCCGATTCACTTCATCACGATATTGCTGAAGTTGGACGTTATCGGGCTCGACCGCCAATGCAAACGCGACATTGCTCGCGGTATATTCATGAGCGCAATAGACCTCGGTCTCATCAGGCAGAGCCGCCAGTTTGCACAATGAGGTATGCATCTGTTCCATTGTGCCTTCAAACACGCGCCCACAGCCGGCAGAAAACAGCACATCGCCGCAGAACAGTTTGCCATCACCGACGTAGCCGATATGACCTAATGTATGTCCTTCAAGGCCGATGACACGGAACACTTCACCAAACAGCTCAATTTGATCGCCAGTAGAGACAGAGTGGGATAAGGTTGGAATCGGCTCGCTTGCAGGCCCCACCACATTGATGGTCGGGAATTGGCGCACTAGCTCGGCGACGCCGCCAATGTGATCATTGTGATGGTGGGTAATTAAAATCGCTTCCAAACTCAATTCGTGCTGTTTGAGATACGCCAGGACTGGAGCCGCATCACCGGGGTCAACAACCGCACAACGCTTATCTCGATTTTCGATAAGCCAGATGTAATTGTCGTTAAATGCAGGTATGCTTTTGATCTCTAACATGGAAGTCTCTCCAGTGACACTGTCGTCATCGACTCTTGAGTGAAGCAGGTTAAGTATGAAGCCAGCCCGCAGTAAGAAGAAGCTAGAACAACCCCATTCGTGGACGCAATTAAAAAACGGCCAGTGGGTGAGTGAGTCTATCCAAACTCGCGTCGATGAATGGTGTCCGAAGCTGTTTGGTTATCACCTGCTCAAACTAGGTGGCTTGAGCTGTGAGTTAACCAGTTTTAGTTGCAACATTCAACATCAAGTCCAGCTCGACATAAAAAATCCTTTGCATAACGTCATCGCTGACGGTTATCAACTGCCGTTTCTGGAAAAGAGCTTTGACGCCATCGTGATGGCGCACCAACTCGACTATTGTAATGATCCCCACCGCTTATTGCGTGAGGTTGACCGAGTGATGATGGATGATGGCTATCTGATTTTGACCGGTTTTAACCCACTGAGTTTGACCGGCTTGGCAAGCCTGATGCCGTGGCGCAAACACAACTTGCCTTGGAGTGGCCGGATGTTTACCCCCAATCGCATTAAAGATTGGCTGGGCGTACTCAATTATGAAGTGATTGAGTGCGATCGCTACGCTCTGTTTCCGATGCAAAGCTATCGAACGTTTTGGACTTGGATGGAAAATAGCCTAGGGGAGTGGGCGCGGCCGATGGGTAGCCTCTATTTTATCGTGGCAAGAAAGCGGACTTACCCGCTCAAGCCGATAAAACCTCACTGGAAGCTTAAACGAAAATTGACGCCACTGGGCGTCAATTACAAAATTTCCCTCAACCCTAAGCAATACTGAGCAATAGCTGCGGTATTGAAGAATAAGGCACCGTTAGCTCGGCTGATAGCCTGTATCTTCTTCGGTTGGGTTTTCTGCGGCGGCCCTGGCTAGCTCATCGCACATCTCGTTTTCTCTGTGCCCGGCATGGCCTTTCACCCAGTGCCACTCGACGTTGTGACGTGCCGTTTCGGCATCTAACGCTTGCCATAAATCGGCATTTTTGACCGGTTTTTTGTCGGCGGTTTTCCAGCCACGCTTCTTCCAGTTGTGAATCCATTGCGTGATGCCTTGGCGAACGTACTGGCTATCGGTGGTGAGGATGACATGACAAGGCTCTTTGAGCGCCTTGAGAGCGACGATGGTAGCCATCATTTCCATGCGATTATTGGTGGTGAGGGTATAGCCTTTGGCTAAGGTTTTTTCCGTCTGTTTGTAACGCAGGACAACGCCATAACCACCGGGTCCAGGGTTACCAAGGCAAGAACCGTCTGTGAAAATTTCCACCTGTTTCGTCATGTTTTGGTACTATTGGTTTAATCACTTAGAGACATAGTCTGACATAGATATTGTTATGAACACCAGCAGCAATTCGCAATACGGCCGCATCGTTGTACTCGATACCGAAACCACAGGTATGAACCGAGAAGGCGGCGCGCCGCATATTGGTCACCGCATTATTGAAATCGGTGCCGTTGAGATCATTAATCGTAAGCTGACAGGACGACACTTTCACGTCTACATTAAGCCCGATCGCGAGATTCAACCAGACGCGATAGAAGTACACGGTATTACAGATGAGTTTTTGGTTGATAAGCCCGAGTATCACGCTATCCACCAAGAGTTTCTTGAGTTCATCAAAGGGGCCGAATTGGTGGCACACAACGCGCCCTTCGATACCGGCTTTATGGACAATGAGTTTGCCTTATTAGACCCAAATATTGGTAAAACAGAAGACTACTGCAAAGTCACCGATACGCTGGCGATGGCGAAGAAAATCTTCCCTGGTAAGCGCAACAACTTGGACATCTTGTGTGAGCGATACGGCATAGATAACTCACACCGTACCTTGCACGGCGCTTTGCTCGATGCGGAGATTCTCGCCGACGTTTACCTGTTGATGACCGGTGGGCAGACCTCTTTGCAATTTAATCCCGGTAGCGCCAGTGACGGCGATGTGGGAGGTGAGTCAATAAAACGCGTCGCCAGTGGTCGAAAAGCGCTAAAGGTAATTAAAGCAACGGCCGATGAACTAGAAGCACACAATAAAAGATTAGATATCGTCGAGAAGAGCGCAAGCAGCCTCTGGCGTCAGTAGGAGAAGGGATGTTGAGGAGTTGGATTGCCCTAGTGGGCATGGTATTCAGTTGTCTAGGATTTGCAGCGCAAGAGTCCTCAATGTCTCTGCTCGATAACCGTTTTCGAGTCGACCCCACCATCAAGCAAATCACCTTTGTTATCTACCGCGCGCAAAACTCCCAACCTGTGGTGTTAGTGCGCCCTGATGGTAAGAAATATTACGCCTGGCGCAGCCCAGATAATGTGCGTTGGTATCAAGAGTCGGCGATGGACATCATTTCGATTGATAACCCAATGCCCGGTCCTTGGCAGGCGATCGGTAAAGTCACGCCTAAGAACAAAATTACTCTGATTTCTCATCTTGAACTGGCCACTGACGTACTGCCCAACCGCCTCTATCAAGGGGAAGAGCTGAAGTTCACCGCTCGCTTGACGGCGGATAAAAAACCATTAGTTTTGCGTGATTTTTTGGACCGTGTCCAACTGAAAGTGACCTTCACCAAGTATGTTGAGAATGAAGATCAGTTAGTCAAAGAAGCGCGTCCGGTGCCAGAAGAGATCGGTGTGTTTGCTGATGATGGTCAAGGGCTCGACGAAGTGGCGGGCGATGGTGTGTTTACGGTGTCGCTGCCCATCACCAGCGCGCCGGGCAAGTATCGCGTGCGCATTACCTCCGGCAATGGTGTGTTCCTGCGTGCTCAAGAGCAAGAGGTGTTGGTTTATCCCACCCCACTGGAAACGACCTTCATTCAATCACGAGTCGCTGGTGAGCCTCATCGCGTGTTGTTCTCCGGTGAGATGGGGATGATCATGCCAGGCAGTCTCGCTGGGTTTGTCGACCATACTGATCCGAAGGGCAATGTGGTTAGCGTGCAAGGGGCTTCGGAGCCAGAAAGCAGCACCTTTGAGCTTGAAGTGCCGTATGACGGTACGCTAGGCAATTACCAATGGTCTTCAAAGACCTTCGCCACCGAGTTGGGCTCGCAACGTCCTCTGATCTTTGCCAAGAATCAACACACCTACAGTGTGGTCGAAGATATCGATATTGCTGAGACCCGTCGTCTGCAAGAAGAGGAACGTCTCAAGCAGCAGAAAATCATGGAAGAGATGCAGTTGGCTGAGTTCAGAAAAGCCCAGCGAACTAAGAGTATGATCATTATCGGTGTCGGCAACCTAATTGCGATTTTATTGGGGCTGGTGGTGTGGTTTGTGATGCGTAAGCTCAAAGCCAAGAAAGAAGCGATGCCGGAAATGCAGCTTGAGATGCCGAAGAAGTAATCCGTAAGAGCTGTTGCGGCAGCGCTATGCAGGCAAGCATCGATGGAGAGTGTTTAAGAGTGATGCTCTCTATCAATCTAACATCAACCTTAGTGACGATAACTCGTCGGCTTAGCGAAGGTTTCTATTTACCAGTAAGCATAGTTACCAGTAAGGATAGCGAGATAAAGCAAAGGGCAGCGAGGCTGCCCTTTGTCGTTTTTATACGCTTAGTATGCGCGCGTTAGGCGACTTCGACGATTTTGGGCTTACTCTTTCGAACCGGTTTGGTCGCCAGTTCTTTGGGCTCGAAATCATCGACGTTGATCACATAGAGGCGGTGCTCTTCGGCACTGCGTAGCAGTTCAGCCTCTTTTGTGTCGATGATGCCTTTCTCTAGGCCAATATCGGCGATGAGATCTAGGCGCAAGAAAGGCTTACGCTCATTGAGCGCTTTACATACTTTCTTAAACACAGGCTCTGCTTCTAAAATCACCGTCAAGGCTTGCTCAATTTTACCCGCAGGATTGAACTCACTCGCTTCGAAGTATTGATGACGACCTAAGCGAGCACGTGTGGCGCTTGGCGTTTGCAGAATTTGCGCGACTTTGCTGTCGAGTTTGTCATTCGGCGCTCGGCGAACGCGGCCAAAAGGCAGGATCAGAGCGCGCAGGATTTTACCCAACCAAGGATTTGGGAAGTTAGCGAGAAACTCATCAATCGCCAGCTCGGTTTGCTTCAAGCTGTCTTGCAATCCCCAGTGAACCAATGGCAAGTCATCACTAATGCGGCCATCATTCTCAAAGCGTTTCAGCGTGGCTGAACTTAAGTACAATTGACTCAAAATGTCGCCCAAGCGAGCCGACAAGCGCTCTTTACGTTTCAACGAACCACCCAGTACTGCCATCGAAATATCGGCCAAGAAGGCAATGTTAGCACTGTAGCGGTTGAGCTGCTGGTAGTAACGTTTCGTGCTGTCTTGAACCGGTGCACTGGAGAAACGGCCATCGGTAACACCCAGCCAGACACTGCGCACAAGGTTGCTCAGGGTAAAGCTGACGTGACCGGCGAGCGCGCTATCAAACTTATCAAGCGCATCGGAGGCGTCTGAGTAAGCCGCATTCATCTCTTCCAGAACAAACGGATGGCAACGAATCGCCCCTTGGCCAAAGATGATCATGGAGCGGGTGAGGATGTTGGCCCCTTCTACCGTGATGGCAATCGGGGAACCTTGGTAGCCGCGCGCGAGGAAGTTCTTCGGTCCAAGACAAATGCCCTTACCACCGACAATGTCCATCGCATCGATGATGCTTTGCTGACCGCGGTGGGTGCAGTGATACTTCACGATCGCTGAGATGACCGAGGGCTTTTCACCCAAATCAATCCCCGCGACAGTCAGGTTGCTGGCCGCGTCCATCACATACGCGTTACCACCTAGACGTGCTAATGGCTCTTCGACGCCTTCCATCTGGCCAATCGGTTGTTTAAATTGACGGCGAATACGCGCGTACGCACCAGTTGCCAAAGCCGCCGTCTTAATGCCACCGGTTGAGTTCGACGGTAAGGTGATCCCGCGACCTACAGATAAACATTCGACCAGCATACGCCAACCTTGACCGGCCATTGATGGGCCACCAATGATGAAATCTAAAGGTACAAACAGATCATTGGCTCGTGTCGGGCCGTTTTGGAAAGGCACGTTGAGCGGGAAGTGGCGATTGCCTATTTCCACCCCTTTTAGGTGTGTGGGAATCAGCGCACAGGTGATGCCAAGTTCTTCCGTCTCGCCGAGTAAGCCGTCTGGATCGCGCAATTTAAAGGCGAGGCCGAGAACGGTGGCGACTGGGGCGAGCGTGATGTAGCGCTTGTTCCAAGTTAGGCGCATACCGAGGACTTCTTTGCCCTCCCATTCGCCTTTACAGACAATACCGAAGTCTGGAATGGATCCCGCGTCTGAGCCTGCTTCTGGGCTGGTCAGTGCAAAACAAGGGATCTCTTTACCTTCGGCTAAGCGTGGCAAATAGTAGTTTTTCTGTTCGTCGGTGCCGTAGTGTTGTAGCAGTTCCCCCGGGCCCAATGAGTTAGGCACCCCAACGGTAGAAGAGAGTACGCCTGAGACGCCAGTGAGCTTTTGCAATACCAGCGACTGAGCGTAGGCAGAGAACTCAAGTCCGCCGTACTGCTTCTTGATGATCATCGCGAAGAACTTATTGTCTTTTAGGTACTGCCACACTTGCGGTGGTAGATCGGCCAACTCGTGGGTGACCTGATAGTCGTTCACCATCGCACACACTTCATTGACGGGGCCATCGAGGAAAGCTTGCTCCTCGGCACTTAACGTCGGCGCTTTAATGTCGTGCAGCTTGTTCCAGTCTGGTTTGCCTTTGAAAAGCTCAGCTTCCCACCAAACCGTACCAGCATCCAACGCCTCTTTTTCGGTTTGAGACATGGCGGGCAGCACTTTCTTAAAGAGAGAAAGGGCTTTTTTACTGATCAGAGACTGACGAATCGATGGAACAGCCAATACCGCAGTGGCGGCGATGTACAGTATCCAACTCAACGATCCTGCGCTGCCCCAGATGGAGAGCACGACCATCGTCAGTGTTAACGCAAACAGTGAAAGGATTAAGGAGTTGCGGTGGTACAAGCAGGTCGCCAGTACCACCGTAAAGCCTAATATTGAGAGCAAGATGTCCATGTGTATTTCCTTCTTCGACGCCCCAAAATGTAGGGTTAAGGGTTATACGTCGTTTATCTTATAAGAGGTCTAACCAGTTAGAGTGTAAACAACTCATTAATGAAATGTAAAACCCAATCGTGCTTAAAAAGTGATCTAAGTAGAGTGAAAATTCTAAAATTGTCGGTCCGTGCTGAATTTGTGGGCGAAGTAGGGGGAGGAATTGGCATTAGTTGACGCGCAGCTATCGACACTCTGGATGGTTCGAGTAAACTCGTAAACAATGGTATTTAGCTTTGTGGCTAAATTTCCCCATCGAAGATAACAATGAGAGAATTCCCTATGTACCACGATCTGATCAAAAGTGAATTAACTGAAGCGGCGAACGTCTTGAATGCCTTTTTAAGTGATGAGCACAACATTGCTCAAATTGAAGCCGCAGCGAAACTCATTGCCGATTCATTCAAGCAAGGGGGTAAAGTGCTCTCGTGCGGTAACGGCGGCTCACACTGCGATGCGATGCATTTCGCCGAAGAGCTCACTGGGCGCTATCGTGAAAATCGTCCGGGTTACCCTGGGATTGCCATTTCAGATCCAAGTCACCTCTCTTGTGTTAGCAACGATTTTGGCTATGACTTTGTTTTCTCTCGTTATGTTGAAGCGGTTGGTTCGGCTGGGGATGTTCTGTTTGGCCTCTCAACCTCGGGCAACTCAGGGAACATTCTTAAGGCGATAGAAGCGGCAAAAGCGAAAGGCATGAAAACCATCGCTCTGACGGGTAAAGACGGTGGCAAAATGGCCGGGGTAGCGGATATCGAGATTCGTGTTCCTCATTTCGGCTACGCGGATCGCATTCAAGAGATCCACATCAAAATCATCCACATTGTGATCCAATTGATTGAAAAGGAGATGGCGTAATTACGCCATCACGTTGACAGGGAGTGGTTTGAAGCATGTGTGAATTGCTCGGTATGAGTGCCAACGTTCCGACCGATATTTGTTTCAGTTTCACTGGCTTAATGCAGCGTGGGGGCAAAACTGGCCCGCACAGTGATGGCTGGGGGATCACCTTCTATGAGGGGAAAGGTTTTCGTAATTTCAAAGACCCTAACCCTAGCTGTCAGTCGAAAATTGCCGAGTTAGTGCAAAACTATCCGATTAAGAGCCGCGCGGTCATCAGCCATATTCGCCAAGCCAACCGTGGTGGTGTCAATCTGGAAAATACCCATCCGTTTACCCGCGAGCTCTGGGGGCGTTACTGGACTTTTGCCCACAATGGCCAGTTGACGGACTACCAACAGATGGATACAGGTCGGCATCGTCCGGTGGGGCAAACTGACAGTGAGATGGCGTTTTGTTGGCTGCTCAAGCAGATGGAAGATCGTTACCCACAACCACCGCACGATATGGTGGGAGTATTTCGTTTTGTGGCCATGTGTTGTGACATGCTCAAAGAGAAAGGGGTCTTCAATATGTTGCTCTCTGACGGAGAGTATGTGATGACGTATTGCACCAATCATCTGTATTGGATCACTCGCCGTGCGCCTTTTGGGCAAGCGACATTGATTGATGAAGATGTCACCATCAACTTTCAAGAAGAGACGACGCCCAACGATATTGTTTCAGTGATTGCGACTCAACCGCTGACGGACAATGAAACCTGGCATCGGATGAAGCCCGGTGAGTTTGGTATTTTTCACTTTGGTGAGCTGATTGATGGCAATGCGGATGCGCTTGTAGATGTGGCTTATGCCGAGAAGAAGGTCGCCAGTCAAGCACCGACAGAACCTTTAGAGTAGCGTCGCCATTGAGCAAACGTCCAAAATAGAAAAGGTTGACGCTTTCACGTCAACCCTTTTTGTTTGTATCGCTTAAGCGGTATTAGCTAAGTTGTGCCTTGAGGTGCTCAATCACGTCAGCGATAGCGACTGGCGTCTTCTCTCCCGAGCGGCGGTTCTTGTACTCGAAGTTGCCTTCTTTCATTGAACGGTCACCAATCACGATAGTGTGAGGAATACCGATCAGTTCCATATCAGAGAACATAACGCCTGGGCGCTCTTTACGGTCATCGAATAGGACTTCGATACCCATAGCCGTCAGTTCAGCGTACAGCTTCTCAGCTGCTTCTTTCACTTCTTCAGACTTGTGCATGTTCATTGGTACGATCGCTACTTGGAACGGCGCTAGAGCGTCTGGCCAGATGATGCCGTATTTGTCGTGGTTTTGTTCAATCGCTGAAGCCACAACGCGTGACACACCGATACCGTAACAACCCATCTCCAGGATGACGTTCTTACCGTCAGGGCCCAGCACGCCACAGTTCATCGCTTGTGAGTAAACGTTGCCAAGCTGGAAGATGTGACCCACTTCGATACCACGCTTAAGCATTAGGGTACCTTTGCCACATGGGCTTGGATCGCCTTCGACAACATTACGCAGATCTTCAACTTGGCCAAGCTCAACGTCACGACCCCAGTTGATACCGAAGTAGTGCTTGCCGTCAATGTTCGCACCCGCACCGAAGTCGCTCATTACGGCAACGGTACGGTCAACGATGAATGGCAACTCAAGACCAACAGGACCAAGAGAGCCAGGGCCAGCGCCGATCAGTGCGCGAATCTCTTCTTCGGTTGCCATCTCAAGAGGGGCAGCAACTTGAGGCAAGTTCTCCGCTTTCACTTCGTTCAGTTCGTGGTCGCCACGGATGATTAGCGCGATGATGTCTGCGTCTACTTCGTCAGAGGCTTTTACGAAAAGCGTTTTCACTGTCTTCTCGATAGGTAGACCGTGTTGCTCTACAAGCTCTGCGATGGTTTTCGCGTTTGGCGTATCCACCAGCGTCATCTCTTGAGTTGGCTCAGCGCGCTCACCAGCAGGTGCGGCCGCTTCGGCTTTTTCGATGTTCGCTGCGTAATCAGACTCAGTCGAGAAGGCGATGAGGTCTTCACCACTTTCCGCAAGTACGTGGAACTCTTGAGAACCACTACCACCAATAGCGCCAGAGTCAGCCAGTACTGGGCGGTACTCAAGACCCATGCGATCGAAGGCTTTACAGTACGCATCGTGCATTGCTTGGTAAGATTTCTCTAGACCTTCTTTGTCGATGTCAAAGCTGTATGCGTCCATCATGCAGAATTCTCGTGCACGCATTACGCCAAAACGTGGGCGACGCTCATCGCGGAATTTGGTTTGGATTTGGTACAGGTTGAGCGGCAGCTGTTTGTAAGAGCTCACTTCGTTGCGCACTAGGCTAGTGATCACTTCTTCTGCAGTTGGGCTTAGAACAAACGGACGCGTATGACGGTCAGTAAAGCGAAGGAGCTCAGGGCCCATCTTCTCGCTGCGGCCTGTCTCTTCCCATAGTTCAAACGGCTGAACAACGGGCATCAAGGTTTCGACGGCGCCTGCATTGTCGATTTCTTGACGAACGATGTTTTCGACTTTACGCAGCACACGCAGACCAGTAGGCAGCCAGGTGTATAGACCTGAAGCCAGCTTACGGATCATACCTGCGCGGAGCATGAGCTGGTGGCTCACGACCTCTGCGTCGTTTGGAGTCTCCTTAAGAGTAGAAAGAAGATAGTTACTGGTACGCATTCAATTTATCCGTTTAGTAAAGTTAGATACTCAAGCCAACAGGCTGAAGTATGAAGATCCCACAAAGGGAAAACAGTTAGCCGCTTATAATATCAGCCAAAGAGTGTTGTCAAAAGCTTTCAATCGCAGTAACTGTTATGAAGTTGTCGTTGACGGTGAACTTGACGTTCAGATCGAACAAATTTACCGCATATTCCTTGTCGTCGGGCTTATTCTTTTTGTAGGCCGGACGAGGGTCTTGCGCCAGTACTTGTTCGATAACGGTTTTGACATACTCCGCATCTTGGTGCTTGTCGAGCGAGGCTAGCGCAGTCGAGGAGAAGTGGACTTGAGAGGTTTCAGGCTCTGCTTCCGCATAGCCTCCTTTGGCCTCAGCCACTGAATCTGAGTAGGGGATATAGGGCTTGATGTCGATAATCGGGGTGCCGTCGACCAAGTCAACGTTGCCCAGATCCAGATAGATCTGATCGCCTTGCTTGCTCACCCCTTTAACTTCGACTGCCGACATGCCGATACCGTTAGGTCTGAATGTCGAGCGCGAGGCAAACACACCAATGCGCTCATTGCCGCCCAAACGAGGCGGGCGCACAGTGGGCTTCCATCCCGCTTGCAGATTCTGATCAAACAAAAACAGCAACCACACGTGAGAAAACTGCTCTATTCCACGCACGGCTTCTGGGCTATTGGCCGTCCCTTGCAGTTTGACGCGTGATCGCGCAGCAGGGACCAAGCGAGGTTGACGAGGAACGGCGAATTTCTCTTTGTAAGGGCTTTCGATAATGCCAATCGGTTCTATGGAATACATGGCTAAGGTCTTCAGTACGGATTGATACGGCAAAGTATCACAAATTTTGCTTGCTTTTCTTATTGATAATGATTATTAATTGATATGTTATAACATAACAATTGATGGAGAATTAAGAGATGAAAGTCGTGAAATCATTAAAGAGTGCAAAAAGCCGTCATCCTGATTGCCAAATCGTTAAGCGAAGAGGGCGCTTATACGTGATCTGCAAAACCAATCCTCGCTTTAAGGCGGTGCAAAAGTAACAAATGATTGATGGTGTTTATTTTATTTGTGGTTTTTTATGTTGATATTGATCGTTTAATTAGTGATATTTTTCATTATAAGCTAAGTTTTTTGGTTAATTATTCTTCTATTTGATACGTTTTGTAACATTTAGGATTTCTAATTGACCTTCTTGTCGAGTACTCTGCCCAAGCTTTTGTGACAGCCCTGTCACAAAAGCGTAGGAAAAACGACAAGGAGGGAACAGATGAGTTCATCTGCTTCAATGAAACAAAGCTCGCCGAAAAAGCCTATTTTTACCCGCTTTCTTGACTCGGTAGAGTATTTGGGGAACCTATTACCCCACCCAATCACACTATTTGCTATTTTCTGTCTCGCGATTCTCGTGCTATCTGGCGTTGCTGGGTACTTCGAAGTGTCAGTCATCGATCCTCGTCCGGAAGGGGCAAGCGGTCGTGCCGCAGATGGAATGATTCATGTGGTCAGCTTACTGAACGCTGAAGGCCTTCAACTGATCGTGACCAACCTGGTGAAGAACTTCGTTGGTTTTGCGCCGCTCGGGACGGTATTGGTCGCCATGTTAGGTGTTGCGATCGCTGAACACTCGGGTCTACTTTCTGCCGCGATGCGCGGTATGGTGATGGGCGCGTCTAAGCGCATGGTTACTGTGACCGTGGTTTTTGCTGGTATCATTTCTAACACCGCATCTGAGCTAGGCTATGTGGTTCTGATCCCACTGGCAGCGATGCTATTCCACTCTTTGGGGCGTCATCCCTTGGCGGGCTTGGCGGCGGCGTTTGCCGGTGTATCCGGTGGCTACTCGGCGAACTTGCTTATTGGTACGGTGGATCCACTGCTGTCTGGTATTACCGAGACAGCCGCTCAGATGATCGACCCAACTTACACCGTCGGTCCTGAGGTAAACTGGTACTTTATGTTCGTCTCCACCTTCTTTATCGCCATTACCGGTGCCTTCGTGACTGAGAAAATCGTTGAGCCAAAACTGGGTAAATACAATGACGAAGAAGCGGCGGAAGATCTGTCTCAAGACAAAATGGGTAGCCTGACGGCTATCGAAAAGAAAGGCTTGAAGTTGGCAGGTATTGCGATCCTAGTGGTATCGGCGCTGCTGGCTTGGACGATCGTTCCAGAAGATGGCGTATTGCGCTCAAGTACAGGTACTGTCGCGGGTTCTCCGTTCCTTAAGAGCATCGTGGCGTTTATCTTTGTCTTCTTCGCGATTCCTGGCTTTGTTTACGGCCGCGTAGTGGGCACGATGAACAATGACCGTGACGTGATTGATGCGATGTCTAAATCCATGTCATCAATGGGCATGTACATTGTCTTAGTCTTCTTTGCTGCGCAGTTTGTTGCATTTTTCAAATGGACGAACTTTGGTCAAGTGTTTGCCGTAGCCGGTGCCGGTTTCTTGCAAAATATTGGTCTTACTGGCCCAATGCTGTTCTTCGCCTTTATCTTGATGTGCGGCTTCATCAACTTGATGATCGGTTCAGCGTCAGCGCAGTGGGCGGTCACCGCACCGATTTTCGTGCCTATGTTGATGCTGGTTGGCTACGCACCAGAAACGATTCAAGCGGCTTACCGTATTGGTGACTCAACGACCAACATCATCACACCTATGATGAGTTACTTTGGTCTGATCCTCGCTGTGGCAACTCGCTACATGAAGAATCTCGGTATCGGTACTCTCATCGCGACGATGCTGCCGTACTCAATCTGCTTTATCGTTGGCTGGAGTTTACTCTTCTACGTATGGGTCTTCATCCTTGGTCTACCTGTTGGTCCAGGCGCGGCGACCTACTACACGCCGTAGTCGATAGATTCACACTTTCCCTGAGCCGAAGCGTTTGCTTCGGCTTTTTTTTCGCCTGCTCTTTACGTTTTTTGCTCTTTACGTTTTTTTACTTAGAAGTCTCTGGATTGATGGCTAGGGTGACCAGATAATAGACAGCATACTTTTAATAAGAGAGCGTCATCATGAGCAATCCACATTCTAAACCCACCCTCTTTTTTCACTGGTTAACGGGCCTTGGTTTTATTGGCGTGTTAGGCCTTGGCTTGTATCTTGAGCAAATGGAGCGAAGCCCAGCCAAAGGCGAGTTAATGGGGATTCACAAATCCCTTGGCGTGATTATTTTGCTGATCGCTGTGTTGCGCGTGGCGTGGCGACTCAAAGAAGGGCCGATTGAAAGCTCGGCGGTGTTGACCCGAGTACAAGAGATTCTAGCCAAGTCGATTCATGGCATTTTGATGCTGGCGACACTACTGATGCCTATCTCAGGCATCGCCATGAGCGTCGGCGGCGGGCGAGCTCTGGAGGTGTTTGGCGTCGAGATCCTTGCTGCAGGGGAAAAAATAGAGTGGCTGCAATCTCTAGGGGGGGCAGTGCATGGGTTTGCCCCTAAGATCATCATTGCTGCCTTGGTGCTCCACATTGCGGCGGCGCTTAAGCATCAATGGGTCGATAAGGATGGTACTTTGAGTCGTATGTTGGGGCGTAAATAATCCACAATGACAGGCTGATGGGAATGCATTTCGATCAGAGAATACCAAGATAGAAAAAGGGTCGACATGAACGTCGACCCTTTTTGGTATTTACTGTGTTATTGAGCGTTTAGGTCAGATTACCAACCTTTAACGACACCACCTTGGAAGATGTCTGAGGCAGCGTTGTACACTTCGTCAGTTTGGTAAGCTTTTACGAAGTTTTGTACATTCTCTGCTGAGACGTTGTTTTCACGCGCAACGATAAGGTTCACGTATGGTGACTCTTTATCTTCAACAAACACACCGTCTTTCTCTGGCGTCAGGTTGATAGAGCTTGCGTAAGTGGTGTTGATGACAGACAGCGCAACATCATCAAGAGAGCGTGGCAGCTGGGCAGCGTCTAGCTCAAGAATTGAGATGTTTTTTGGATTTTCAACGATGTCGCGTACCGTTGCCAGTAGACCAACGCCTTCACGCAGTGTGATCAGACCTTGCTGCTCTAGTAGAATCAATGAGCGACCTAGGTTAGTTGGATCGTTAGGAACGGCGATACGTGCACCCTCTTCGATCTCTTCCACAGAGGTCACTTGCTTAGAGTAACCCGCGATTGGGTAAACGAAAGTGTTACCTGCGATAGCCAGCTTGTAACTACGGTCAGCAATTTGCTGATCTAGGTATGGTTTGTGCTGGAACGCGTTGATGTCGATTGAACCGTCATCCAAGGCTGCATTAGGAGTAACGTAATCCGTGAATGTCACCAATTCTACATCCAGACCGAACTGCTCTTTCGCCACTTTTGCTGCTACTTCAGCAACTTGTGCTTCTGCACCCGCCATCACGCCGACTTTGATTTTGCTGTTGTCCGCTTCTTTTTCGCCACAACCAGACAGAACCAATGCAGATGCCGCAGCGGCAATCGCCAAAAGACCTTTAAGATTAAATTTCATGACCTTCTCCTTGTGAAATTCTTAATGTTTATCTGTGATCCACGCGGCGTACAATCGCATCGCCGATAGATTGAATAATTTGAACCAGTACGATGAGCATCACCACTGTCACAGCCATGATGACTACATCGTAGCGGTGAAATCCGTAACGTATCGCGACATCACCTAGACCGCCGCCGCCCACTGTACCCGCCATTGCTGAGTAGCTCACCAATGTCACCAAAGTGATGGTGACGGAGTTGACGATGGTCGGCATCGCTTCAGGAAGCAATACTTTACTGATGATTTGCATTGGCGTCGCACCCATAGATTGCGCAGCCTCGACCAAACCGCTTGGCACTTCCAGTAGTGCGCCTTCAATCAGGCGAGCGACGAATGGAATCGCACCAATCGTGAGCGGCACGATGGCGGCGGTGGTACCGATAAAAGTGCCCACCAACAGTTTCGTCACAGGGATGATGGCAACCATCAACACCAAAAACGGCACGGAGCGACCAATATTGACGATTGCGCCCAACACACCATTTAATTTGGTGTTTTCTAGTAGGCCACCTTTTTTGGTCGTGTGTAAGATAACGCCGAGAGGGATACCGACAGCAAAGCCCACGATACCCGCGACGGCGACCATGTAGAGGGTTTCCCACGTCGCGCCAATCAATAGCTTACTGTTAAGCTCGAGCCACTGTGAAATCGTGTTAAAGGACATAGCCAAGCACCTCTACCTTTACATTGTGTTCACGCAGAAATTCGATTGCTGCGTTGTCGTCTTGCTCATTACCAAATAGCTCGGCGACCATCATGCCGAATTTTACGCCACCGGCGTAATCTAAGTCTGAACTCAGAATGCTGACATCGATATTGAATTTACGCGCAATTTGGCTCATCAGCGGTGCATCGACGGTTGCGCCAGTGAATTCAAGGCGTACCAGAGGGTAGCTGCCTTCAACGCGGCTGCTTTGCAAGCGAGCCTCGTAATCTTCTGGGATCGACAAGTCGAGCGTAGAGCGGATAAATTGGTGCGCCAGCTCGGTTTTCGGGTGAGCAAAAATATCACCAACCGTGCCTTTCTCCACCAATTCACCACCACCGATGATCGCCACCTGGTGACAAATGCTTTTGACCACGTCCATCTCGTGAGTGATCAAAAGCATAGTAATGTTCAGCTTGCGGTTGATCTCTTTTAACAGCTCAAGAATCGATTGAGTGGTCGCGGGATCGAGCGCGCTGGTCGCTTCATCACACAGCAGCACTTTAGGATCTGATGCGAGCGCACGAGCGATCGCAACGCGTTGTTTCTGACCACCACTGAGGTTTGACGGGTAGCTTTCATGCTTATCAGCAAGGCCGACCAGTTTCAGTAGTTCGGTTACCTTAGTGGTGATGGCGTTTTTGTCTTTGCCCGCCAGTTCAAGTGGCAGTGCGACATTATCAAACACAGTGCGGGATGAAAGCAGATTAAAGTGCTGGAAAATCATACCGATATTGCGGCGTGCTTGGCTCAGCTGTGATTTAGACAGTGTCGTCAAATCAACACCATCAACCTTGATTGAACCTGAGGTGGGCGCTTCCAACATGTTCACGCAGCGAATCAGTGTACTTTTCCCTGCTCCAGAAGAGCCAATAACACCGAAAATCGTTCCTTGAGGAACCGTAAGGTTAATGTCTTTCAGCGCATGGATTTCCTTGCTGCCCTGATAAAACACCTTGTTGACTTGATTAATTTCAATCATCAGTTAACCCGCTTGCAAATAACTTGGTGAGAAGTCGATTATTTTGAACTACCTCTCATTTGGTAGACGATGCTATGGGTTTGCAGGTTTAGTGTCAATAGATATTTTTACGGCTAGACGTCCAAACGCCTTTTTTAACTCTCTTGTGCGGAGATTGTTTCGTCATGAGATAGATAAGAAAGAAATAACGCGGGCAAATGGCCTTATTCACCGGCGCTAAAGCGATAGTGCTCGCCTTGCTGCAATTCGCTCGTTTTAAGGTATAATTCGAGCCAAACACAGCAGACAGAGACACATATTTTGGCAAAACCAGCAGTCTTTCTAGATAGAGATGGCGTCATCAACGTTGACCACGGTTACGTGCATGATGAGCATGATTTCGAGTTTATCGATGGCGTATTTGAGGCGACGAAGCAACTCAAGCAGATGGGCTACCTATTGGTGCTGGTGACCAATCAGTCGGGTATAGCCCGTGGCAAGTTTAGCGAAGATCGCTTCTTGTCTCTGACGCAATGGATGGATTGGAACTTTGTCGATCACGGTGTCGAGTTTGATGGCTTCTATTACTGTCCGCATCACCCTGATTATGGCGACGATCGGGATTGCGAATGTCGTAAGCCAAAGCCGGGGATGTTCCAGTCAGCGCAGCGCTTTCTCGATATCGATATGGCCAAATCGGTCATGGTCGGTGATAAGGCGCAAGATTTGATGGCGGCAGAGGCTGCTGGGGTAGGGCAGAAGATTTTGGTCCGCTCAGGCAAACCGGTGACCGAACAAGGTGAAGCGCTAGCAAGCGTGGTGCTTGATAGTCTTGCCGATGTGCCGCACTATCTAACAAATACCGTTAACTAGCAAATACCGTTAACCAATAAAACCATTGACGGACAACAAGCAGTCATAGGCACAAACACTCAAGGAGTCGAGTATGAACAAGCATTTAGCCTTCTGGGCAGTCGCGGGATTGATGTTGGGCTGCGCGCAAAGCGAGCAGGCGAGCGCGCCAGTAAAGTTCCATACCTACCAGTGTGATGAGGGCAAGCAGTTTTCAGCCGCTTACCTTTCTGGTGAAGAGGCCGCACTGGTTAAAGTAGAGGGCAAATCGCTGCGTCTAACCCAGCTACCCTCAGGTTCGGGCAGCCGCTACGCGCTAATGGACGATGGTCAAGAAGTGACGCCGGCTGTCAATTTGGCCATCAAAGGCAACGAAGCGCGTTTGAACTATCAAGATCAGCGCTTTACCCAATGTGTCACTGATTAAATCCAAGTTACTGCACCTCAATAGCCAAGGCCTTCGCCTTGGCATGGCTTTTAATGACGTAGGAACATGAGCAAAAAACTCACCATTGTTGATATTGCCAAGCTGTCTGGCGTCGGAAAGTCGACCGTCTCACGTGTGCTGACCAATGACCCGAAAGTCAAACCGGAAACCCGCGCCAAAGTGGAGCGAGTGATTCAGGAGTCGGGTTATGTGCCGTCCAAATCGGCGCAATCGATGCGTGGTGGGCGACAAAAAGTCGTTGGGGTGATCATCTCTCGTCTTGACTCCCCTTCAGAAAACAGGGCAGTGAGCAGTATGCTTGCCGTCTTGTATCAACAAGGCTACGACGTGGTGATCATGGAGAGCCAGTTTGATCGCCAGATGACCAATGAACACTTAGAGGTGTTGAAAAGACGCAATGTGGATGGCGTTATCGTCTTTGGTTTTAGTGATTTGGACGTCGCGCGTCTAGCGCAGTGGCAGGCGCGCTGTGTGGTGATCGCGATGGAGACGGACGCTGTCTCTTCGATCAACTACGACAACCAAGGCGTCATCACGCACGCGCTCAATCACCTCCATCAACGTGCGTGCCGAAATATCGCGTTTATCGGCGTCGATCCCAGTGATAAAACCACAGGTAAACTGCGGTTGGACGCCTACTTGAGCTGGTGTAAGCACAACCAGATCGCCCCTTGCTATCAAACCGGTCAGCTCAGTCATGACAGTGCTTACGCGTTGGTGGATAAGGTGTTGTCTGAGCGCACCGACGCGATTGTGTGTGCCAGTGACACCTTGGCACTTGGCGTCATCAAGCGTTTGCAAGAGCTCGGTCGTGATTCTGTCAACGTGACAGGCGTAGGCGGCAGCGAGCTGCTCTCTTTCCTATTTCCGAATGTCTTTAGTATCGACCCTGGTTACGCTCAAGCGGGTGAAAAAGCGGCTAACGTATTGATCAATAAGATCAATGGTAGTTCTGATCAGGTGCACATCACTCAACAACCCATCCAAATTTAACTATCTGAATCCGTTGGCAATTTCTTATTTAGTGTGATCATTTTCAATTTATGGGACTGTTCCCATTTTAATGTCATGCGCTTTTTGGGATTATAATGTCGAATTTATGGGAATGTTCCCATTAATATAATAACAATCAAACAGAGTCAGTTTGAATGTCTGCAATCGCAGACTAATATCAATAGAATCCAATTAGGGTGGACATGGAAATGAGTAAGATAGCCAAGCAAGACGTCGAACGTCTGATTGAGCGAGTCGGTGGACGTGACAATATCGTCAGTGTAAGTCACTGTTTGACGCGGCTACGCTTTGTGTTAAACGACACCGGTAAAGCCGATGAAAAAGCCCTTGAAGCGTTGCCAATGGTAAAAGGTTGCTTCACCAATGCCGGGCAGTTTCAGGTGGTGATTGGCACGGAAGTCGATGAAGTCTACAAAGTGTTGATTGAGCTATCCGGTCAATCTGCTGCGTCGAAAGAGGAAGCCAAACTCGCGGCAAGACAGAACATGAACCTGCTTGAGCGTGGTATTTCCCATCTTGCGGAAATCTTTGTTCCGCTGTTGCCTGCGATCATCACCGGTGGTCTGATTTTAGGTTTCCGCAATGTGATTGGCGACATCCGGATGTTTGATGGCCAAACATTGACGCAAATCAGCCAGTTTTGGGCCACGGTGCACAGTTTCCTGTGGTTGATTGGCGAAGCGATTTTCTTCTTCCTACCGGTGGGTGTGTGTTGGTCAACGGTGAAAAAACTGGGTGGTACGCCGATTCTGGGCATCACGCTCGGGGTAACCTTAGTCTCACCTCAGCTCATGAACGCGTATTTGATCGGTAAGCAAGTGCCCGAAGCGTGGGATTTTGGCCTGTTTGTGATTGAAAAGGTCGGGTATCAAGCGCAGGTGATCCCCGCGATGTTGGCTGGTGTCGCCTTGGCGTTGATTGAGACCAACTTAAAGCGCATTGTACCCTCTTACCTCTACCTTGTTGTGGTGCCGTTTGTCTCCATTATTCTCTCTGTCGTGTTGGCGCACTCCCTGATTGGTCCATTTGGCCGCGTGTTGGGTAACGGTGTTGCGTTTGCTGCTAAGGCTGCCATGACCGGCGACTTTGCGGTGATTGGCTCGATGATATTCGGCTTCTTGTACGCGCCTTTGGTGATCACCGGTATCCACCACACCACCAATGCGGTTGACCTGCAACTGATGCAAGAATTAGGTGGCACACCGATTTGGCCGCTGATTGCACTATCGAATATCGCTCAAGCATCAGCGGTAGTGGGCATCATCCTGATCAGCAAAAAACACGGAGAGCGTGACATCTCTGTACCTGCTGCCATTTCTGCTTATCTAGGGGTGACTGAGCCAGCAATGTACGGCATCAACTTAAAGTACAAGTTCCCTATGCTAAGCGCGATGATTGGCAGTGCGGTCGCGGCGGCGATTTGTGGCAGTGCTGGCGTCATGGCGAACGGTATTGGGGTCGGCGGCTTGCCGGGTATTCTCTCTATCCAGCCCCAGTATTGGAGTGTTTACGCGATGGCGATGCTGGTGGCCATAGCTCTGCCTGCCATGCTGACACTCTTCTTCTATAAACGTGCGCAGTCTAAAGGCGAACTTGAGCCTGCGAACGCATAACGCTGACGGAGCGGCCTTGGTCGCTCTCTATTCTCAGCGCCCCTTCTTTGTTACTGAAATTTTAGGCGTGATATGACACGAACAACTCAAGAGGCCAATTGGTGGAAAACTGCCACCATTTATCAAATCTATCCAAAAAGTTTTTGTGATAGCGGGGCGAAAGGCACCGGTGATCTCCAAGGGATCATCGCTAAGCTGGATTACCTCAAACACCTTGGGGTTGACGCCATCTGGTTAACACCGGTTTATCAATCACCTATGGTCGACAATGGTTACGATATTTCTGACTACTACGCGATCAATCCCGAGTTTGGCACCATGGCGGACTTTGATGCGCTGCTCGCGCAGGCACATCAGCGTGGGATTCGAATCATCATGGATATTGTTGTGAACCACACGTCAACAGAGCATGCGTGGTTTCAATCTGCCCTTGGCGATAAACACAGCCCATATCGAGACTACTATATCTGGAAAGATCCGGTTGACGGACAAGCGCCTAATAACTGGCAATCCAAATTTGGCGGCAGCGCATGGGAGTTAGATAAGCCAACAGGGCAGTATTACCTGCACCTCTTTGCGAAAGAGCAGGCGGATCTCAACTGGGAAAACCCGCAAGTGCGCGCTGAAGTGAAAGAGATCATCAGCTTTTGGGCCCAAAAAGGGGTCGATGGTTTCCGTTTGGATGTGATTAATTTGATTTCCAAGCAGCAAGACTTCCCCAATGATGAGTGTGGCGATGGCCGCCGCTTTTACACCGATGGTCCGAAAGTACACACCTATTTGCAAGAGATCAGCGACGCCGTCTTTCAGCAATATGGCAGTGTGACGGTGGGGGAGATGTCGTCCACCACACTGGAACATTGTCAGCAGTACTCGTCACTCGATGGCCGTGAGTTGTCGATGGTGTTTAATTTCCATCATCTCAAAGTGGACTACCCCAATGGTGAGAAGTGGAGTCATGCACCGTTTGATTTTCTCGCTCTAAAACAAATATTCAACCACTGGCAAACCGGGCTGAATGGCCAAGGGTGGGGCGCGCTCTTTTGGTGTAATCATGATCAGCCGCGTATCGTGAGCCGCTTGGGCGACGATCGCCGCTATCGAGTCGAGTCGGCAAAGATGTTGGCGGCCTCCATCCATATGATGCAGGGTACCCCTTACATATACCAAGGGGAAGAGATTGGCATGACCAATCCCAACTATGACTCGATCTCTCAGTATCGAGATGTGGAGAGCATCAACATGTACGACATCATGGTCAACCAACAAGGACTGAGCGAGCAAGCCATGTTAGCCATCTTGGCGCAAAAATCGCGTGACAACTCTCGCACGCCAATGCAATGGAATGGTGAGCGTAATGCAGGATTTTCCAAGGGCCAGCCTTGGCTCGATATCGCCAGCAACTACCAAGAAATTAACGCCGAGCAAGCTGTCGCCGACAAAAACTCTGTGTTTTATTTCTATCAGCGCTTGATTCAACTGCGTAAAGCGATCGCGGTGATCACCGACGGGGATTACCTTGACCTCTATCCTACCCACACTTCCGTGTTTGGTTATCAACGCCGTAATGGCAATCAAACGCTGATTTGTCTGAACAACTACTATGGTGAAGAAACGCAGTGCGAGTTACCCGATGCATTTGAGCTCGACAAGGCGCGTTATCTTCTTGGCAATTATGCCGATCATTCAGCCGATTGCTCACAGCCCGTCAATCGTCATCAGGTATTAAGGCCATACGAAACGCGGATTATTCTCAGCGAAGTGTAGAGCGAGAGATAACCCAAACCGAGCGTTACCCCCGCTTTTGGCCCTGCTTGTCAGGGCATTTTTCTATCGGCTAAATGCGAATTGAGAAAAAAGCAGCGGTGTTTGGAAAGGAACGCGACAGTATAGAAACGAAGAAGTATAGGAGCGCAGAAGTATAGATGCAAAAAAGCCAGCTCAATGAGCTGGCTTTCGTCAATATGGTGGAGGGGGACGGATTCGAACCATCGAAGGCAGTGCCGGCAGATTTACAGTCTGCTCCCTTTGGCCACTCGGGAACCCCTCCAGGGTGTTTTTATCCTTAACCGATGATTTCCCAACTCATCAATCAAGCGTGCTCGTTAGAGCGAATATGGTGGAGGGGGACGGATTCGAACCATCGAAGGCAGTGCCGGCAGATTTACAGTCTGCTCCCTTTGGCCACTCGGGAACCCCTCCAGGGTATTTTTATCCTTAACTGATGATTTCCCAACTCATCAATCAAGCGGGCTCGTTAGAGCGAATATGGTGGAGGGGGACGGATTCGAACCATCGAAGGCAGTGCCGGCAGATTTACAGTCTGCTCCCTTTGGCCACTCGGGAACCCCTCCGGGGTATTTTTATCCTTAACCGATGATTTCCCAACTCATCAATCAAGCGTGCTCGTTAGAGCGAATATGGTGGAGGGGGACGGATTCGAACCATCGAAGGCAGTGCCGGCAGATTTACAGTCTGCTCCCTTTGGCCACTCGGGAACCCCTCCAGGAATTTTTATACTTAACGGATGATTTCCCAACCCATCAATCAAGTGCGGAGCGAATCATAGCAAACTCGCCCAAGCTGTAAAGCCTTTTCTTAGCATTTTGAACTGAATGGTGCCTTTTTGGGCAAAGACGGGATTTATTCACCATAAAGGACACAAAAGTCGCGCTTCTCTTACTGTTTATTTCTCACTCTTTACATTACTTGACGTTGTATCTACGTATAAAGCGCTAGAATAAGTTGGGTTTAATTGGACTGAACTATCATCATGAAAAAGAAAATTTTTGTAAGTCTGTTGTCATTATCGATGTTGGCCAACACATCCGTCGCGTTCGCGCGTGGTCCGAGTATCAGTGTGATCACAGAATCTGTGGATATTCATCAAGTATCGCAATCTCTTTCTTTGGTCGGCAAACTGAAAGCGGATCAATCGGTCACTATCGCCTCAGAAGTGGCCGGTAAAGTGGACACCATTGCGGTACTGGCGAATCAAGAAGTTCAGCAAGGGCAACTGCTCGTGAAACTTGATGACGATAAAGCACGCGCTGCGGTGGTGGAAGCGCAGGCTTACCTCAAAGATGAGCAGCGTAAACTCAAAGAATTTGAGCGTTTGGTGTCACGTAACGCCATTACGCAAACCGAAATCGACGCGCAAAAAGCGAGCGTCGATATTGCCAAAGCGCGCCTCGACGCCGCCAATGCCAATCTGAATGACCTCCATATTAGTGCCCCTTTTTCCGGTACGGTTGGCTTTATTGATTTCAGTCGCGGCAAATTGGTCAGCGTTGGCTCAGAACTGCTGACGCTCGACGACCTCACCGTGATGCAGTTAGACCTTCAAGTGCCAGAGCGCTATTTATCGCAGATTTCACGAGGTATGAAGGTCAAAGCGACCAACGCGGCATGGCAAGGTCGCGTGTTTGAAGGCGAGGTGATCGGCATCGATTCACGCATCAATGCGGAAACCTTGAACCTGCGTGTACGTATTCACTTTGATAACCCAGACAACCTGCTCAAACCCGGCATGCTGGTTTCCGCAGAGATGGACTTTCCAGCGATCGAAGCGCCCATTATTCCAGTACAAGCGCTTGAATATTCGGGCACGAAGCGTTTTGTCTACGTCATCGATGAGCAGGGTAAGGCCACCCGAACCGAAGTTTTACTCGGCGCGCGCATCGGCAACCAAGTGGTGATTGAGCAAGGACTCGATATCGGTGAGAAGATCGTAGTGCAGGGCATTGTTAATATGCGTGATGGCGTGACCGTAAGTGAGCTTGGGCCGGATGGTAAGCCGCTCAAAAGCCAGGTTGAGCGTGCAGCACGAGAAGGGGCGAACTGATGCTGTTATCCGATGTATCGGTTAAAAGACCGGTTGCCGCCATCGTACTGAGCTTGCTGCTGTGTGTGTTTGGCATTGTGTCGTTTAGCAAACTGGCGGTGCGTGAAATGCCTGACATCGAAAACCCTGTGGTATCGATCAGCACTCGCTACAGTGGCGCGTCCGCCACCATCATAGAAAGCCAGATTACCTCAGTGTTGGAAGATCAGCTCTCGGGTATCAGCGGTATTGATGAGATCTCCTCGACCACACGCAACGGGATGTCGCGCATTACTATCACGTTCGAGTTGGGGTATGACCTCAACACCGGGGTGAGTGATGTGCGTGATGCGGTGGCGCGCGCCCAGCGCTCTTTGCCGGACGAAGCCGACGATCCTGTGGTGTTTAAGAACAATGGTTCCGGTGAAGCGTCACTTTACATCAACTTAAGCTCGTCCGAGATGGATCGCACCCAGTTGACGGACTACGTTGAGCGGGTATTGCTCGACCGTTTCAGCTTGATCACAGGGGTAAGTTCGGTCGATATTTCTGGCGGCTTGTACAAAGTGATGTACGTTAAGCTCAAGCCAGAGCTTATGGCCGGACGCGGCGTAACGACATCGGACATTACCTCGGCGCTGCGCAGTGAAAACATTGAAAGCCCCGGCGGCGAGGTACGTAACGATCAGATCGTCATGTCAGTGCGTACCGCGCGCAGCTACAATCAGGCCGAGGATTTTGAATACCTGGTGGTCAAACGCGCCAGCGACAATACGCCCATCTATCTAAAAGATGTCGCCGATGTCTTTATTGGTGCCGAGAATGAAAACTCGACCTTTAAAAGCGACGGTGTGGTTAACGTCAGCATGGGCATTGTGCCGCAGTCGGATGCGAACCCCTTGGATGTGGCGACTTTGGTCCACAAAGAGGTCGACAATATTCAGCAGTTTTTACCTGCGGGCACTCGTTTGGCGATTGACTACGACTCAACAGTCTTTATTGAACGTTCAATCTCCGAGGTTTACAACACGCTGTTTATCACGGGCGGTTTGGTGATCTTGGTGTTGTACATCTTTATCGGCCAAGCGAGAGCGACCTTGATCCCGGCCGTCACTGTGCCCGTTTCACTGATTTCTTCGTTTATCGCTGCTTACTATTTTGGTTTTTCCATCAACTTGATCACGCTGATGGCGCTGATTTTGTCAATTGGTCTGGTGGTGGATGATGCCATCGTGGTGGTGGAAAACATCTTCCACCATATCGAGCAAGGTGAGAAGCCACTGCTTGCGGCGTATAAAGGCACGCGTGAGGTCGGCTTTGCGGTCATTGCCACCACCTTGGTATTGGTGATGGTGTTTTTGCCGATCTCCTTTATGGACGGCATGGTAGGGCTGCTGTTTACCGAGTTCTCCGTGTTGCTGGCGATGTCAGTGATCTTCTCGTCACTGGTGGCATTAACACTGACTCCGGTGCTTGGTAGTCATTTATTGAAAGCCAACGTCAAACCGAATCGTTTCAATCTGTTTGTTGATCGCATGTTTGCCCGCCTCGAATCGACGTACCGTGCTCTGCTGCGTGGCGCATTGAAGTGGAAATGGGCCGCACCTCTGGTGATCATGGCTTGTATCGGCGGCAGTTGGGGCTTGATGCAACAAGTGCCCGCACAGCTCACCCCTTCAGAAGACCGCGGAGTTATTTTTGCTTTTGCGCGTGGCGCGGATGCGACCAGTTACAACCGCATGGCGGCGAACATGGACATCATCGAAAAGCGTTTGATTCCTCTGCTTGGCCAAGGTTTCTTGAAGTCGTTCAGTATTCAATCGCCAGCGTTTGGCGGCAATGCCGGCGACCAAACCGGTTTTGTTATCATGATTTTGGAAGATTGGAATGACCGTGACATCACCGCACAAGAGGCGCTGGGTGAGGTGCGTAAAGCCCTATCAGGAATCGCCGATGTGCGCGTATTCCCGTTTATGCCAGGCTTTAGAGGCGGTTCGAGCGAGCCGGTGCAATTTGTACTAGGTGGATCGGATTACTCTGAACTAAAAACGTGGGCGGAAAAACTTGAAGCGATCGCCGAAGCGTCCCCGTATATGGAAGGGGCAGACATTAACTACTCTGAGCGTACACCAGAGTTGGTCGTCTCGGTTGACCGTCAACGCGCAGCAGAGCTTGGGATCAGCGTTCAGGATATCTCAGACACTCTTGAGATTATGCTGGGCGGCAAAAGCGAAACCACCTTTGTGGAACGCGGTGAAGAGTACGACGTCTATTTACGCGGTGATGAAAACAGCTTCAACAATGCCGCGGATTTGAGCCAAATCTACATGCGTACCTCGGGCGGTGAGCTAGTGACGCTCGATGCCTTGACTAAGATTGAAGAGGTGGCGTCATCCACACGCCTGTCTCACTACAACAAGCAAAAAGCAATCACCATCACTGCCAACCTCTCGGACGGCTACACCTTAGGTGAGGCGCTGGACTTTCTTGATCAGCAAGCGGTGGAGCTGCTGCCTGGGGATATTTCGGTCAGCTACTCGGGTGAGTCAAAAGACTACAAAGAGAATCAGTCGAGCATATTGATGGTGTTTGGTTTGGCTTTGCTGGTGGCGTATTTGGTGTTGGCGGCGCAGTTTGAAAGCTTCATCAACCCGTTGGTTGTGATGTTTACCGTACCGATGGGCGTGTTTGGTGGCTTCCTAGGTCTGGTGATTATGGGCGAGGGTATGAACATCTACAGCCAGATTGGCATGATAATGTTGATAGGTATGGTGACCAAAAACGGCATTTTGATCGTCGAGTTTGCGAACCAGCTTCGAGACCGCGGGTTTGAATTTGAGCAAGCGATTGTTGATGCGGCGGCGCGTCGTCTACGTCCGATTATGATGACGGCGTTCACCACGCTAGCGGGCGCTATCCCATTGATACTCTCGACTGGTGCTGGCTATGAAAGTCGCGTTGCGGTCGGTACGGTGATCTTCTTTGGTATGGCGTTTGCCACCTTAGTGACCTTGTTTGTCATTCCGGCGATGTACCGATTGATCTCGGCCAACACGCGATCACCGGGCCATGTTGAAGCGGAGCTCAACAAAGAGCTCAGCCAAGACGTCACGGTGCGTAAAGCGCATTAATGATTCAGCCCGCACGTTCGCGGGCTGTTTTTTAGAGGTATTTTTTTAACGGTATTGAACGGTGTAGCGCGTCGGTTTGTGGTTCATAGCGAGCACGAGGTTGAGCAAAAAAGCGCCCAGAATCGATAAGCCAATGATGTAAGGCGTCACAAAGAAGAACGAAGCGACTAAAATCAGCACATCAATCGCCAACTGAGTTTTACCCACTGAGATGGCGAAGCGATCTTGAATCCATAAACAGAGCACGTTGAAACCGCCAAGGCTTGAGCGGTGACGAAATAGGATCAGCATCCCGAGCCCCATCAGCAAGCCACCTGCCAGCGCACAGTAAATCTCATTAATGGTCTCCAGTTTTATCACTAAATAGAGGTGGTCAGCAAAAATGGAGACCAGAGCACCTGAAATAGCACTATTGACCGCAAACCGAGCGCCAAACCGCTGCCAAGCGAGCGCGTAAAATGGCAGGTTCATGGCAAAGTAGAGTGTACCGAATGACCAAGTGCTGAATTGGCTGACCAACAGAGCGAGACCTGTTGTACCGCCAGTGAGTAGCTGAGCGGATTGGAGAAAGAATACCCCTTGAGCGACAAGAAATGTCCCGGTGAGAATCGCGATCCAATCTTCTTTACGTGAGTGTTTTTCCATCAATTTGAAACTTTCATCGGAAATAATGGCGCGCATACTAGTGAAAAAATTAGGTTTTCGGTAGCTTGAGAAGGAAATTTAAGGTAAACCTATGTAATCACTGTTTTACGGGGTGTAAAGGAGAAAATTGACACTCATGATCGACGTTAACTGGGTTGAGCATCGGTGGCTGAGATCTCTGTTTATTGTGCAAGCAGAGTAGGATTCAGACAAAGTGATTGATTGACGTTATGTCGCGTATGAGAATCTTCGTAAAACATTATGAAAAAACTGCATGAGAAAAAGTGTATTTTTCTCTTTATGACCCAGATCAAATTATGTAGAATGCGCGTCATTAACCCGATGCAAACGTTTGCGTCAGCGTAAAAACGTTATTCTCAGGGTCGTAAGTCGGTTTTTTTGCCAATTTAAGTCTTAATCTGAGTCAGGAGATACAGATGCTAAAGCGTGATATGAACATCGCAGATTACGATGCGGAACTGTTCGCAGCTATCCAAGAAGAAACTCTTCGCCAGGAAGAGCACATTGAACTGATTGCTTCAGAAAACTACACGAGCCCACGTGTAATGGAAGCTCAGGGCTCTCAGCTCACCAACAAATATGCAGAAGGCTACCCAGGCAAGCGTTACTACGGTGGTTGTGAGTACGTCGATAAAGCAGAAGCGCTAGCGATTGATCGTGCTTGTCAGCTATTTGGTTGTGAATACGCGAACGTACAGCCTCACTCAGGTTCACAAGCCAACAGTGCTGTTTACATGGCGCTACTTAACCCAGGCGATACGGTCTTGGGCATGAGCTTGGCACACGGTGGTCACCTAACGCACGGTTCTCCAGTTAACTTCTCTGGTAAGCACTACAACGTCATTCCTTACGGCATTGATGAAGCGGGCCAAATCAACTACGACGAAATGGAAGCGCTAGCACTTGAGCACAAGCCTAAGATGATCATTGGCGGTTTCTCTGCGTACTCTCAAATCGTTGATTGGAAACGCATGCGTGACATCGCAGACAAAGTGGACGCGTACCTATTTGTCGACATGGCGCACGTAGCGGGTCTGATTGCCGCGGGCGAATACCCAACGCCAGTGCCTCACGCGCACGTTGTGACGACCACGACACACAAAACCCTAGCGGGTCCACGCGGTGGCCTTATCCTGTCTAACGCTGGCGAGGAGATGTACAAGAAGCTGAATTCAGCGGTCTTCCCTGGTGGTCAAGGTGGTCCTCTAATGCACGTTATCGCGGGTAAAGCGGTGGCGTTTAAAGAAGCGATGGAGCCTGAATTTAAAGCGTACCAAGGTCGTGTGGTGAAAAATGCCAAAGCGATGGTGGCTCAGTTCCAAGAGCGCGGTTACAAAATCGTGTCTAACGGTACAGAGAACCACCTGTTCTTGGTCGACTTGATTGACAAAGACATCACAGGTAAAGATGCGGATGCGGCACTAGGCGCAGCCAACATCACCGTCAACAAAAACTCAGTTCCGAATGACCCTCGCAGCCCGTTTGTGACCTCGGGTATTCGTGTGGGTACACCAGCGATCACTCGCCGCGGTTTCAGTGAAGAAGATGCGAAAGCGCTCGCTAACTGGATGTGTGACGTGCTGGATAACATCGGTAACGAAGAAGTGATTGACGCGACGAAAGCGAAGGTGCTAGAGATCTGTAAGCGTCTACCTGTTTACGCGTAATCTCACCGTTCGATGTCGAGCCTGTTTTGCAGAGCGACGGCTCAGCGAAACAAAGAAAACGCCCTTTATGTGAATACATAAAGGGCGTTTTTGCGTTTAAGGGTTATTTAGAGATGCTGAGCAGGGTGCCAGATTTACACTTGAAGGAGTAATACTTGCTGCTTTCGCTGAACTTGCCGAGCCCTTCACCGTCGCAGTAATCAATGTTGATGTCGCGCATGGTTTCCAGCGTGTTCTCGCTGTCTAACGCAAATTTAGACCCGTCGGAACAAATAATACGTACACGGCCGTCATCGCTGACTGAATAGAGATCGACTTCGGTATTGCACAGCTCAAAGGAGGCTTCACGAAAGTTATCTTGTTTTGTATTGGAGGCGCAGCCAGAGGTGATTGTGACAACGGCAATCGCGGCCATGCTAAGTGCAGTCAGTTTCATCGTATTCCCTTTGATTCATAATCTTTTCATTAGCTTAGAGAATCTCTCTAAGGCATTCAAGCTTTGGGGTGATTATTTGAGGCAATAAGTTGGACTAATAAAAAGGCTGACCTATCGGCCAGCCTAGATAAATTCGATGGGTTTTACGCTTTGTTAGCTGACTTCAATGCCTTGCGCTTGAAGGTCGGCATGGTAGGAAGAGCGAACAAAAGGACCACACGCTGCGTGAGTAAAGCCAAGCTCTAGAGCGATCTCTTTCAACTCATCAAACTCTGATGGTGGGACGTAACGTTCCACTGGTAAGTGGTGGCGGCTTGGTGCAAGGTACTGACCTAGCGTGAGCATGGTCACGCCGTGCGCACGTAAATCTTTAAGTACTTCGACGATCTCTTCTTTGGTTTCACCCAGTCCCATCATCAAACCTGATTTAGTCGGGACATCTGGATGCTGCTCTTTAAACTTGCGTAGCAGCTCAAGTGACCACTTGTAATTCGCACCCGGGCGCGCTTTACGGTACAGACGTGGCGCGGTTTCAAGGTTATGGTTGAAAACATCGGGTGGATTGTCTTTGAGTAGATCCAGCGCGACATCCATGCGGCCACGGAAATCCGGCACTAAGGTTTCAATACGAATGTGCGGATTGAGTGCGCGAATCTCGCGGTTACAATCGGCAAAGTGCTGAGCACCACCATCACGCAGATCATCGCGATCCACCGAGGTGATTACCACGTATTTGAGTTTCATGTCGGCGATGGTTTTCGCCAATTTTTTCGGTTCTTCGGCTTCTGGCGCAAGAGGGCGGCCGTGGGCCACATCGCAGAATGGACAGCGGCGAGTACAAATCGCGCCAAGAATCATAAAGGTAGCGGTGCCGTGGTTAAAACACTCGGCCAGGTTTGGACACGAGGCTTCTTCACAAACGGAGTGCAGGTTGTTTTTGCGCATCGCTGACTTGATGTCTTGAATTCGTTGACTGTCTGAAGGCAGCTTGATCTTCATCCACTCAGGCTTACGCAGGACTTCCTTCTGCTCAGTCGGCATGTTCTTGACAGGGATCAGGGCCATTTTGTCAGCGTCGCGATACTTAACGCCTTTTTCCATTTGAATCGGTTTACTCATGCTTCTCTTTACTTCTCTTTACTTTTTATGGCGTTACTCGTGTGGTGCTAAATTCAACTTGATCATAACCAAGTAAAGTAACGAGCTCTTTTATCAGCGACTCTTCAACGTCAGGGAGAGAGGCCGCTGTGTTTAGCTGACGAACCTGCACCATTTCCATTCCGGCATAGCCACAGGGGTTAATGCGCAGGAAAGGCGACAAATCCATATCGACATTGAGCGCTAGGCCATGAAACGAGCAGCCTTTGCGGATTCGCAGTCCCAACGAACAGATTTTACGTCCGTCGACATACACGCCAGGTGCATCAGGGCGCGCATTGGATTCAATGTTGTACGCTTTGAGCGTTTGGATAACGAGGTTTTCGATATGTGTGACCAAATCACGCACGCCGAGTTTTTTGCGCCGTAGGTTAATCAGAAAATACGCCACTAACTGACCAGGGCCATGGTAGGTCACTTGCCCGCCACGATCGCTTTGCACCACAGGAATATCACCGGTACTGAGCAAGTGCTCTGCTTTTCCCGCTTGTCCTTGAGTAAACACAGGATTGTGTTCAACCAGCCACACTTCATCTTGGGTGTCGTCATTTCGGCTGTCAGTGAAGTCATGCATTGCGCGCCAAATCGGCTCGTAATCTTGTCTTCCTAGTCGTCTGACCACCAACTGGTTGTGCATAGCTGTGCCCGTTATCCATTAATAAAGTTGAAAGATTATAAACTGCTTCTGCTAAAGGCACTACAACCTAGCCACACATTTTTAACCTATCAGTTTGGTTAGAATAATTATCTATTTGATATCTAAAAAGAAAGCAGCTTACGCTGCTTTCAAAAAAATTTTAATAAATCAAAAATAATTACAGAACCATGCGAACAATGTCGATCTCACCCAGTTCTTTGTACAGGGTTTCGACCTGTTCAATTGAGGTGGCGGTGATGTTGACGGAAACCGAGTGGTAGTTGCCTTTGGCGCTCGGTTTTACACTTGGGCTATAGTCACCAGGAGCATGACGCTGGATGACTTCCAGTACTTTTTCTGGTAGCTCAGGTTTAGCGTGGCCCATGACTTTGTAGGTAAATGAGCAAGGGAACTCGAGTAAATCCTTTAGCTTTGCATCCGAATTAATAGTCAGCATATTGTTACTCCAAACTGGACTGTCGATTTTTGCAGCGGTGCATAGTACTGCGAAAATCATCAAACCTCAACCGAGCCTAATTGGCGGCCACGTTAGGCGGTTGGCGTACCGACCAAGGGCGTATTAGGCTGCAGTGATAAAAATAGAAAAGCCGCCCTTGGCGGCTTTAAGCATGACAGCAGGGTTAGCCTTTATAGGAAGCTTTTAAAAAGCATCACTATGTAGTCCCACATGCGGCTGAACAAACTGCCTTGCTCGACACTTTCCAGTGCCAGAAGTGGGTATTCAGCCACATCTTCGCCTTCAAGTTGATAGTATAGCTTACCAACGACGTCACCCTTGTTAATGGGGGCTTCAAGCTCTTTTTCAAGGACAAAGCTGGCTTTGAGCTCTTTCGCTTGACCACGAGGTAGAGTCACAAAGGTGTCTTGATCGAGACCGAGCTTCACGGTGTCTTTGTCGCCCATCCAAATCTTCTCTTCGACAAAGGTTTCCCCAGCTTGGTGCGGTGCGACGGTTTCAAAGAAGCGGAAACCGTAACTCAACAGCTTTTTGCTTTCCGACTTACGTGCATTGGCGCTCTGTGTGCCCATCACGACAGCGACAAGTCGCATTTTTCCTTCGGTCGCAGAGCTCACGAGGCTGTAGCCTGCGTTGCTGGTATGGCCGGTTTTAATGCCGTCCACGCTCATACTTTTATCCCACAGCAAGCCGTTTCGGTTGTACTGAGTAATGCCGTTGTAGGTGTAGCTCTTCTCTGAGTAGATGCGGTACTCTTCCGGAACATCACGGATTAGGGCTTGGCCCAATAGCGCCATGTCATACGGTGTGGAGTAGAGGTTTGGGTTATCGAGGCCGTGAACGTTAGCGAAATGCGTGTTGTCCATGCCCAGTGAGTTTGCCCAAGCGTTCATCAAGTCTACAAATGCATCCTCAGAACCTGCAATGTGCTCGGCCATCGCGACACAGGCGTCGTTGCCCGATTGAATAATGATGCCACGGTTCAGGTCTTCCACTTTGACTGTGGTGCCGACTTCGATGAACATTTTTGATGACTCAGGGAAGTTCTTCGCCCAGGCGTTTTCGCTGATGGTGACGTCATCATTGAGGTTGATGTTGCCACGTTCAAGTTCTTGACCAATCACATAGCTGGTCATCATCTTGGTCAGGCTTGCCGGTGAAAGCTTGGTATTCATCTCTTTCTCAGCAAGGATTTTGCCTGAATGGTAATCCATCAACACGTAGCCCTTAGCGGCAATTTGCGGCGCGTCAGGCACAACAATCGGGGAGGCAATCGCTGAATTCGCGAGGGTTGCACAAAGTGCAACGGAAGAGACAAAAACAGATTGAGTTAGCGTTGTTTTTTTCATATCAAAGTCAGAATTATTTTTCACTGTCCATATGTTAACAGAAACAATCACTCAAACCAGTGCAAGGACGACCACACACTGGGTTGAGGACTACTGGTTGCGAATAAAGGCGCTGGAGTAACCCAGCTCTTTCACTTGTTCTAATGTTTGCTCTGTGAGCAAGTAGTCTTTAAAAGGACCTAAAAAGACACGGTGAATTTTATGGCCCGAGGTGACGTGGCTTTTCACCGACAGTTTTTGACTCAGATCTTGCGCTAAAGTTCGCACGCGATCTTCATGTTGTGAAGAGGCGACCTGGACAACATAACTGGGCTGACTTTTTTTCTTCAGCTCTGAGTCCGGCTTTTCTGAAGTGATCACTTCGATCTCCACATTGGCCACACCCGTTTTCACCACGTCTAGTTTGACCGCCGCCGCGTAACTGAGGTCGATAATTCGTCCCTGATGGAACGGCCCACGGTCATTGACGCGGACGATGGTGGTTTTGCCATTGTCTAAATTGGTCACTTTGACGTAGCTCGGCAGAGGCAAGGTTTTATGGGCCGCGGTCATCGAGTACATATCGTACACCTCACCATTGGAGGTGAGATGGCCATGAAACTTTTTGCCGTACCAAGAGGCTTGTCCCTTTTGCTTAAAGCCTTCGGGCTCTTTGATGATCGAATAACTTTGGCCGCGCAGGGTATAACTTTTATTGCCGCCTAAGCTGTAGGGCTCATATTGCGGGTGTGCATCCTCAATATGGTCAACAGAAATTGGTTTCGATGGCGCGACGTCATCCTCTATGCTGTAGCGTTTGGAGGATGAACAGCCTGCAAGCACCAGGAGCGATGCCAACATGACGAAAATAGGGTGCGTAATGGCCATGATTAGGTTGCCTTTGAAAATGCTTTTCTATGGGTATGGATCGACATCAATATGCCAAAACCCGCCATGAGCGTCACCATCGAGGTGCCACCATAGCTGATTAACGGTAACGGCACGCCAACCACGGGCAAAATGCCACTCACCATACCAATATTGACAAATACATAGACGAAGAAGCTTAAAACGATACTGCCTGCCATCATACGACCAAAGGCGGTTTGGGCTTTACTCGCTAAAAACAGACCTCGACCAATAATAAACAGATAGAGACTGAGCAGCACTAAGATGCCGATCAATCCCCACTCTTCGGCGATCACCGCAAAAATAAAGTCGGTGTGGCGCTCGGGTAAGAACTCTAGCTGAGATTGAGTACCTTGTAACCATCCTTTACCGTTAATTCCGCCTGAGCCGATGGCTATTTTACTTTGGATGATGTGATAGCCCGCGCCAAGTGGATCGGATTCTGGATTGAATAGGGTGCGCACGCGAACTTTCTGATACTCGCGCATGAGGAAAAACCACAAGATCGGTAAAAAACCACCAACGGCGCACAGCGCGGCGAAAATAATGCGCCAACTGATCCCGGCAAGGAAAATGACGAAAATCCCCGATGCTGCGATGAGAATCGAGGTGCCAAGGTCGGGCTGTTTAGCGATCAAAATCGTCGGGACGAACACCATTACCAGTGACGCAACCAAGGTTTGAAAACTCGGTGGCAGCGCACGTTTACCGATATAGCGCGCCACCATCAGCGGCACCGCCAATTTCAGTAACTCTGAGGGCTGAAAACGCACAAAGCCCAAGTTGAGCCAGCGCTGCGCGCCTTTAGAGGCCTCACCAAAAAACAGTACGCCAAACAACAAGATAACGCCACCGATAAACATGACAGGCGCTAAGGCTTCATAGGTCCTGGGCGGCACTTGGGCGAGCAACAACATCACACCCAGTGACAGCGCCATGCGCATCGCTTGGCGGTCCATCATCGCCAGGCTTTGACCACTGGCGCTGTACATCACCACTAAGCCAAAGCCCATCAGGACGAGTAGACCAAGTAGCAAAGGCAGATCGAGGTGAAAGCGCTCAAAAAGCGCTCGGTTCTGACCGGTGGCTGGATTGAAATCCATTACTGTGCCGCCTCCTGTTTTTTCTCAACGAGAACATGATCAAATACGCTACGGACCACAGGTCCCCCTTGTGATGAGCCGCCGCCGGCATTCTCTAGCACTATGGTGACAATCACTTCAGGATCCTCCAGTGGTGCAAAGCCAGTGAACAAGGCGTGATCTCGTAGGTGCTCGGCCAGCTCTTCTGCGTTGTACTCTTGATCTTCTGCAAGCCCAAACACCTGCGCGGTACCGGATTTACCCCCACTGACGTATTCTGTGTTGGTAAAGGCGCGTCGCGCGGTGCCTTTCTTACCGTGGTTTACCAAACGCATCCCTTCAATCGACATCTCCCAAAACTTGTCTTTCACGCCGGTGATAGGTGGGTAGGTGTCGATGTCGGCCAGTTGATGTTTCGTAAACTCTTCACCGTTGTCAATGGTGGCGCGCAATAGATGCGGGGCGATGACTTTTCCTCGGTTAACCAGCACAGACGTCGCCTTGGCAATTTGCATAGGCGTTGCGGTCCAGTAGCCTTGACCGATACCAACAGGAATCGTATCACCTTGATACCAAGGCACGCGATGCCTTGCCATTTTCCATTCTCTGGTTGGCATGTTCGCTTTGCTCTCTTCGTGAATATCGATGCCGGTATAGTCGCCAAAGCCAAACATCATCATCCATTGAGAGATGCGATCTATACCCATGTCGTAAGCGATTTGGTAGAAGAAGGTATCGACGGATTCTTCAATCGATTGCACGATGTTCACGCGGCCATGCCCCCAACGCAACCAGTCACGAAAAGGCTTCGTCTTCGAATTGGGGATCTTCCAATAGCCTGGATCGTTGCGCGTGGTGTAGGGGGTGACGACACCCTCTTGCAGCGCCGCGACAGCCATAAATGGCTTGATGGTTGATGCTGGTGGGTAGATACCCAGCGTCGCACGGTTAACCAATGGACGATTCTTATCGGTCAATAGCGCGTTGTAATCTTTGCCTGAAATACCATGCACGAAGGCATTAGGATCGTAACTTGGGCTTGAGACCATGGCGAGCACGCCATTGTCGTGTGGGTCAAGTACCACGGCACTGCCGCGTCGGTTGGCGAGTAACTCATGGATGTAGAGCTGCAAGTCGATATCAAGGTTGAGCACGATGTCTTTGCCGGGCTCAGGTGGTACGTATTTCAAAGTACGAATTACGCGCCCACGGCTGTTGACTTCCACCTCTTGGTAGCCCGCAATACCATGCAGTACGTCCTCATAGTAGCGCTCGATGCCGAGTTTACCGATGTCACGAGTGGCTTGGTAATTGGCGTCTTTCTCTTCACGTATCAAACGCTGCATATCACGATCGTTGATTCGAGAGACGTAGCCAATCACGTGAGTGAGGACTTCACCATAAGGGTAGTGACGCTTGAGCGCCGCGTTCACGGCGACACCAGGAAACTTGTGCTGATGCACGGAAAACTTAGCCACTTGCTCTTGAGTGAGCTGAGTAAGAATCGGCACCGATTTGAAGCGGCGAGTTTGACGGCGCTCGCGCTCAAAGCGTTCAATCTGATCGTCTGTGATGGTGACGATGCTTTGTAATCGACTCAGGGTATCTTCCATATCGTCGATTTGCTCTGGGGTGATCTCGAGGCTAAATACTGGGCGGTTTTCTGCTAGCAGCTTGCCGTTTCTGTCATAGATCAAACCACGATTGGGTGCGATCGGCACCACTTTGATGCGGTTGTCGTTAGATCGAGTTTTGTAATCTTGGTATTGATTGATTTGGATGTTGTAGAGGTTACCAACCAGTAGCCCCATCATGACAACAATGCCTAAGAAAGCGACAATAGCACGGCCTTTGAATAGCCGCGCTTCTTCCTGATAATCCCTAATTTGGCTACGCTTTCGCAACATCTATTGGTTATTCTCGATGATATGGGTGGTTGGCGGTAATGCTCCACGCTCGGTACAGGCTTTCTGCCATCACAATGCGTACCAGAGGGTGAGGTAAAGTTAACGCGGACAGTGACCAGCTTTGATCCGCGGCGGCTTTGCACGCAGGGGCTAAGCCTTCTGGGCCACCGATCAAAATCGATACGTCACGGCCATCTAACTTCCAACTCTCCAGTTGTTCTGCAAGTTGGGGGGTGTCCCATTTTTTACCAGGAATATCGAGAGTAACAATTCGGCTGCCTTTTGGCACGGCGGCGAGCATGGCTTCGCCCTCTTTTTGCAAAATCCTTGCAATGTCGGCGTTTTTACCTCGTTTTCCTGCTGGAATTTCCACCAACTCTAAAGGCATATCGTGAGGGAAACGGCGGCGGTACTCTTGAAATCCCTCTTCTACCCATTTGGGCATTTTGGTGCCGACTGCGATGAGTTGAAGTTTCATCGATCAGCTCCAGAGTTTTTCCAGTTGGTAAAGCTCGCGCTGCTCTTCTTGCATGACGTGAACAATGGTTGAACCCATATCCAGCACCACCCATTCACCCAGATCTTGACCATCAATACCGAGTGGCACTAAGCCGGCCAGTTTGGACTCTTTTGCAACGTGATCAGCGATGGACGAGACATGACGCTTCGACGTGCCTGTGCAGACAATCATAAAATCGGTAATGCTTGATTTTCCTTGTACGTCGAGCACAGTGATGTTTTGCGCTTTCATGTCGTCGGCTTTGTCGACAAGAAACTCGTTAAGCTGTTCTAGTAGCAAGTGTTGTTCCTCTCTTGTTTGGATGAGCGTATGGCTAGCGGCGATGACAGGGCTCTGCACGGCCTACTCTGTTGGGGCCGAAGTATACCACGCATTTCAAATGTGCACTTGTGGCAAGCAAATTTCCAGACTCAGTTGATGTATTTGTGGCCAAGGGCTCTGCTCATATTGCGTTTTGGCAGTCAGTTCAATCTGGGCCAGCAGTTGCAGGAGGCGCATAAGGCGCGCAGTATCCAATCTTTGCAAAGCGCTGGAATAGAGCGGACGTTTGGAGGACCAAACTTTGTAGCGTTCCAGCACTTGCGCCAATGGCAGGGTTTGCATCAGCGATTTCATCGCCAGTAGCTGCTCAAGCTCTTTTTGAACCGTGCGGACAAGGATCACAGCCTCGACGTCTTCCGCTTCAAGCTGGCGCAAAATACGATCGGCGCGATTGGCTTTGCCTGCCAGCAGGGCATCAATCCAATGAAATGCGGTGAAGTGATTGTGACGGCTCAACGACTCTTCAAGTCGCACTAAGGTCAGCTTGCCATCCGGGTAGAGCAGAGCAAGTTTCTCTAGGCTTTGCGTCAGAGCGAAGAGGTTTCCCTCGTGCCACTGAGCAAGCATCTTGGTCGCTTCGGCATCCGGCTGTAAGCCTAGGGCGCGGCAGCGAGTTTGGACAAATTGGGGCAATCTGGCCAAATCAGGCGTGACGCAGCTGACCCAGCACCCCCGTTGGTTGAGCGTCTTAAACCACTTGGCGTTCTCTTGGGCTTTGGTCAGTTTGGTGCCAATGATGATCAACAACAGATCGCTGTGAAGAAGATCGGCAATGGCCAGTAGTTCTTTGGCCATTGCGGCATTGACACCCGACTCTGGAAGTTCCAGCTCGATCACTTGCCGGGCGCTGAATAGGCTCATCGCTTGGCACGCATCATAGACGGGCGCCCAGTCAAAGCGGCTGTCGACCGTATAGCGGTGACGCTCTTCAAAACCCGCTTCACGGGCTTTGGCGTGTATGGCTTGGCGAGACTCTTGAATCAGCAGCGGCTCGCTGCCGAATATCAAAAACAGCGGATTAAGTTGGTGGTTTAGGTGCTGAGCTAACCTATCTGCAAAAATTCTCATGCGCGATAACGAACTCGGGATTACTCAGTGACCGGAGCGGGCGCATCATCGCTGTAAAAGGTCTTGACGCGATATTGCTCTTCTTGCGCTTTGAGTTGTACTTGTTCTTCGTTCTCTAGCTCGATTTCGTTGGCTTCGATATCGGCTTTAAGGCGTGCCATTTGGCGAATGATTTGGGTGGCTGCGAGTTTGCGCATCTCATCTTCGATCATGTCGCGTTCAACCGATTTCGCTAGCGCTGACAGCGGGTTATCCAGGTAGCTACGGGTGACGCTCGTAGAGAAGGTTTTGGTGCCAAGATCGGGCACGGTAACGCGATAGGAGGCACGGAAGGTGAGCTCTTTCTCCGCCGCACGCGTGTTTTGGTAAAGCGAGAGGGTGCGCTCGCCAACGCTTTCACTGATCAGGTGCAAATTGGCGATGTTTTCCGCCGGTGGCACGATCTCGATTTCACTCATGCGTAGCTGAGCTTTCATCATGCGGGTAAAGGTGCTGTATTTGTCGTAACTGGTCAATGACATCTTATCGAGCTCCTCTGGAACCGAGTAATCACCACGTAAGTGGAAACCACAACCAGCAAGAAGCGAGGCAACCAACAGTGCGCTGGTTAGCTTAACGGATGAGATTGAAAATAGACGCATGAGTGAACGGCTCTTTGGTTAATAATAATAGTATGAACGAAAGTGTTATAGACCACAGTGGTTGGATAACTTCGGTGAGCGCTCTGTCAAAAATAAAACGCTCATCGAAGTTAAGCAGGGCACTAGGCCCTGCTTAAGACTCGAACTAATGGGATTAGTTCGCCACGATGTTGAGAAGTTTGCCCGGGACGTAAATCACTTTACGAATCGTCAAGCCTTCTGTGAACTTGGTGACGTTCTCATCACCCAAACCGAGTGCTTCCACTTCTTCTTTGCTGGCATCGGCCGCCACAGTGAGTTTGGCACGTAGTTTACCGTTGACCTGAACGACGATCAGTTTCTCGTCTTCAACCAGTGCTTTCTCGTCATGTTGTGGCCAAGCCGTGTTGTCGATGTCTGTGATGTTGAGCGCATTGCCCATTTCAAAACAGATGTGCGGAGTGATAGGGTAAAGCATTACGACCACGGCTTTCAGTGCTTCATCCAAAATCGCACGATCTTGCGCTGAGTCTTGTGGCGCTTTTGATAGTTTGTTCATCAGCTCCATGATCGCCGCAATAGCGGTATTGAAAGTTTGACGACGTGCAACATCATCGGTCACTTTCGCAATGGTTTTATGGACATCACGACGCAATGCTTTTTGGTCACCCGACAAGGAAGACGCATCCACTGCTTCAGCTGCGCCTTTTGATGTGTGCTCATTGACCAGTTTCCACACGCGTTTCAGGAAGCGGTTCGCGCCTTCTACACCAGACTCTTGCCATTCCAATGTCATATCGGCTGGCGAGGCAAACATCATAAATAGACGTACAGTGTCAGCGCCGTACTTGTCGACCATCTCTTGTGGGTCAATGCCGTTATTTTTCGATTTAGACATCTTAATCATGCCCGAGTGCGTCACATCACGGCCCGCGTTGTCTTTGGCTGAAATAATGCGACCTTTACCGTCACGTTCGACAGCCACATCGATCGGCGCTACCCACTCTTTACCACCTTTTTCGTTCTCAAAGTAGAAGGCGTCTGCCAGTACCATGCCTTGACATAGCAGTTGCTTAAACGGCTCGTCAGAGGTGACGTACCCAGCATCACGCAGGAGTTTGTGGAAGAAGCGAGAGTAGAGCAGGTGCATACACGCGTGCTCGATACCACCAATGTATTGATCAACTGGTAGCCAGTAGTTGGCTTTTTCAGGATCAAGGATGTCGTCCGCTTGTGGTGAACAGTAACGCGCGTAGTACCAAGATGATTCCATAAAGGTATCGAAGGTGTCTGTTTCACGCAGCGCAGGTTCGCCGTTGAATGTGGTCTTCGCCCACTCTTTGTCGGCTTTGATAGGGCTTGTTACGCCGTCCATGACCACGTCTTCTGGAAGAATGACTGGTAGTTGGTCAGCAGGGACAGGGTGAACTTCACCGTCTTCAGTCGTTACCATTGGGATTGGCGCCCCCCAGTAACGCTGACGAGATACACCCCAGTCACGCAGACGGAAGTTAACAGTTTTAGTCCCTTTGCCTTCTGCTTCTAGCTTGGCTGCGATTGCGTCGAATGCCGCTTGGAATTCTAGGCCATCGAATTCACCGGAATCGAACAGTACGCCTTTTTCTGTGTAGGCCGCTTCAGAGATGTCGAGCTCACTGCCATCAACGGGTTTGATAACCGGTACGATATCGAGACCGTATTTGGTCGCGAACTCATAGTCACGTTGGTCGTGCGCCGGTACCGCCATAACTGCGCCTGTACCGTAATCCATCAGGACGAAGTTCGCCACAAAGATTGGCACTTCACGACCGTTCAATGGATGAATAGCAGTAAGGCCCGTCGCCATACCTTTCTTCTCCATGGTCGCCAGTTCCGCTTCCGCGACTTTATTGTTCTTACACTCATCGATAAACGCAGCAAGCTCTGGGTTGGTTTGAGCCGCCAGAGCAGCAAGAGGGTGACCTGCCGCGATGCCCACGTACGTCACACCCATGAGTGTGTCAGGGCGTGTTGTGTAGACTTCTAGGTCTTGTTGACCCTTGACTTTAAATTTGAGTTCAACACCTTCAGAGCGACCGATCCAGTTGCGCTGCATGGTTTTCACCATTTCAGGCCAGCCGTCTAGATTGTCGAGATCGTCTAGTAGCTCTTGAGCGTATTCAGTGATCTTGATGAACCACTGTGGAATTTCTTTTTGCTCTACAGGCGTGTCACAACGCCAGCAGCAGCCATCTTCAACCTGCTCGTTGGCAAGAACGGTTTGGTCGTTTGGACACCAGTTAACAGAAGAGGTCTTCTTGTAAACGAGGCCTTTTTGATAAAGCTTAGTGAAGAACTCTTGTTCCCAACGGTAGTACTCTGGCGTACATGTCGCGAACTCACGGTTCCAGTCATAACCGAAGCCAAGAAGCTTAAGCTGGTTCTTCATGTATTCGATGTTTTCGTAAGTCCAAGGCGCTGGTGCCGTGTTGTTTTTCACCGCCGCGTTTTCAGCCGGAAGACCAAATGCATCCCAACCGATAGGCTGCATGACGTTTTTGCCTTGCAGACGTTGGAAACGAGAGACCACATCACCGATGGTGTAGTTACGCACGTGACCCATGTGTAGACGACCACTTGGGTAAGGGAACATAGACAGACAGTAGAATTTTTCTTTATTTGGGTCTTCACTTACAACAAAGGTCTTGTTGTCATCCCAGTGCTTTTGAACTTTCTGTTCAATATCTTGCGGGTTGTATTGCTCTTGCATCGATGATATCCGGTTATCTTGGAAATTGTGAGTTCAGTTCGAACAGACATAAATAGATCGTCATAGAATACCTAAAGGAGAGGTGCACAACAATAGCGGAAATTCTGGATTATTCCTAAGGAGGTCACCATGGCAAAACAGAAAGCCGGTTATGAGGAGATGTTTGAGGATGTTCTCGAAGCCCTCAAACATAGCCCGGAAGAAGTCAACCATGTGCTAGAGACATCAGGTAAGGTGGTCGAGGCGGCGAACGATTTAACTAAAGACGAATTGGCGCTGGTTTCCGCCTATGTCAAATCAGACTTGAAGGAGTTTGCCGACAACTATGACCGCTCGAAAAGCAGCCCTTTCTATCTGATGATTGCAGACTCGATTTGGCAAGGCTTGCTTGAGATAACCGATCGAACCAAAGTGGAGTGGGTGGAGCTATTTACAGACTTGGAGCACCAAGGACTTTATCAGGCCGGTGAAGTGATAGGGCTTGGGGTGTTGGTCTGTGACGATTGTGGCCACAAAACCGAATACAACCACCCCACTACTATCATTGCTTGTACTAAATGCGGTTGCAAAGGCTTTACGCGGCAAGCGCTACAACCTTAACCGCGTGGTTGTTTTACTGAGTGATGGGGCGTTCGCCCCGTCTTGAAGACAGAAACGCCCCCAACAGACTCAATGCAGCCCAACAATACAATGGCCACGTACCCCATTGATGGTACGGCGTTTGCCCTGTGGTGGAGACCACTTGTGCAGTGAGCACTGCGGTTTCAAACTGCGGGATTTGCGCGGTGATCTTTCCTTGATAGTCTGTTACCGCCGTGACGCCATTATTGGTCGAACGAATCACAGGCTTACCCAGTTCTAACGCACGCATTCGTGCGATTTCCATGTGTTGCAGCGGGCCAATCGAGTGACCAAACCACGCGTCATTGGAGAGAGTCAAAATGAAGTCGGTCTCATCGTTAACGTTTTGCCTTACTTGGTCGTTAAAGATGATCTCATAACAGAGCGCGGGCGCGAAATGGCGACCGTTGGCGTACACGTTGGGTTGGATAAACGCGCCGCTACTGAAAGAAGACATCGGCAGATTAAAGAAAGGAGCCAGCGGGCGTAATATCTCCTCAAAAGGCACGAACTCACCAAAGGGTAGAAGATGATGCTTGTGGTAGCGCTCGCTCAGATCATAACGGTACTCATCACGCCCAGACTTACCTAAGGTCAAGATGCTATTGAAGAACTGACGCTGCTCACCCATATTGACGACGCCGGTGATCACGGCGCTGTCGTTCATCTTCGCCGCTGAGTCTAAGTTGGAAAGGAAAGAGGCGATTTCAAATTCAAACGCAGGAATCGCCGCTTCTGGCCAGATGATGATATCGGCATTCCAGTTTTCACGGGTCAAATCGGTGTACTTCATCATGGTCGGCCAACGCTGACTCGGCACCCATTTGATTGCTTGGTCAATGTTGCCCTGAATCAACGCAAAACGAGTACTGCTGTCAGGGTTTGGTGTTACCCACTGTGCACTGCGCAGACCGAAGCCTGTTGCGAGAATGACAAGGGGAACCCACAGGATTGACCATTGGCGGCGAAGCCACGCAAAGGCTAGGGCACTCGCGCTTAACACACACAAAAGGGTAATCAGCTCAACGCCACCTAGCGGGGCGAACTGGGCAAGCGGGCTATCGATTTGACTGTAGCCGAGCCACAACCATGGAAAGCCAGTCATTACCCAGCCTCGTAACCAATCCATGATCAGCCAAAGAGCCGGAAAGGCAAGGAAATAGCGGCGCCTTGAGAGTGCAGGAAACCACTTATTTATCAGGTAACAGGCGAGTGCCGAATAGAGTGCGAGATAGCCGACTAACAGCACCATTAAAAACAGACTGGCGATTTTGGGCATGCCGCCGAAGGTATCAATACTGACATGCACCCAGCTGATGCCGGTGGCAAATTGACCAAGTCCCCAAGCATAACCAATCGCAAAACTGCGTTTACTCGACTGCTGGTGGATGAGAAGCAGCAGCAGTGCAGGGCTGATAATCGCTAAGGGCCACAGTTGATAAGGTGCAAAAGCAAACGTGGTTGCGGCGCCAACAAAAACGGCCGCGAACGGCCGTTTTAGGCGATGAATGAGGGGATTCATCATGGATGTGATCTCTAATACTACTCTTGAGTAGGCTCAGGTTGAGCGTCTTCTTCTGGGATCGTCACTTGAAGTTGCAGTACGCGGCGGTTGTCCGCGGCGGTGACTTTAAAGCTGTAGTTGTCGATTTCCAGCACTTCCCCTCGTGAAGGCAAGTGACCGAACGCCGTCATGACTAAGCCGCCTACAGTATCGACTTCCTCATCGCTGAAAGAAGTACCGAATGTGGTGTTAAAGGTTTCGATCGTTGTCAGCGCCTTCACCGCAAAGGTGTGTTTGCTCAACTTGCGGATATCGATCTCTTCCTCATCGTCGAATTCGTCTTCGATTTCACCGACGATCTCTTCCAAGATGTCTTCGATCGTCACCAATCCAGACACACCACCGAATTCGTCGACGACAATCGCCATGTGGTAACGCTCTTCACGAAACTCTTTAAGGAGTCGGTCAACGCGTTTACTTTCAGGAACAACCACCGCAGGGCGGATCACTTCCTCAATGTTAAATGGCGAGCTATCAGAGCCTAAGTATTTTAATAAGTCCTTCGCTAGTAGGATGCCTTCAACGTGGTCTTTGTCTTCACTAATGACAGGGTAGCGAGAGTGCTGTGCATCGGTAATCAGCATCACTAGCGCATCCAAATCGTCATTGCGGTCAATAGTGACCATCTGAGAGCGAGGCAGCATGATATCACGCACTCGCATCTCGGAAATCTCCATGACACCTTCGAGCATGTCGCGGGTGTCATGGTCAATTACGTCGTTTACTTCCGAGTCGCGGAATACTTCCACTAACTCTTGGCGATCTTTTGGGTCGCCCTGGAAGATTTGGCCCAGGCGTCCGAAGAAGGACTTTCTACTCGGACCTTCAGATTTTTCTTTCTTACCTTCTAAGGCAGAGGGAGAATTGTCGTCGTTCATTGTTTCTCATTTTAGTTACGCTACCAAAGTGTGGTAGCTCACATGGCACTCGCGCTCATGGAGGTGATTGAGCGTCGAGTGACGATGCTGAGTGCCGAAAGCCGACACTCAATCTTCCGTTTCGTAAGGATTGGCGATGCCCATTTTGTCTAGAATCTCGATTTCGAGAGACTCCATTTCTTCGGCTTCGTCATCCTCAATATGATCATAACCTAGCAGATGCAAGCTACCATGTACAACCATATGCGCCCAATGTGCCATCAAGGGTTTACCTTGTTCATTGGCTTCTTGTTCAACCACTTGGCGGCAGATGATCAGGTCGCCCAGCAAATCCATCTCGATGCCCGGTGGTGCTTCGAAAGGAAAAGACAACACATTGGTTGGCTTATTTTTGCCGCGATATTCGTGATTGAGCTGTTGGCTCTCTTCACGATCTACGATGCGAATCGTCACTTCCGCATCCGGTTGAAAAAGGGTGACCGCGGCGTTTAGCCATTGGCTAAACTGCTCGAATGTCGGTAGATCCGTTTCTTGTTCGACCGCGAGTTGCAGATCGAGTTCGATACTCATGACTCTTTACTCTCAGTCGAAGGGGTAACGTGAGCCTGTGGCGCAGACGCGACCTGAGTGTCGAGCAGTTTCGCTTCACGCTCTTCACGGCGACGCTTTTCATACTCTTTGCGCTCTTTTTGATCTTGCGCTTCCCACTTTTCATAGGCGTTGACGATACGAGCGACGACAGGGTGGCGAACAACGTCATCAGACTGGAAGAAGTTAAAGCTGATCTCCTCAACGTCACTGAGCACTTCAATCGCATGACGCAGGCCAGACTTCGCGCCGCGTGGTAAGTCGATTTGCGTGACATCACCGGTGATCACAGCACGTGAGTTAAAGCCGATACGAGTCAAAAACATTTTCATCTGTTCGACGGTGGTGTTCTGGCTCTCGTCGAGAATGATAAACGCATCATTCAAGGTTCGGCCGCGCATGTACGCAAGCGGCGCCACTTCAATGACATTACGTTCAATCAGTTTCTCGACCTTCTCAAAACCGAGCATCTCAAACAGCGCATCGTAAAGTGGGCGCAGATAAGGGTCGACTTTTTGGCTCAAATCACCTGGCAGGAAACCGAGCTTTTCACCGGCTTCGACCGCAGGACGCGTGAGTAGAATACGGCGAATTTCTTGGCGCTCTAATGCGTCGACTGCAGCGGCGACCGCAAGGTAGGTTTTACCCGTACCGGCAGGGCCAATACCAAAGCTGATGTCATGCGTCACCATGTTGACGAGATACTGGGCTTGGTTTGGCGTACGTGGTTTGATGACGCCCTTCTTCGTTTTGATGAAGACTTCTTTGCCATGCTCAATATTCGACTCAAGATTTTGCTCAAGGACGCCCGTTTCTTTGATCGCAAGATGGATTTCGTCAGGCTCAATATCAGGAATGGTGCCACGTACTGGCGCCGTGTTGACGTAGAGTGTTTTGACGATTTCAAGCGCTGCCGCGGCAGTATGAGGCTTACCTACGATGGTAAAAAAGTTGCCTCGGTAGCTGATCTCTACCCCTAAACGTCGCTCAAGGTGTTTGATGTTGTCATCGAATGGACCGCATAGACTGGCGAGTCGGCGGTTATCAGAAGGTTCTAGATCGATTTCTAGCGTAACGATTTTATTGCTCAAAGTTGCCTCACATAATTGGCCATTTAAGAAAGCCCGATTGAGACCGGGCTTCCAATGGCGACAGTTCCTATTACTAAGATGGCTACTTAGTTAGGCATTTTCAAGACTAAGGCGTAAAGGTTGCTACACCTAGCTCATCTTCGCGTTTGGTTTTTGCCATCATCTGTGTCGGTGAAATGACGCTGCGCAGATCCATCTCTTTCTCTGTGCGGATGATTTCACCACGTAGCGAGTTGGCAAACACGTCAGTGATCTTAACATCAACAAACTGACCGATCAGTTCGGCGTTGCCTTCGAAGTTCACCACTCGGTTGTTCTCTGTACGAGCGCGAAGCTCCATTAGATTCTTTTTCGATGGCCCTTCAACCAGCACACGTTGCTCAGTGCCAAGCATCAAACGTGAATAGCGCATCGCTTGACTGTTGATCACTTGCTGCAATTCGTAGAGGCGCTCTTTCTTCTCTTGCTCGGAAACATCACACGGGTAGTCCGCCGCTGGTGTACCAGGACGTGGTGAGAAGATAAAGCTAAAGCTCATGTCGAAGTCGACATCTTTAATTAACTTCATGGTGTCTTGGAAGTCTTTGTCTGTTTCACCTGGGAAGCCGACAATGAAATCTGAACTGATTTGAATGTCAGGACGCGCTTTACGTAGCTTGCGAATGATCGATTTGTACTCGATAGCAGTGTGCGGGCGCTTCATCATCGTCAAGATACGATCGCTGCCGCTTTGCACAGGTAGGTGCAAGAAGCTAACAAGCTCTGGCGTGTCTTCATAAACCGCGATAATGTCATCGGTGAACTCGAGCGGGTGGCTGGTTGTAAAGCGGATGCGATCAATGCCATCGATCGACGCGACCAGACGGAGCAATTCAGCGAAGCTGCAAATCTCACCATCATGAGTAGGGCCACGATAGGCGTTCACGTTTTGGCCAAGCAAGTTGACTTCACGTACGCCTTGCTCCGCTAACTGGGCGATTTCAAACAGCACGTCATCCATAGGACGGCTGACTTCTTCACCACGGGTGTATGGCACCACGCAGTAGGTACAGTATTTCGAGCAACCTTCCATGATAGAGACGAACGCCGTTGCCCCTTCAGCGCGAGGCTCAGGCAGACGGTCAAATTTCTCTATTTCTGGGAAGGAGATATCCATCACTGGCGCGTCATCGGATTGCGACTGTTTGATCATCTCTGGCAAGCGATGCAGAGTTTGCGGGCCAAAAATGACGTCAACGTAAGGAGCACGCTCACGGATGTGGTCGCCTTCTTGAGTGGCAACACAGCCACCAACGCCAATCACCACATCTGGCTTTTTATCTTTCAACGTTTTCCAACGGCCGAGCTGGTGGAAGACCTTTTCTTGCGCCTTCTCACGGATAGAACAGGTGTTCAGTAGCAACACGTCTGCTTCGTCTGGTTCTTCTGTGAGTTCATAGCCGTTTGCGGCATTCAGGAGATCGGCCATTTTTGATGAATCGTACTCGTTCATCTGACAGCCCCAGGTTTTTATTAGCAGTTTCTTACTCATGTTGTTCGCTCGATCGTTAGTTTAAATTAAGGGAGCAAATCGCCCATTGGTTCCAGTTGGCCAAGGTATTGAGTGACTCAATTGGCCGATTTTTCACCGCCTGTGCGGCGTTAAGCGGCGTATTGTACTGCTTTCAATGGCGAGTGACCAGAAGCAATTCTAGCCTTGTGGTTACAAGGGTTTGCCCGTATCCCCATCAAGGTTTTTAGTTACAAATTGGCACTCAAACCGTACAATCGAAAATAGCCTTTGAATCAATACGATGAAGTACAAAATATGAACAAGTATGATGTGGCCGTGATTGGCGGAGGAATGGTAGGCGCAGCTGTCGCGCTCGGGTTTGCGGAGCAAGGTCGACGTGTCGTGGTGATCGAAGGGAAGGCGCCGACGCCGTACGCACCGCAACAAGCGATGGATGTCCGCGTCTCCGCGATATCGAATCATTCGGTTGCCCTGCTTGAATCGCTAGGGGCATGGCAAGCCATTCAGTCGATGCGCGCCTGTCCTTACAAACGTCTAGAAACGTGGGAACATCCCGAATGTCGAACCCGCTTTCACAGTGACGATGTCGCTTGTGATCAATTGGGCTACATCGTTGAGAACCGCATTATTCAACTGGGGCTCTGGTCGCAGTTCTCGGCATGGCCGAATCTGGCGTTGCGTTGCCCAGTGACGGTCGAGCACATCGAATATGGCCCAGTGAATCAAGTGACGCTATCAGACGGTGAGGTTATCGAAGCCGGGCTGATTGTCGGGGCCGATGGTGCTCATTCTCGCGTCAGACAGAGTGCAGGTATTGGCATCACCGCTTGGGACTATAGGCAGCATTGCATGCTGATTAATGTCAAAACCGATCTCCCTCAACAAGACATCACTTGGCAGCAATTTACGCCGTCGGGACCACGATCATTTCTACCTCTATGTGGTCATCAAGGCTCTCTGGTCTGGTACGACACGCCAAAGCGTATTCGTCAGTTAAAGGCGATGACGCCGCTTCAACTTGCCAGCGAAATAAAGACTCATTTTCCCGCTGAGCTTGGCGGTATTGAGGTGATCCAGTCTGGCTCATTCCCGTTAACTCGCCGCCATGCGCAGCGCTACTATACGCCCCACTGCGTCCTGGTTGGGGATGCCGCGCACACCATCAATCCACTGGCAGGGCAGGGGGTGAATCTCGGCTTTAAAGATGTGGAGGCTTTGCTGAACGTGACGCGCGATCATGAAGAGATCCTTTTGTCGGACTTAGCGCAATATGAACGTCGTCGTCGACCTGATAATTTGCTGATGCAAACCGGGATGGATCTGTTTTATAAAGGGTTTAGCAATGACAAGGTACCGCTTAAGTGGATAAGAAATGCGGCGCTGAAAGTGGCAGAACACTCTGGTCCCATCAAACATCAAGTATTGCGTTATGCGTTGGGTATGGACGCTTCACTCTAGCACAGAAAACAAAAAACGCAGCGTAAGCTGCGTTTTGTCATTCTCGTGACGCTAATTACTTAGTCACACGTAGAACAGGTGTTTCACCAACAGTGACAGAACCAGACAGTTTGTTCAACTCTTTGATTTCATCCATGTTAGAAATAACAACAGGTGTTAGCGTTGATTTTGCTTTTTCTTCTAGAAGTGCTAGATCGAACTCAATGATAGTGTCGCCAGCTTTCACTGTTTGACCTTCTTCAGCGATACGCTTGAAGCCTTCGCCTTTCAGTTCAACGGTATCGATACCGAAGTGAACAAAAAGCTCAACACCGTCGTCAGATTCGATAGAAAACGCGTGGTTTGTTTCGAAGATCTTACCGATAGTACCGTTTACAGGAGCAACCATTTTGTCGCCTGCTGGTTTGATTGCAATACCGTCGCCAACGATTTTCTCAGCGAAAACCACATCAGGCACGTCTTCGATATTTACGATTTCACCAGAAAGTGGCGCGATGATCTCGATTGCACCAGCGTCAGCGCTGTCATCTGATACTAGCTTCTTAAGTTTGTCAAACAGACCCATTGTGTCATGCTCCTAACGTTTAATTTAATTCTGTCGAATTATAGTATACCAATCTCACGAGATAGACGACTATTTTTAGTCGTCTATCTCCTTCTTACCTAAACAGATTTGTTCATTACAAACGCCTGATTAGGCAACAAGGCTCCCCCCAGATCGGAGATTGGTATTAGCCGGTTATAGTGATTTTTCAGCGATGAACTTTTCAACTACCGCTTCAATTTCAGCCGCCGTTGGTAGAGACAGTGCCTCTTCCGCCATTGCTTTCACTTCCGCGTAGTTTGAGTTACGAATCACTTTCTTCACTTTAGGAATAGAGATGCCGCTCATTGAGAACTCATCCAGCCCCATACCTAATAATAGTAGCGTTGCGCGCTCATCGCCCGCTAGCTCACCACACATACCTGTCCATTTGCCTTCCGCGTGCGATGCATCAATGACTTGTTTGATGACCGTAAGAACCGCTGGTGACAGTGGGTTGTATAGGTGAGAAATCATTTCGTTACCACGGTCTACCGCGAGTGTGTACTGGGTAAGATCGTTAGTACCGATTGAGAAGAAGGCCACTTCTTTTGCAAGGTGTGGTGCAATCGCTGCCGCTGCTGGTGTTTCCACCATGACACCGATTTCGATCTCTTCATCAAATGCCAGACCTTCTGCACGAAGCTCTGCTTTGTATTCTTCAATCGCCGCTTTCAGTTCACGAATCTCTTCTACAGAGATGATCATTGGGAACATGATGCGCAGCTTACCGTGTGCAGAGGCACGTAGGATGCCACGCAGCTGGTCGCGCAGGATTTCACGACGGTCTAGGCTGATACGTACAGCGCGCCAACCCAAGAATGGGTTCATCTCTTGTGGGAGATCCATGTACGGTAGGTCTTTGTCGCCACCGATATCCATAGTACGGATGATAACGGCTTCACCGTTCATCGCTTCTGCCACTTCTTTGTACGCTTGGTACTGCTCTTCTTCTGTTGGTAGCGCATCGCGGTCCATGAACAAGAACTCAGTACGGTACAGACCAACGCCTTCACCGCCATTGCGCAGTACGCCATCACAGTCTTTCACTGTACCGATGTTGCCGCACACTTCGACGCGGTGACCATCTAGAGTTTCAGCGTGAAGATCTTTCAGTTTTGCCAGTTCTTCTTTTTCAGCGAGGAATGCGGCTTTAACGGCTTTCGCTTCTTCTAGCTCAGCGTCAGATGGGTTGACGACAATCTTGTTGTTCATTGCGTCAAGAATCAGCATGTCGCCGTTCTTCACTTTCTTGGTAATGTCGTTGGTGCCCACGATCGCTGGCAATTCAAGTGAACGTGCCATGATTGACGTGTGAGAAGTGCGACCACCGATATCACAAGCAAAACCCAGTACGTAGTTAAGGTTGATCTGTGCCGTTTCTGATGGAGTCAGATCGTACGCAACTAGGATGACTTCTTGGTCAATATCGCTAAGAGAGACAATATTGATGCCCAGCGCGTTTTTCACAAAACGTGTACCGATATCACGGATATCTGTCGCACGCTCTTTGAGGTATTCGTCGTCTAAAGATTCAAGTGCTGCAGCTTGCTCTTCAATCACAGTGTGAATGGCATTGTCTGCATGCATCTTGTCATTTTTGATCAGCGCTAGGATTTCTTCTTCTAGCTCTTCGTCTTCAAGAAGCATGATGTGACCTTCAAAGATCGCTTCTTTTTCTTCACCGAAGGTTTCTAGTGCTTTCTGCTTGATGGTTTCAAGCTGAGCCGCTGATTTGTCACGTGCTTCAAAGAAACGTTTTACTTCAGCGTCGACTTGATCGTCAGAAATAGTGTGAGTGTTTAGGACAATTTCATCTTCTTGAAGGAGTAGTGCTTTACCGATAGCAATACCTGGAGATGCTAGGATGCCTGAAATCATAGCCTTACCTTAAATTGGTCAACTTTTAAACGGGAGAAATGGGTGCGCTAACGTTTATGTGTAGCTTAATCTGGGTGCTATTTCCAATATGATGGGATAGTTCGGCGCAAACGAGGTGGCCTGTTCATCGACCGGATCAAATTGGTATAAAGCCATTTTGCGTTGGCAAAATGGCTTTAATCAATAGCAGACCGATTAGTGTAGTTGGTCCATTAGAGCAACTAGGTGGTCAACTGCTTTCTGAGCCTGTGGGCCTTCAGCAGAGATAGTGACTACAGTACCTTTCACTAGGCCTAGAGTTTGTAGCTTAAATAGGCTCTTAGCGCTTGCACTTTTACCGTTAGAAGTCACAGTGATGTCCGCGTCAAATGCTTTTGCTTCTTTCACGAACTGTGCAGCTGGACGAGTGTGAAGACCGTTTTCTGCTGTGATTTCTACTTGCTTCTCGTACATGTTGTATACCCCAATTGATTTATTTTTAGATAGTTTATTAATTAGAAACAGCTTAACTCGGATTAAACGGATGCGCTAGGCGACAGACGTTGTTTTCGTGTCAGAACTGATACTAATTGTATACTAGGTGCCGCGTGGTCAGTCTTTGCTGTTTTTCGCCGCAACTATAAAATCGTTTTAATGTTTTATTTTGATGCTAGAAATAAAACATCCCGATATTACCAAAGGTGGAGCCAGGATCAACAAAAAAGCCCCTGAACGGGGCTTTTTTAGACGAAAAATTGATTTCACCACATATTACTGTTGGTTCTCTTTCTCGGTAAAGATGCCTGCAAATAGCGCTGAGCTTAGGTAACGCTCGCCCGAGCTTGGCAATACAGTAACGATAGTTTTGCCTTCAAATTCAGGAAGTTGAGCAAGGCGGTTTGCTGCAACCACAGCCGCGCCTGATGAGATGCCCGCAAGGATACCTTCCTCTTCCATAAGACGACGAGCCATCTCAATTGCTTCTTCAGAAGTCACGGCTTCCACGCGGTCAATCAACTCTAAATCGAGGTTGCCTGGAATAAAGCCAGCGCCAATACCTTGGATTTTGTGTGGTGCTGGTTTGATTTCTTCACCCGCGAGCGCTTGTGCAATCACAGGCGATTCCGCTGGCTCTACCGCTACGGAAACAATGTTTTTACCTTTTTCGCCTTTGATGTAGCGGCTTGTACCTGTGATGGTACCGCCGGTACCGACGCCTGCAACGAACACATCGATTTCACCGTCTGTCGCGTCCCAGATTTCTGGACCAGTGGTTTTTTCGTGAATCTGTGGGTTAGCTGGGTTGTTGAACTGCTGAAGAAGCAGGTACTTGTCAGGGTTGCTCGCCACAATCTCTTCAGCTTTGTTGATTGCACCTTTCATGCCTTTCGCTGCTTCAGTTAGCTCTAGGTTCGCACCTAGGGCTTTCAGCAGTTTACGACGCTCTAGGCTCATCGACTCAGGCATCGTCAGGGTTAATTTGTAACCACGCGCCGCCGCGACGAAGGCAAGAGCAACACCGGTATTACCACTGGTTGGCTCAACAAGTTCAACGCCCGGCTTTAGCTTGCCTGCTTTCTCAGCTTCCCAAATCATGTTCGCGCCGATACGACACTTAACACTGAAGCTTGGGTTACGGGCTTCGATTTTAGCCAAGACTTTGCCGTTGCTCACTTTGTTAAGGCGAACAAGAGGGGTATTACCAATAGTCAGTGAATTATCTTCGTAGATTTTGCTCATGATGTAGTCCTTCATCGAAATATTGGCAGCGTGTTTCTCACGCCACCAATCATGTTCTATTTAAGTTTGACCCGATAGAGATTAGGTCAGGGTAAAAAACTAGAAAAGGATTAAAAAGTTATATGATATGAACTTGATAAACTCAGCGTCTTGCTTTGAACTCGGTCACCCACATCGATGTCGCACCGCACACCGCGACAGGCATAACGATCAGGTTCAAAATAGGAATGGTGGTGAACACGGAGACCAGCGCACCAAAGGTATAGGCTTTGCTTTGTTTTTGTTTCAAATTGTGTCGCATGTCATTAAACGGCACCTTGTGATTATCGAACGGATAATCGCAGTACTGAATCGCCAACATCCAAGCGGTAAACACAAACCACAGAATGGGGCCGAGCGTCTGACCTAAGGCTGGAATGAGCAGCAAAATAAACAATCCAATGGCTTTGGGCAGAACGTAGAGCAGTTTGCGCCATTCTCGTGCCAACACACGCGGCACATCTTTGATAACGCTGAGCATGCCATCGTCACTGATCTTTTGCCCCGTTAGGTGCTCTTCCACCTTTTCCGAGAGCAGGCCATTGAACGGCGCTGCGATAAAGTTGGCTAAGGTGCTAAAGAAGTAGGAGAAGGTCGCCAAAATCGTGAGTACCAGCAACGGCCACAGAAGATAACTCAACCAAGAGAGGAAATCGGGCAATTGGCCAATCCACTCCGCAATCCAACTATCCAGATGAGAAAAGAGATAAAAGAGCGCGCTTCCGACCAAAATAATGTTGGCGAGGAGAGGTAAAAGGACAAACTGACGAATGCCGGGTTGCAGAGTGAGTTGCAAACCGTGGAAAAAATAACCAAATCCGGTTTTTGACTGTTGAGTGTTGTTCATGAAAATGTGCCTAACAGGGTTTTTATGGTGTGTTAACAAGGAAAAGCGTGTTCAAAATCACATCATTATGGGAACTTCTAACATTAAGTTGTTCTAAAACCTATGAGAGTTTTGGTAGAGTAACTCAAATCAGATTATTTGAAACCAGTTTGGCTGATTTAGCAGCTGAATGATTGAGAGTGAAAGATGCAGGAATTGCGATTTGTACTGATCATTGTGGGCGCTTTGGCCATTGCCGCGCTGTTGTTCCACGGATTATGGACAAGCAAAAAAGAAGGCAAAACAAAATTTGGCAACAAGCCAATTGGAAAACTGGCGACGCCAGAGCAAGACGAATCCGTACCCGAGCGCTCTTTTGCTCCCGAAGATGATTTTGAGATTGTGCGTGTGACTAAGACCAGTCGCAACACCAGCAATAAATTTGCTTCAGACTCCGGTGAGACAATGGATGATCCTCTGCTAAGTGACCCGCTTCTCGACGCATCCATCAGTGACTCAACGTTTTCAAGCGATGCCACTCGAGATGAGCCAACCTTTAGTGAGTGGAAAGACGATTTGGTAGAGGAGTCTCAAACCACTCCGCTGCAAGATACTCCCCGTCAAGCGCCAGCGGAAGAGCTAGACATTCCCTCTATGTCTGCAAAGCCTCAAGAGCCCCGTGATGTGAGCTCTGTCCCCACCACAGAATCCGCGCCGACCGAGATTGATGATGACGAAGATGAGATGCAGGTGATTGTCATCAATGTGCATTGCGCTGGAGAGACGCCATTTGTGGGCACCAAGCTGTTTGATAGCATGCAGCAAAATGGGCTGATTTACGGTGAAATGGACATTTTCCATCGTCATGCGGATCTTTCTGGCACTGGCAAAGTCCTGTTTAGCGTTGCGAACATGATGCACCCTGGCACACTCAAGCATGATGATCCTGCAACATTCACCACTAAAGGGATCTCATTCTTTATGACATTGCCGTGCTACGGTGATGGTGAACAAAACTTCAAGTTGATGCTGAAAACCGCGCAGCAAATTGCCGATGATTTAGGCGCCAACGTGCTGGATGATGCGCGTAATCTCATGACGCCGAACCGACTTGATGCGTATCGCGCTCAAATCAAGGCGTTTAAGCTCGCACAGCAACCCTAGTCAGCAAAACAAAGCGTGCTACCATAAAGGCTCCTGATGCGGAGCCTTTTTCGTTTTACCTTATTCGCTTTAGAGTCACTGATTCATATTGGATTAAGATCAAAGGCAAAGGCCCTGTAAGTGGCCAAGATATAGAGCAGAGAGACTGATGTCCCAAGAAATCGAACAGAAAATTGAGGCCCTTCGTAGTGCGCTTCATCATCATGGCATTAAGTACTACGTGGAAGATAGCCCGGAAATCCCCGATGCAGAATACGATCGTATGATGCGTGAGCTTATAGAGCTAGAGCAACAGCACCCTCATTTGCGAACACCCGATTCGCCGAGCGCTCGGGTCGGGGGCATGGCCTTATCTCAGTTTGAGCCTGTGACTCACGAGATCCCAATGTTGTCGCTCGACAATGCGTTTGATGACAGCGAGTTAGATAGTTTCTACAAACGCATGACAGATAGACTGGTGGGCCAAAGCGTGGCTGCGTTTTGCTGTGAACCAAAATTGGATGGCTTAGCGGTCAGTTTGCTGTATGAAAATGGCGTGCTAACCCAAGCGGCGACGCGGGGTGACGGCGCGACGGGGGAGAACATTACCGACAACGTTCGAACCATCAAAGCGATTCCACTTAAACTGCGTGGTGAAGGTTGGCCTGCACGTATTGAAGTTCGTGGTGAGGTGTTCATGCCCACCGCTGGTTTTGAACAGTTCAATGAGCAGGCGAAAGCCAAAGGGGAGAAAGTGTTTGTCAACCCGCGTAACGCGGCGGCAGGCAGTTTACGCCAGTTGGACTCTAAAATCACCGCGACTCGCCCTCTTGGTTTCTATGCCTACAGTGTCGGTGTGGTGCAAGGTGCGACCCTGTCTTCAAGTCACTACCAGCGCTTTATTCAACTCAAGGAGTGGGGTCTACCCATGTGCCCTGAGGTGCGTTTGGTAGAGAGCATGGAAGAGGTGAAAGCTTACTATCAGGACATTCTCACTCGCCGCCAAACCTTGCCGTATGAAATCGACGGTGTGGTGATCAAGGTCGATGATGTGGCGCTTCAGCAGCAACTCGGTTTTGTCGCACGTGCGCCGCGCTGGGCGATCGCCTACAAGTTCCCGGCGCAAGAAGAGATCACTGTGCTTAATGACGTTGAGTTCCAAGTCGGGCGAACGGGCGCGATAACACCCGTCGCAAAGCTTGAACCTGTATTTGTTGGTGGCGTGACGGTGAGCAACGCTACTTTGCACAATGCCGATGAGATCGCGCGTCTTGGTGTCATGATTGGTGATCAGGTGGTGGTTCGCCGCGCTGGTGATGTGATTCCACAAATCGTCTCCGTGGTCGAAGCTAGCCGCCCTCTTGATGCAAAAGTGATCGAGTTTCCGAGTGCTTGCCCTGTGTGTCACTCCCATGTTGAGCGCGTGGAAGGCGAAGCGGTAACGCGCTGTAGTGGCGGATTGGTATGCCAGGCGCAGCGCAAAGAAGCCTTGAAGCATTTTGTCTCACGTAAGGCTTTGGACGTCGATGGACTTGGCGTCAAGGTGATTGAGCAGTTGGTTGACAAAGAGATGGTGACAACGCCTGCTGATCTGTTCAAGCTCTCTGCTGGTGTACTGACAGTGCTGGATCGCATGGGGCCTAAATCAGCGCAAAACGTGGTCGACGCACTGCAGAAATCGAAATCCACCACATTACCAAGATTCCTCTATTCACTGGGGATTAGAGAAGTGGGGGAAGCGACGGCTGCGAACCTAGCGATGCATTTTAAAACGCTACCCGCGATCAGCGAAGCCACCTTGGAACAGCTGATAGAAGTCCCAGATATTGGCCATATTGTCGCGAGTCACATCTTGGCGTTCTTCTCTGAGGAGAAAAATCAGCAAGTGGTCGAGGATTTGTTGGCGCAAGGGATACATTGGCCGGATATCGCTGAACGTGACGAGGATGCGCCCGCGCCTCTGGCCGGTAAAACGGTTGTGCTAACTGGATCACTTTCTCAGTTGACACGCAGTGATGCAAAAGCGGCACTGCAAACGTTAGGAGCCAAAGTGACCGGCAGTGTGTCCAAAAATACCGACATTCTGTTTGCGGGTGAAAACGCAGGATCTAAGCTCGCCAAAGCACAAGATTTAGGTATCGAGATCAAAACAGAACAAGACTTACTTGATTTGATGAAATAACCTCGCACAGCCAAGCCCCTTTCTATTGAAGCCCTTAGTGATTTTGCTAAGGGCTTTTTATTTGTCTCGTATTATCTACCTTCCGCCGACTTCAATAATCGCAATAATTAGTCAGTGATCTTGTTCATAGTCTTATGTTCGAATCTTACAATGAAGATAATTTGCGAGTGATCTCACGCCTATTGATGTTGTTTTTTATTTAAGTTTTTGATTTTGTTTGTTTTGATTGGTTTCGCCTGAAAAAGCAAAAAATGAGAGGTAGATCTTGTCTATTAATGGAACTTTGCTATTGCTCATATTTTTTTAGAAAAAAATTAAGTTCTATTTGGATATTTTTAGTCGCGAAGTTAGCCTGAGTTCATGGATACACAGTGTGTATGCAGGAATAGAAAATCGGATGCGAAAGGTTTGCAGAGGGTTTTCAACATAGGAAATGATTTCTCCCTTCGGCGGCCAACTTAAGGTGAGAAAACAAAAGACAGCTATATCCATTTTTAGGAGTTTTTCCATGGACAAAATGTTTAAACGTTCACTCGTAGGTGCTGCAGTTGCTGCTGTAGCGATGTCAGGATCTGTACTTGCAAAACCAGCTACAGACAGCGTGGACCTGTACGGTCAAGTTGCACTGTCTATCTGGCAGTTCGGTGAAGATAAAATCGCATCAGGAGACCAACCTCTACAGTTTGAAAATGAATCACGCTTCGGTCTTCGTGGTACCAAAGAGCTTGCTCGCGGTCCTAAACTGATTTGGCAAATGGAAGGTGGTAACGTTGGAGATGCTGGCGCAAATAGCGGTCTAGGTGTTCGCGATACCTTCGTTGGTTTTGAATTTGACGATGGCGGCAAACTTCGCGCGGGTCGTTTGTTGACACCGTTGTACGAGATTGTCGACTGGCCATACTCAGGTCAGCGTGCGGGTGCTGTGTTTGACTGGGGCGGCGATGTGGTTGGTGGCGCGCGTTACGACCGTCAATCGAACATGCTTCGTTACGACTCAGCAAGTTTCGGTGGCTTTAAATTTAACCTAGCTGCTGGTCGCGGTACTGAGTCAGACAAAGATTCTAACTTCTACGGTGTGGGTGCACACTTTACAACGGGTGGATTCACTGTTCACGGTGGCTTAGAAGTTGGTGAGAACCGCAGTGTCAGTGACTTCAATACTGCTGTTAACCGTTACCTAAATCAAAACCCTGGCAGCCGTCCAGATCTAGATTTGGGGGAAGATGGCAAGTCAAGTGCTATCTCTGATACATTTGCAGCAATCATTGGTTTTGAATACTACATCAACGACTTTGGCGTATACGGCGCTTATAAGATGGAAGAAGCTGAATACTCAAATGTTGTCGTTAAAGATGTTGCTGCTCCAGAGCTGAACGGTGCTGAAATTGAGCAAGACAGTTATTCGTTTGGCGTCGTTTATAGTGGTGTTGAAAACTGGAACTTCAAAATGAACTACGCGGCAAACCTAAATGCTGACCTTAATAGTTCTGAAGTGAAAGGAAGTAAAGATTACATCATTTCAGCTCAAGCGATGTACTTCTTAGATGATTCAGCATTGACTTACTTCCGTCCTTACATGATCTCGAAAGACGATTCTGATGCAGAGTTTGGTTGGGGTCTAGGTCTAGAGTACTACTTCTAAGTAGAACTAAATTTCATTGCCTTATAAAAAATAGCCAGCATTTGCTGGCTATTATCTTTTGGGTCATAAGAGCGTAATAAAAAACACCGTAGTTACGGTGTTTTTTATTAGTAAAAATTGTTATCGGGTAAACTTATTCTAAGTTGCTAATTGCCCAAGTTAAAAATTTCTTTTTATCTTCTTTGGACGCATTATTATAAGCATTCTTTAATGTTTCATAGCTTGTACTTGAGGCGGTATTTTCCAGCTTACTCTCAGAAATAGAAACGTGAGAGAAGTTTTTTAAGCTCGCTACTTCGGTACTCATGTTGTACTTTTCTACTTCTTGTACCATATCGGGCATAAGCTTAAACCCAATTGATATTTTGTCTTTCTTGATTTTATTTGGTTCATTGTTGTTGCTATCTATCAGTTGAAAGGTCGGATTAGCATTGAAGTCCATACCTTGATCAAATGTCTGAATCTTAGGGATAACAAGCTTGAAGCGTGCATTTGCGTCATCAAATGTTGCCACCAAAGGTTCTGATTTGAATTTGGTTTTTTCAGAACCAGACTCTCTGACTAGATGGGCAAGTCTAAAGACGATTTGATTAACACCGTCTTCAAGAACTAAATTATCTTTATAATCAAATCCCATACTTGAGTATCCGGCATCCTCGCCATTTACTGTGAGTAATTGAACCCCTCTTGGAATATCAATGCTTACTTCCGCTAAGGCTAATGTTGGAACCATTAGTATAGAGGGTAACAAGGTGTGAACTAATTTCATAATCGCTCCATCAACTGTGATTCTGACCTAAATAATGAAGGTAGAGAGAAGAATATAATAGTTATTTTTTGATGCAAAAAATACTAAATAATTACAACAATGAGATCTGGATGGAGTGTTGAAAGAGTCGATTTTTGCCGTGCAGAACGTCGTTGGAGGAGAGGGACGTTCTGCACTATCGGTGTTTAATACAACACCGAATACAATTGGCGGCGGTACTGACTGGCGATGGCGTTTCCTTGGCCTAATGCCGACAGGATATCCATAAAGATCTTTTTCAGATCACCGCCTTCGGTGTTGAGGTCTTTCTTAAGAAATGTCCAAAGTAGTGCAAGGGCTTCTTCATCGCGCTTAACTTGGTGGTAGCAAAGTGCCAATTCGGATGCCAATTTTGCGTTGCCTGGGTCATTCGCTAAGTCAGCTTTGAGAGATTGAATCTCTGGGCTGTTGGCGGATTGCTCATGCAACTCTAATTTCGCGACCAAGCCTTTGTAGTAGTTATCCTGGTACTCAAGCGGAATATGGCTCAGCATGGCTTTTGCCTCGTCAAACGCTTGGGTCTCGAGTAAGCAGTCTGCGATGGCGAGTTTCACGTCACCTTTTTGTTGCCACTCTTCTCCAAGACTTTGAAGAATCGGCAGTGCTTGAGTGTACTGCTTTTGCTCAATCAGAGTCAGCGCTTCACTGAGCGCCAGCTCTTCTTGGCTTGGCAGGTGCTTGCTCAGCATGGCTTGAATCGCTTCAATACCCTGCGGGCCACCTAAGCCGTCGACGGCTTGACCATTCATAAACAGGGCAATGGTCGGGAGCGCTTGCACGCCAAATTGCGAGGCGATCATTTGCTCTTGTTCACAATTGAGGAGCGCTAAGGTAAAGGCGCCGTTGTACTCCTGGGTTAGCGACTGAAGTTGCGGAATGATTTGCGCACTCTCTTGGCTCATCGGTGCCCAAAAGTGAATTAACACCGGCGTTTGCATTGAGCCTTCCAATACTTGTCGAAAGTTCTGCTCATTTAATTCAACGATATAGGGTGATTGCATGTGATCATTCCTTGCTGGTAGATGATGTTCGTAGTCACGATGTCTATAGGCAACATATGGGCGAAAGCCAAAGAGTTCAAGCACGCAACGCGATTCTGTGCTCTTTATGCCTTTGAATGGCAAACATTGCGCTTATTTCCAGCAGCTAGCGGGTGAGCGCAGGCCCAACTGATTGAGTGTCAGCGCGGTGTAAGTCGCACCGCCACACGCATCGCTCGCTTGTGCGCCACTGGGCGTTGCCGTAATCGTATAGGAGGCGGCGCTCGCGACAATGCTGAGTGAGTAACGTGCTGTGTCGGACTCGCACACCGTACAGCTCGACCCTGACATAATCGATGATGCCAAGGTGAGGTAGCTGCCATCGTAACCTTTCTCAAGCGCGAGTTGGATGCGGCTCAAATCGGCTAATGCTGTAGTGCGATGCGCTTTTAAGGCGTAGCTCTGCATCGCGGGATAGGCAATCATGGCCAATATCGTCACGATCGCAACTGCGATGAGTAATTCGAGCAATGTCATGCCATGTAAGTAATTTTTTCGGTTGTTGCAGCGATTTTTTCGAATCATTTCTAATGCTTCCTCTTTGATTTATAAACTATTTTTATGGGCTGATAGCATGTGCGCAAGATAAAAATGGCATATGCGATGGTTTACATAATGAAATGGGAAATGACTCGCGGCTTTACCTTGCTTGAGCTGCTCTGCACGATAGTGGTGCTCGGAATTGTGCTTACGGTGGCCGCGCCGAGTTTTCAAACCATGAGTGCAAGCAATCAAATGAAGCGCGTCGCGGGTGAGCTAGAGCACTTTCTTGTTCAAGCGAAGTCGGAAGCGGTGTGGCGCAACCAAGATCTGTGGGCTCACATTGAATCCTCTGTCACGCCAAGTTTGCCCGGTCAGTGGAGACTGCTACTGACAGACTCCGACACCTCGGGAGGAACGCCCATTCTTTACCTTGATGGCGCAAGCTTTCGAGATGTGGTGATCCTCTCTAACTATACCTCTGATCAAATCAAATTCGATGGTGTGCGTGGCAAAGTGAAAGATGGCAATTTGGAGTTTTATATTGCCAATACCACCAATCAGAACTTGAAACTGAAGAGTGCTTATGGTGCGAGCCGAGTGATGATATGCGCAGTAGGAGGCAGTCATTATGGCTATGCGCAATGCTAAACCGAGAGGCCATTTTCAGCGCGGTGCGTCATTGGTCGAGTTGCTGATTGCATCGGCCCTTGGATTGATTGCCATCATGCTGGTGGGCAGCGTGTTTATTCGCAGCCAAGCGGTGGCAACCGAGCGAGGCAAAGCGTTGCTGTTAGCCCAAAACCTATCGACTGCGATGGCACAAATGAAAGAGGACATGCAGCGCGCAGGCTATGACGGCCTTACGGATACCTATCACCAGTTGTCAGGCGCTTCGGGTGTCATTCATACCCAGTCTTCACCGGAGTTAGTGGGGTATGTGTACCGCGTTGCCTCGTCTGGCGCGAGTGCGTTTCGTAATGTGGTCTACAAGCGTGAGCCAAGTTCATCCGGGACGCTCGGTCACTCGCTCAAAATCTGTGAGAAACACACGCCAGCGCCACTTTCTGTCAGTGACGCAACTGACTCTGGACTGCATGGAAACTGTTACAACGTTTTTGATCCAAAACAGATTTCCCTTACCGCGTTAACCGTCAACACAGAGACGATTCGAGGAGGTTCGACACACAGCCAACAGGTCAATGTCACGTTGCGCGCTCAGTTGGTGAGTGACACGAGCGTGACGTTCGACACTTCTTCGGTGACTTTGCAGAGGAATTGGCAATGAGTAGGAACAAACAGCGTGGGGTGGTGACTCTATTCGTCACATCGATTTTGTTGGTGATCGCACTGGTGATGGTGTTGGCTTCTTATCGACATGTCTTTTACCAGATCAAGCGCTCACACAATGAAGTCAAAGCTAGACAAGCTCATTGGCGAGCAGAAGGTGGCATCGAGTGCGTCTATGCCTATTTAAAAGGAAGCCCCAACCTCGTTCCCGATTTGACGACGCCAGGGCATGGATTGCTCGATTCAATTTGTAAAGAGACGTTAGCGCTCGATGACTTGTACCTGCGCGCTTTAACCGCGTCCGATTATGTGATTGAGTCACAAGGCACAACTCACGAACTTAAAAAGTCGTTTTATTGGGGTAGCATGACGGGGCTTGGCGCGATTCAAACCACTGCAGATCTGCGTATCCGTGGCAGTGCGGCGATCGCAGCCGATGCGCCTAAAAAGCCGAATGGAGAAGGCGAATATGAGTGCGTTGCGATTCGCTATAAACACCGTGTGACGTTTGAGTCACCCACAGGTGCTTCATTGAGCACCGAAGACCCTATGCCAAATGGCCCTTATCCTGGGTTCTCCGGTGACTGTGCCAGTAGCCACAAAACCTCGACCACTGAAGGGGGCAATACCACCGATGACCCAGACCTCTTTGCGCAGGATTATCTCAAAGACGACGATCTTGACCCGTTTTATAACTATTTTGGTGTCACCAAAACGACGTCAAACATCTCAAATATTAAAGCGGATTACTACTTAATCACGAATCCCGAAGTCTCGGACGGTCAGACTTGCCATCAACAACTGGCGGATGCTTTTGCCAGTTATGACAAAGTGTGGGTAGAAGGCCACTGCGTCCTCAGTGCGCCGCTCACTGTCACAGGGCCGCGTTCACTGGTCGTCGCCAATGGCATATTTGCCTCGACAGGTTCAACCAGTTACTCAGGCTCATTTTTTCATATGGTGGATCGTACCAGTCCCGCTTTTAGCGATGAGAATTTGGCGAACTATTGGTCTGAAGTCAGCTTTTTTAGCGCGATAGAAAGTCTGCTCTCAACCCACACTGTCTACTTGGACAATGGCGCGTTTCACCCCAAAGGGGGGATGCATTTCGATTCACCCAATGGTGAAGTGGTGCTCAATGGCTCGTACGACCTCGACTACTCGTCAGCCAATAGTCTCTACCAACGGCCGAAAACCCTAATGTGGAACAATGGAGGTTGGTATGCAAAATAGCCAGCGTGGTTTTAGTTTGGTGGAAGTAATGATTGCGTTTATTTTGATTGGTGTCGCCTCGTTGTCACTGATCAAGCTCCAAGCATACGTTGAGCAGCGCTCCGATTTTGCCGTCAAGAGTATTCAAGCACTCAATATCGCAGAAAGTCAGTTGGAGTGGTTTCGCAGTCGCGGCGCATCAGCGGCGTTGTCTAGCATACCTCCCGCCGATTTTACGAGCATAACCAGTGGCAGTGACGCGACCACATACGCTCCATTTACCGTGCGTTGGCAAACCAGTGAGCCGACTGCAACCTTATCCAACGCATTGAAAACCATCACAGTGACAACCGAATGGCGAGATAGGTTGGATGCCGCTCAAACCCTATCCGTGACCACTATGATGTCAAGCTACAGTGAGTTTACTAATGACTAAATAGCCCTCATGGATAGGTGGTGTTAATTGATAGGTAATCCAAATAAATTTCTAATTGGTGAACGAGTTGTGAGGTATTTGGTGGGTTTTTTGTGGTGTTTGTGTTGCACGTCTTTGACGTTTTTGCAAAACATGTCTCCAATTATGGAAAAAACCTTAGAATCTTGTGCTTTTTGTAAGCGGGTTTTATAGAATGCTTGGCTGATAATAGACCGTCAAAAAATATAACAAGGTCTAGGGCAACAACATCAAACTATGGAGTTACCATGAGTAACCAAGCAATCAATTCAGCGCCATCTGCTAAGCCGAGTGGGATGGATCGCTTTTTAAACTTTATCGAGCGCGCAGGCAACAAAATTCCTGATCCGGCGATCTTATTCTTTTGGGCATTGGTGATCACTTGGGTAGCATCAGCGCTGTTGTCTAATGTGTCATTTGATCTGATCAATCCTCGTACAGGTGAGGCATTGGCGATCAACAACCTGTTGACGGGGGAGGCATTAGCCAGTTTCCTCGCGAATATGGTGACGACTTTCACCGGATTCGCACCTTTAGGTATCGTGCTTGTGGCGATGTTGGGTGTGGGTGTGGCTGACTCTTCTGGTTTCATCACCACAGGTCTTAAGAAGATGCTGAACTTCACGCCAGCAAAACTTCTGACGCCAATGCTGATTCTGGTTGCCATCGTGTCGCATACGGCGGCAGACGCGGGTTATGTTTTGGTTATTCCTCTCGGTGGTATTATTTTCCATGCCGCTGGCCGTCACCCACTTGCGGGTATCGCTGCTGCTTTTGCGGGTGTGTCAGGTGGTTTCTCTGCTAACTTTATCCCTTCTGGTATTGACCCTCTGTTAGCGGGTTTCACTCAAACTGCCGCACAGGTGCTTGATCCTAAATACGTCGTCAACCCACTGGCCAACATCTTCTTCACTGGGCTTTCATCAGTGATCATTGTTGCGATTGGTTGGTACGTGACAGAGAAAATCATCGAGCCTCGCCTAGCAAAAACACCGATTGATGACGATGCGGAGAAAGCCCCGGATCTCGGTTCATTTACAGAGTTGGAATCGAAAGCGTTTCGTTATGCCGGTTGGTCGATGATGGCGGGTATTGCACTGCTGATTGCAGCGATTATTCCGGAGTCTTCTGCACTGCGCTCACCAGAGGGTGAAATTACTGCGTTCTCAGCGCCGCTGATGAAGTCTATCGTGCCACTGATCTTTATTTTGTTTATCATCCCTGGGTACGTTTACGGTAAGGTTGCCGGTACGTTTAAGACCAGTAACGACGTTATTAAAGCGATGTCCGACACCATGGCGACCATGGGCGCGTACATTGTGATGTCGTTCTTCTGTGCTCAATTCCTTTCTGCTTTCGCACAATCGAACATCGGTACTATGTTGGCGTTGTACGGTGCAGAAGGCCTGAAAGCGATGAACCTACCGGGTGAAGCGACCATTATTGGTATGATTCTACTGACAGCCGCTGTGAACTTGTTGATTGGCTCTGCGTCGGCGAAATGGGCATTGATTGGTCCAATTCTTGTGCCAATGTTGATGGCTGTAGGCATCTCTCCTGAGCTGTCTCAAGCGGCGTACCGTGTTGGTGACTCAGTGTCAAACATCATTTCACCGTTGATGGTCTTCTTCCCATTGGTGGTGGTGTACTGTCAACGCTACGTGAAGTCGACGGGTATCGGTACTCTAGCATCGTTGATGATGCCATTCTCAATTGCGATGCTGATTGGCTGGTCTATCTTCTTGCTAGCGTACTGGGCGGTTGGCATCCCACTTGGTATTCAAGCGCCTTACACTTACGTGATGTAAGCGCGGCGTCTTGGTTTCACTATGAGCCAAGTCTCCTAAATTAAATATTTACGCCAGCGATCCCGCTGGCGTAT